>JAPKBZ010000031.1 GCA_028823175.1 Myxococcota bacterium
TCGCCCGCGCGACCGGTGCGTTCAGCTTGCTCCACGCCGCCCAGACCGCTTCAACGACCGCTTCAACAGGCCGCTTCAGAAGGGGACGTCGTCTCCGGCGGCTGCGGGCGGGCCACCGCCCGTAGATCTCGAATCGCCCGTCTCGGCCGCGGGTGCTTCACCGGCGGACTGGCTCCTGGGGCCCCCGAGGAATTGAACCGTCTGGGCGTTGATCTCCGTGGTGCTGCGCTTTTGCCCTTCTTTGTCCTCCCAATCGCGGGTCTGCAGGCGCCCTTCGATGTAGGCGGTCCGGCCCTTGGCGAGGTACTGGCTACAGAGCTCTGCCGTCCGGCCCCAGACGACGACCCTGTGCCACTCGGTTTTCTCGACTTTTTCACCGCTGGTCTTGTCGGTCCAATTCTCGCTGGTCGCGAGACTGAAAGTGGCGACGGGCTGGCCGCTCTGGGTGTACCGGAGCTCCGGGTCGCGGCCGAGATTGCCGATGAGAATGACCTTGTTGATGCCTGCCATATTGGGGGGTCTCCTAGGGAATCGAGCGAAGAGAACGAGCGAAGGGGATGTGCGAAGAGAACGAGCGAAGAGAACGTGCGAAGAGGATGTGCGAAGAAAGTAATTAGGGGGAAGAATGCCTGGGTAGGCCCCGGCGTCAAGGGTTTCCCCGGGTACTCGGGGCGGCGTGGCGCCGAACAGGGCGGAAAGGTATCCTGAAAGCTCTTTCCTTTCCGGGGGGGTAGGGAAATGAGCGAGGCAGCGGACCGCTGCAAAATTGATTGGGGCTTCGCGCTCTATGGCTAAGGCTGCCGCCAAGGGCCGGAAAGCACGACGAACGACCGATAAGGGGCAGGCGTCCCTGGGTTCGGCTCTTCTATCGGAGGCCGGCGGGTTGGTCCTGCTCGGGCTGGCCGCCCTTGCGGCTCTGGCCCTGGCTACATCCGTCCCCGCAGACCCCTCGGTGCCTTGGCCCCTAGACCAGGAGGTCGCGAACCGCGCCGGGCTCCTGGGAGCGAGTCTGGCGTACGGCCTCTTGTGGCTGATGGGCATGGGGTCGGTCGTTTTTGTCGCTTCAGCGGCCTTCCTGGGGGGCAGTCTGGTGCTGGGCCTGGGCGTCCCGCCCATGCGGTCGCGTTACTGGGTGGGGAGCGCGCTCCTGATTCTCGCGGTTTCGTCTCTGCCACCGCTTCTGGGCGATCTGATTCCCACCGATTTCGCGGGCCCCCAGGGCGGCCTACTCGGCAGTCGCCTGGCCCAATTGGAGATTTCTCTCCTCAGTCGCTGGGGGGCGCTGCTGCTGAATGGCCTACTGCTGGCGGTGGGTGTGCTCAGCGTTACGGGCATCTCGACGGGGGTGGCCCTCTCGGCGCTTGGGGTGGGTATCCGCGCAGTGGCCGCGTTCATCGCGCGGCTCGTGGTCTCCGTTTCGGGTCTGGTCCGGCAGGCTTTTGGGGCGACCGCCGAACTCCTTCGTCGCAGCGCGGGAGTTTTCGAGCGCGGCTGGGCTTCTCTGGTGGTCTGGCGGGAGCAGCGAGCGCGTCGCACCCGAGTCGCCGAATTGCGTGGCCCGTCGGCCAGTTCCCCCGTGGAGGAGTCGGCACCCGGTGCGAAGGTGCCAGAGAAGAAGATGGAGACGGCTGGCCGTGCCTCACGCACATCCGGAGGCGGGCCCCAGATTGTCGACCACGTCGAGGAGCGTGAGCGAGATCGGAAGCCGGAGCAGGAGATGTTCGAGTTCGATGAGGGTGGGTCCTCGGGTCCCTTTCAGCATCCGGATTCTTCGATTTTCGCCAGGCCACCCGGCGACTCGCGCAAGTTCGATCGCAACAGCCTGCTGATGAATTCGCGAATTCTTGAGAAAAAGCTCGCGGATTTCGGGGTACAGGGAACGGTTGTTCGTGTGCACCCGGGTCCGGTCATCACGATGTATGAATACGAGCCGGCCGCGGGGATCAAAGTCAACAAGATCGTGGGGCTGACCGACGATCTGGCGATGGCACTTCGGGCTATCTCGATCCGCATCATTGCCCCACTACCGGGCAAGAACGTCGTGGGGATCGAGGTTCCAAATCCGACGCGCGAAACCGTCTACCTTAGGACGCTCCTCGATAGTGAAAGTTTTAGGAAGAACGAATCGACCTTGGCCGTTGCGATGGGGATGGACATCTTCGGGAACCCGGTTACTTCAGACCTGGCCAAGATGCCTCACCTCCTCGTTGCCGGTTCCACGGGTACGGGGAAAAGTGTTTTTCTTAACGCGTTTCTGTGCTCTCTGCTCTGCAGAGCCTCACCCGACGAGCTGAAACTTCTTCTGGTTGATCCCAAGCTCCTCGAATTGTCTGTCTACGAGGGCATTCCCCATCTCATCGCCGATGTCGTTACCAACCCAAAGAGAGCGGCTGCGGCCCTCCAGGGAATCGTGCGAAAGATGGAGGAGCGCTACCTGATGATGGGTTCGGTCCAAGTTCGCAATATCGATCAGTTCAACGAGAAAGCGAACGAAGAGATTGCGAAGGGCAACACAAGCTTCGCACTGAAGCCCAAGCATGGCGACAAGTCCGAAGAACCCGAGATGGTCGATTGGGCCCCCCTGCCCTATATCGTCGTGGTTATCGACGAACTCGCCGACTTGATGGTCATGGTGGCGAAGGATGTCGAAGAGTCCCTGCAGCGACTCGCCCAGATGGCCCGGGCCGCGGGGATCCACCTGGTGCTCGCGACCCAGCGCCCGAGCGTCGACGTACTCACGGGCGTGATCAAAGCCAACTTCCCTTCTCGGGTTTCATTCCAAGTTTCCTCAGCGATAGACTCGCGGACGATCCTGGATCAGAAGGGCGCGGAGAGCTTGCTCGGACTGGGGGATATGCTCTTCCTGCCGCCGCGTACTGCCCTGCTCGAGCGGCTCCACGCACCTTTTGTGAGCGAGAAGGAGGTGGTCGAGTTGGTCAGCTTTCTTCGCGACCAGGGCAAGCCCACATTCGACGAAGAATTGGTGCGCTTTACCGAGGAAGGGCCGGATGCGTCGTTTGAAGAAGGCGCGGAGGAAGTCGATGAGATGTTCGATCAGGCCGTCTCCGTCGTCTCAGAAACCCGCAACGCATCAATTTCGTATGTTCAGCGACGGCTGAAGATCGGTTATAACCGATCGGCTCGGATCGTCGAGAAAATGGAAAACGATGGCATGGTCGGTCCCCAGGTGGGCAACCGTCCTCGCGAAGTTTTCCTCCGCGATCCCAATGAAGAGTAGGGCCTCGGCTCTTTTCAGGAGCTTCCGACTTCGTCCACATGGGAATACCCTCGCGTATTCGGCCGTAATTCTGCTCGCCCTGGCCCCGGTGTGGGCTGCGGCGGGTGCGACGGAGAGCGCTCGGCCTCTGGACCACGTGGACCACGCGGGGGGGTGTGAAGACGGCGAGGAATCCCTTGCGCGCGTCCAGGCGCGTTACGACAGCATTGCGGATCTTGAGGCGAGTTTTGAGCAGAGAACCGAAGCCCTGCTTCTCGCAGGCACCGGGGGGGTGGGGGCCGAGGCGAGTCGGGGAAAAGTCCTGCTCGCCAAACCCGGGCGAATGCGTTGGAGTTACGAGGAGCCCGAGCCAAGCCTGGTGGTGAGCGACGGCGAAACGCTCTGGGTTTACGACCCGTCGGCCGGGCAGGTCACGCGGGTGCGGATGGGCGGAGGCTATCCCGCCGGCGCGGCTCTTCAGTTCCTCTTCGGATCTGGGCAATTGCGTGAGGTCTTCTCGGCCGAAGTCCTCGGTTGTGGTCCGGCGGGGGTGGAGATCGGCCTCGTTCCCCGGGAAGCTGCCTCCTTCGAGCGGCTCTCCTTGATCGTGAGCCCGGACGACAGCCTCATTCGAGAGAGCTCCATCGTCGACCTCTTCGGCAATCGAACCACGATTCGGTTTTCTGAAATCGTCCTGAACAAGTCCCCCTCCCCGGAGCTCTTCGATTTTGAGCCGCCGGTCGGGACCGAACTGCTCGAACTGTCTGCGGAAGCTCGCTAGGCCCCCCCCTGCGACCGCGACCGCGGCGCGGAATCGTCGAATTTTACGGTCCGCAACTTTCGGTTCGTGCACCTCGGGGGAGCCGAAAAGGTGCCAAAGTTGACAGCGAGCGTTCGTTTTCCGGCACCGAGTAGGCAGAGAGGGAAAAAGATTTCCCACTTGGTGGGGGGTGTTCTTGACAGGATCGCGGGTCGCCCGCAGTGACATCCCCCCATTTGTGGGCATCTCTGAAGGAGCTCAATAGTATTTTTTCGGAATTGTCCGAGAACCTCCGGGTGATCCTTCCGGGCGCTGCTTGCCCGTTCTCCTGACACGCAAGAATTCTTTATAAAACAGCAATTTACGGCATTCTGTCGACCGGCTTGCGGTTGACATGGAGAGGCGAGTCGATAGAATCGATGACGTACAAAAGGATCGAAATATCAGGGGGTTCGCCGTTTTCCTCAACCGCGCAGCCATCTTTTCCAGTGCTTCCGCGCAGAATCGCTGCGACCGGGTTCTCCCGAGCGCGATAGAGGCCTTCTCAGGCGCGTGTCCCGGCGAGGGGAACTCTCGTAAGCTTCTGAAATCGTTTCCTTTTTTCCGTAATAGGGGCAGCGACACGCAGCTTTCCGGACTGCCCCTTGCCCTTCGCCCGCCAACGGCGAGTTGTTGTCAAAACCCAACACCTCCTGGGGAATGGTGGGGCTTTTTTGGGCACGGTCTTTGCTTTGTTAGTCGGTAGACGGCAAGGTTTCCCGCCATCGGGCGGGTCGGTCAACGAGGAGACGCAACGATGAGCGAGCATGATTCGGAAGACGGTGGGGAACGCGCTGGATTTGTACGCGACGTGATGGGGCGGATCTCTCCGTCCGACCTTCGCGAGGAGTCCGAGGCGGAGGCGGCAGGACGTACGGGCGGTTTGTACGACAACGACGCCGAGGCCCTCCAGGACGCGATTCGCTTCTTTGGCAGCGACTCCAGCGAGTTTCGCAATCGCTTGGATCGGATGTTGGGCGATTTCGAAACCCTTCGCCGGCGACACGATCAGGCTCGTATCCAACATCGGGATGCTCTCCGGCAGAACGAGAAGTTGGTGGGAATGCTGCAGGAGGCGAAGCAGCAGGTCGAACTCCTGAAGGAGGAGGTGGACAAGCTCTGCGCTCCGCCCAACGGATACGGGATCTTTCTGCGATCAAATAAAGACGAGACAGTCGAGATCCTCGTGGACGGTCGGCCTATGCGCGTCAATCTCCACCCCGAGCTGGATCCGGTTCACCTGGAGGAGGGCCAGATGGTTCTCCTCAATGAGGCCTTCAACGTCGTCGAACCGGCGGGCTATACCCAGCGCGGCGAAGTGACGACGGTTGTGGACTTCGTTTCGGAGAATAGGGTTCTTGTCGTAGGCCATACCGACGACGAGCGTCTGGTGACGATCGCGGAACCTCTGCGCAGCGAGCGCATCAATGTGGGTGATCGGCTGATGGTCGATTCGCGTACTCAATATGCTTTCGAAAAAATGCCGAAGTCGAGCGTGGAAGAGGTCATGCTCGAGCAGATTCCCGATATCACGTACTCGGATATCGGCGGCCTCGGTGACCAGATCGAGATTTTGAGGGACTCTGTCGAGTTGCCCTACCTCCACCCTGAGATTTTTGCCGAGCATCAGCTTCGGCCGCCCAAGGGAATCCTTCTCTACGGACCTCCCGGCTGTGGAAAGACCTTGATCGCGAAGGCGGTCGCCAATGCGCTGGCCAAGAAGATCGAGAAGCGTACGGGAAAAGACACTACGGCCTATTTCCTCAACGTGAAGGGGCCGGAGTTGCTCAACAAGTACGTGGGCGAGACCGAGAGTAAGCTGCGCGAAGTGTTTAAGAAGGCTCGCGAGAAAGCGAGCCACGATGTGCCCGTTGTCGTCTTCTTTGACGAGATGGACTCACTCTTCCGTATGCGTGGCTCAGGGGTTTCATCGGACATGGAGGCGACAGTCGTCGCTCAGTTCCTGTCCGAAATTGATGGTGTCGAGTCGCTTGAGAACGTCATCGTGATCGGTGCGAGCAATCGACAGGATCTGATCGATCCCGCGGTACTGCGCCCGGGGCGTCTCGACCTGAAGGTCAAGGTCTCCCGACCCGATGCGACGGCTGCCCGGGAGATTTTCCTGAAATATCTGAAGTCAGATCTCCCGCTCCATGAGAGTGGGTTCGCCCGGTTCGGTGCTGACCCCGACAAGGTTTGTGCCGCGATGGTCGACGAGGTCATCGATGGCATGTATTCGACCGGCGAGGACAACAAGTTCCTCGAGGTCACCTACGCCAAGGGCGACCGGGAAATTTTCTACTTCAAGGACTTTGCGAGTGGTGCCATGATCGAAAATATCGTTGCGCGAGCGAAGCGAAAGGCCGTCAAGCGGTTGATCGATGATGGCGAGCACGGGATCAAGATCGAGGACATGCTCAAATCAGTGAGGGAGGAGTTCAAGGAGAACGAAGATCTCCCGAATACGACGAACCCCGACGATTGGGCGCGTATCTCCGGCCGTAAGGGCGAGAGGATCATCAACGTTCGGACCCTGATCACGGGCATGGAACGCAAGGAGCAGACGATCGAAACGGTCTCTGGAGGCCAGGGTCAATACCTCTAGAGGCACCGTTGCCCCCACGATGTGAGTCGGGTCAGGATGGGGGGGTTCTGCCCTCGGAGAGACGAAAAAGGGAGCAGGTCGATTCGAAGGGTGCGAGCATCTTGCACTCATACGATTAAGACGAGGCGCCAGGAGGGCGGATGGCGATACCTACCGTGATGGGAACGGAAATTGAGTATGGGATCATTGTCAAGAATGATCCCGACTTCGATCCGATCTCGAGCTGCGTCCTTCTGGTCAATGCCTACAGGGAAGATCCTGAGGGACGAATTCTCTGGGACTACGATCAGGAGAATCCGCTCGCCGATGCGCGTGGTTTTCAGGTTGATGGCGAAAAGTACACGCCCAACCAGCAAGAGAATATCGCGCGGAACAAGACCCTGATCAACGGTGCACGCTATTACGTTGATCACGCGCACCCCGAGTATTCTTCGCCCGAAGTCACGAATGCACGAGATCTTGTCATCCACGAGAAAGCCGGTGAGAGGATTGTCGAGGTCAGTCGCCGGGAAGCGAATGTTCTGCTGCCCGAGGGTGCAACGATGCTCCTTCACAAAAATAACAGCGACCAGAAGGGAAACAGCTACGGCTGTCATGAGAATTATCTCATGGATCGCCGCACCTCCTTCAAGAGGATTGTCGAGAGTCTCCTGCCTTTTTTCGCCACCCGGCAGATCTACTGCGGTTCAGGCAAGGTCGGGAGCGAAAACAGAAACCAACCCTGTGATTTTCAAATTAGCCAGCGTGCAGATTTTTTCGAGACCGAAGTAGCGCTCGATACCATGGTGAAACGTCCGATCATCAATACACGGGACGAACCGCACGCTGATCGAGAGAAATACCGCCGCCTCCACATGATCGTGGGCGACTCGAATATGAGCGAGTACACGATTTATCTCCGCAATGGAGTGACGGCGATCATTCTTTCGATGATCGAAGATGGAGCCATCGATAGGGATCTGTCCCTGATCAACCCTGTTCGCGCCATCAAGGAAGTTTCGCACGATCCAAGCCTGTCCCGAGAGATGCAGCTCGACAACGGCAAGCGCATGACCGCCATCGAAATCCAGAACGAATTTTTGGACATGGCGCTGACCTACGCGGCCAAGAACCCCCTGGACGCTGTATCCGTGGATGTCCTGGATAAATGGCAGCACGTGATGCAGCGCCTCGCAGATAATCCGATGGATCTGGCCCGCGAAATTGATTGGGTAGCCAAAAAACATATCCTCGACGGATTCATCGAGCGCAAGGGGCTCGAGTGGGATGATGCTCGAGTGAAGATGCTCGATCTCCAGTACCACGATACTCGGCCTGACAAGGGGCTCTACTACATGCTCGAGCGCCAGGGCAGGGTCGAGCGCATCTGTTCGGACGAAGAGATCAACGCAGCCGCGCACAGGCCGCCCGACGATACTCGGGCCTATTTCCGCGGGGAGTGCCTCCGCCGTTACCCTGGGGAAGTATTCGGGGTCAATTGGGATTCTATTTCCTTCGCGGTGGGTGAGGAGCCTGTTAGGCGGATCATGATGAATGAGCCGCTCAAGGGTAGCCGTGCTTATGTCGAAGAACTTCTGGATAAGTCGGAGTCTGCATCCGAGTTGCTCGCCAATATGGGCTAATAGAACGCTATCTGCATGACGGATGGTGGCTGAGGTAGAAGCTATGGCACGATTCATAACGAAAAGCGGTTCCAGGGATCAGTCACAGGATTCCGGCGCCATCTGGATGGCTGCTTCGAGTGAGCAGAAGCAAAAGTCCAAGGGCGGTGAAGACAACTCTTCGGATGAGTCCTCTGAGGGCGGCCAGAAAATGGCCAAGAAGGGCGAAGAGCTCAAGGAGGACATGGACTCCCTGATGGAGGAGATTGACTCTGTCCTTGAAGAGAATGCCGAGGAGTTCGTGAAGAACTATGTCCAGCGGGGAGGCGAGTAGGCACTCGTCTGCTGCTCGGATCCTGATATGAGTGTTTTTTTTGGGGGGGGAATCGGTGATCTGGAGGGGTAACTACCAGGGTTCGAGCTTCTTTGAACTTTTACAGGCCGAGCACCCTCAGCTGATGCCGGATTTATCGGCATGGAGCGAGCATGCGACCGGCTCGGTTCCGCACGGCACGACGGTGTTGGCGATGCGTTACGAGAGCGGCGTAATGGTCGCTGGTGATCGCCTTGCGACGGCGGGGCATTCGGTTGCGTCGAGAGACGTGGTCAAAGTATTTGCGACGGATAGCCACTCTTGTATGGCGATCTCGGGAGCGGCCGGACCCTCCATCGAGATGGCGAGGGTCCTTTCCGTCGAACTCGAGCACTACGAAAAAATCGAAGGTCAAGCTCTGGAACTCGATGGGAAGGCGAACAAGCTTTCCCAGATGATTCGCCAAAACCTCCCGGCAGCGATGCAGGGCCTGGCGGTCGTTCCACTCTTTGCCGGCTTCGATATTCGTCGTAGGAACGGTCGCCTCTGGAAATTCGATATTACGGGCGGGCGTTACGAGGAAGCCGAGTTCGATGCCACTGGATCAGGTGGACTCTACGCGCGCGAGACAATCAAGCAGGGTTGGAGGCCGGCCATGGACCAGGGGGCGGCGACTCGTCTGGCTGTCGCAGCCCTGACCGCCGCGGCCGATGAAGACAGGGCCACGGGCGGCGTCGACCTAGAGCGCCGAATTTTTCCAATCGTCAAGTTCTGCTCGGCTGAGGGTGTGGACGATTGCCCCGAGCAGGACATCGAGGCGGCCTATCGAGAAACCCTAGCCCGGCGAACAGCGGGAGGATCAGCAGAATGAGCATGCCCTTCTACGCGTCTCCTGAGCAAATCATGGCGGATAAAGCGGAATTTGCTCGCAAGGGAATCGGTCGTGGCAAGTCCATTGTCGCGCTCGAGTATGACGGGGGGGTCCTTCTGGTCGCGGAAAATTCGACGAGCCTTTCCAAGGTTGGCGAAATATACGACCGAATCGCCTTTGCCGGGGTCGGCAAATTCAGCGAGTTCGATCAGTTGCGAAAACTCGGTGTCAGGTTCGCGGACACCAAGGGTTACTCCTATAGCCGAGAGGATGTGGGGGGGCAGGCTCTAGCCAACGCCTACTCCCAGGCAATAGGAGAGGTTTTTACCCGTGAGATGAAACCCCTGGAGATCGAAATCATTGTCGCCGAAGTCGGCGATGATCGTTGGGAGGACCATCGGAAAAATTCACTTTACAGGGTGACTTTCGATGGTTTCATCAGCGACCACTCTCACTACTGTGTAATCGGGGGCAACGTTGCCGAAGTAGAGGGCGAACTCGCCAACAGCTATCGGGAGGGGCTCAGTGCCGCCGACGCGATCAAGCTCGGCCGGCAAGCACTGAGTGCGGGCTCCGAAAGCGGGTCTTCTCTCGACGAAGGAGCACTCGAAGTTTGCATTTTGGATCGGGGGAGAGAAGGGCGGAAATTCACTCGGCTCTCCGGCGAGGAAGTGAAGTCTCTTCTCGAGGCCTGAATAGGCTGATTGATTATCAAGGGAGTTGGCGAGCCTGTCGACGGGACGGTTTAAGTCATGCAGAAACGGATCTACGGGATCGAGACGGAGTATGGGATTATTTTTACGCCCGAGGGGCGTAAAACTCTGCCGGTGGAGAAGGCCATCCGGTTTCTCTTCGAGAAATTGATCACGACCGAGCACTTTCTCAACGTGTTCCTCGAGAATGGCGCCCGATTCTACCAGGATACGGGGTGTCATCCCGAGTACGCGACGCCGGAATGCGCATCGCCCCGTCAGTTGATCGTCTATGACAAGGCCGGTGAGCGAATCCTGGAGGATCTCCAGAAATACGCCGAGGAAAAAATTCGCGAAGAGCGAATACCGGGCAAGCTATCGATCTTCAAAAACAACACCGACTTCGTCGGAAACAGCTACGGATGCCACGAGAATTATCTCGTCGACCGCGATGTCGATTTTTACTATCTCGCAGAGCAGTTGATCCCCTTCCTCGTCACCCGGCAGATTTATACCGGCGCGGGCAAGGTTTTTCAGACCCAGGACGGGGTCCACTACTGCGTAAGCCAGCGTGCTCAGCATATCTATCAAAAGATATCGGGCACCACGACCAATGATCGTTCGATCATCAACACGCGAGATGAGCCCCACGCTGATCGGGAAAAATACCGGCGGCTTCATGTCATTGTGGGCGATTCAAATATGAGCGAGTACACCAATTTTATCAAGGTGGGCACTTGCTCGGTTGTCCTTCAGATGATCGAAGACAACTATATCAACAAGGACTTTACGCTTCGGAACCCGGTGAAGGCGATCAAGGACATCACCTACGACGTCACATGTAAGCGGAAGTTGCGACTGGATAGCGGTCGAGAATATTCGCCCATTGAGATCCAGCGAGAGTATTGCGAGATGGCTCAAAAGTACATCGAGCAGTATCCCGTCAGTGATGATCACAAAGAAGCTGTGGTCATGTGGCAGTACGTGCTCGACTGTCTCGAGACAGATCCCAACAAACTCGATCGCAAGGTGGACTGGATCATCAAGAGGCGTCTGATCGAGTCCTATATCGATCGACACGGGACATCGTGGAACGACCCCAAGACCTTCATGCTTGACCTTCAGTATCACGATATTCAGAGGGAGCGCGGCCTCTACTACCTGCTGGAGCGGAACGGAGCGGTCGATCGGCTATTTACCGATGAAGAGATCGATCTGGCCAAGTCGGAACCTCCGCACAACACCCGTGCCCGAATGCGGGGTGAGTTCATTAAGTTGGCGCGAGAACACTCCATCCAATACGACCTGGACTGGTCGAATATCAGGCTGGGAAACCTTCTGAACGTCCGTGTGATTTGCAATAACCCCTTCGAAACGGATACCGAGAAGGTCGCGGAACTGGTCAGAACCATCCAGAAGACGAACCTTCGCAAGACGAGCCTCTCGAAGCTCGTCATCCAGTCCTAGCCGACTCGTCGGGAGAGTCTGGCGCTCTCCGAAACTGCTCGGGAGGCAGACCCGAGGGGTGGCTTGCAGCGGGCCCAGCGGGCTGCATACTCACGGGTGGAGATTGGAGCCGTGAGGACCTTCGAGTCCCGGCTTGATTTTGGCGCGGGCTGCTCGAGAGAGTCGCCCCCCAGGCAATCAGGATATGGGGCAAGGAGCAGATCAATGGTATCGGTGGCGGGTCCGGAATTGAGCGTGGTGGACAACGAAGCGGCGGAGGGGGCGGAGCGAGCGCCGGCCCACGCCGAGGCCGGTGAGCCCAAGGCCTCGGGCCCTAGGCGTGGTCGCCTGCTCGGGGTAATCGCGGGCCTCGTGATCCTCGCCCTCGGAATTTTGGCCGGCCAGCAATATCGTCGGGCAGGGTTCCTGGCCTCGAGGGTCGACTCCCTCCAGGCCGAGTTGGTCCAGGTGGAGGGCCAGTTGGTTGCCCATCGAAATCATCTGGCGGCTGTCCGCCGCGGCTTTTCGGATCTTACCTCCGTGGTGGGCCGCCTACGCACCGTGGTAGAGGCCGAGCCCGCGGCCGCCGGCGCGTCGTCTCCGACGGTCGAGCGACGTCCCCCGGAGGCGAGTCCTGCGACTCCGTAAGGCCAAGTCGGAAAGACCCACCGTGTCGAGCTCGAATTCCCCGAGGGGAATTCTTTGAGTTAGGTTCAGGAAGCCCCTCCCGGCGCTGTGACTTCGCCCCATCGGGAGCCCTGAACCCGAGAGAAAATAGCGCCTCTCTCCTCCTTCTAGCCCTCAAGTGCTGCGACTTAGTTGCCGATAGGAGAAAGCATGGGCCAAGCCGGTTATTTCGACCGCGTTCAGTGGCCAAATGAGGATGAGAAGAATGCTGTTGGACTCCCTAGTTGGTCGCTTTTCCCACGATCTGGCGATTGATCTCGGCACGGCGAATACCCTGGTCTATGGCCGCGGTGAAGGTCTGATCTGCTCCGAGCCGAGCGTGGTGGCAATCGTCGACAAGAATGATGGTGGCGGGCAGCGAGTTCTCGCCGTGGGGCACGACGCGAAAGAGATGCTCGGACGGACCCCGGGATCGATTCGTGCGATCCGCCCGATCAAGGAAGGCGTGATCGCCGATTTCGAAATTACCGAGGCCATGCTTCGCTATTTCATTCGCCGAGCCCACAATCGGCGTGTATTGGCCAGGCCGCGGATCGTGATCTGCGTCCCGCCCTGCATTACGAATGTCGAGCGCCGCGCAGTGCGCGAGTCGGCCCTGTCTGCGGGAGCCCGAGAGGTCTATCTGATCGATGAGCCCATGGCGGCTGCGATCGGTGCGGGTCTAGATGTGACGGCGCCCACCGGGAATATGGTCGTGGATATCGGCGGCGGGACGACTGACGTGGCCGTAATCTCGCTCTCTGGAATCGTGACTTCGCAGTCCGTTCGAACGGGTGGCGACAAGATGGATGAGGCGATCATCAATTTTGTTCGCCGTAAGTTCAACATGCTGATTGGAGAAAGAACGGCTGAGAAGGTCAAAATGGCGATCGGAACCGCGTCGGTGGATACGCCGGTGACTACGATGGAAGTCAAGGGCCGCGATCTGATTGCGGGTATCCCCAAGGTCGTTGAGACCAGTAGCAGCGAAATCAGGGAAGCCCTGCTCGAGCCGATTCATACAATCATCGAGACGGTCCACCAGACTCTTGAACAAACACCGCCGGAACTCGCGGCAGATATCGTCGATCGGGGAATCATGCTGGTCGGTGGCGGATCGCTACTGACCGACCTGGATCAAGTCCTGCGAGAGGCGACCCAGTTGCCGATCGTTCGAAGCGAAGACCCCTATTCGGCCGTCGTCCAGGGAGCGGGTAACGCTCTCGATGATCTTACGCTGCTGCGCGAGGTGGCCCGAGCCTAGCCGCAGTCAAGGAATCAAGTTGGGGGGAACCGGGAGAAAGCGGGGGTCCGAGAGGACGTCCGCTTTCTTTATTTGATAGTCTCCTCGAGTCATGCAAAACACCCCAATCCTCATCGTGGGCGGCGGGATCGCGGGCCTCACGACCGCATGGCATCTCGCGAAGTCCGGCTGCGGGGCGTCGGTGACGTTGCTTGAGGCCGAGAACCAGCTGGGTTCGCATTCCACGGCGCTGAATGCCGCCATCCTCCGCACCTTGGGTCCGGATCCACTCTTTACCCGCATCGGGCTCCAGAGTGCCGAGTTCCTTCGCAATCCCCCACCAGGGTTCAGTGAGGTGCCCTTGATCGACGCATTGGGGCTCGTCTTGGTGGCCGCGCCAGGCCGGCAGGAGGAGATAAGAGCTTGGGTGGCCGCCCTACAGGTGCCGGAGGGGCACGTTGAAGAACTTGATCGTGACGGACTTCGCGCCGCCATGCCGGGCTTTGAGGCCGAGGTCGGGGCGGCCTGGTCCTTTCCTCGGGAAGGGCGTCTGGATATCGCGGCGATTGTCGCGGGCTTTACCCGGGGCGCTCGCGAGGGAGGCGTCGAGATTCGTCGGGGCGCCCGAGTGGCTTCCCTTTTGGAGGAGGCCGGAAGGGTTGTGGGGGTGCGGCTGACGGATGGAAACTCCGTGAGGGGGGAGACCACGGTGCTGGCTGCAGGCGGCTGGGCACAGGCCCTGGGCCGCTCGGTCGGTTCGCGAGTACGGCTTCGTCCGACCCTGCGCCACCTGGGAGTCACGGCTCCCGTCGCGTCGGTCGAGCGAAGCTGGCCGGTGGTCTGGTATTTCGGTGCGTCCAATGAGGAGGAATTCTATTGCCGGCCGGAGGGCGGAGGCATGATGGTGAGCGCCTGCGAGGTCGTCGATACCGACCCAGACCGGCTCGAGATCGTCGATGAGTGTCGCACCGAGATCGCCCGGAAATGCGGGGTGCACCTGCCCCTCCTCGAGGAGTCGGGGCTCGCGCATTTCTGGTGCGGCATGCGCACGCTGACCGAGGACGGGCATTTCGTCGTCGGGGCAGATCCAGATCGGCCGGGCCTGTTCTGGGTGGCTGGGCTCGGGGGGTCGGGCATGGTGGCGTCGGCAGAAGTGGGTCGCATTGCATCGGCTCTGCTACTGGGTGAAGACGTCGAGCCCGAACTCGTAAAGGCCATGTCGCCGAAGAGGTCGGCGGTCAGAGCCTGAAAAACCCGCTCGCGTTGGCGCTGCTTGCGACCCTGGGCGATGTTTGGACACGATGGCATCTCAAGAGAAATCGATAAAAAGAAAATCCGACTCCTACTTTTCGCATTGGGCCGACCACGCCGCTCGGCGCACCCTCGAAGCGCATCCAGCCAGCGCGAAGATCACGGTGGCGGCTGGAATTACCCCCTCGGGCGTGGTGCATATCGGGAATTTCAGGGAGGTGATGAGCGTTGACCTGGTGGCGCGGGCCCTACGCGACCAGGGAGTCGAAGTCCGTTTCATCTACTCTTGGGACGATTTCGACGTGTTTCGAAAGGTGCCCCAGGGCATCCCCGAAGCCGATATGTTGGAGGAGAATCTGCGCCGCAGCGTCGCCGATGTCCCCGATCCCTATGCCCAGCACGATAGTTACGCTTCTCATTTTATTGCGCTTTTCGAAGAGAGCCTGGCACCCCTCGGGATCGACCCCGAGTTCATCCGGCAATCCGGTCGCTATCGCAAGGGTGCCTACGCCGAGGGCATTCGCAGGGCCCTGGAGCGGCGCGGCGAGATCCGCGAGATCCTGAACGCTCATCGCAGTCAGCCCCTGGGCGAAGACTGGCTTCCCCTGGCAGGTTTTTGCGAGTCCTGCGGGCGGGACGAAATCGAGTTCAGCTGGTCCGGCGACTGGTTCGTGGACTATCGCTGTGGGACATGCGAGCACGAAGAGTCTGTAGACCTGCGCGAGGGCGGCAGCGTCAAACTCCCCTGGCGGGTTGATTGGCCGATGCGCTGGCGATACGAGGGCGTGGCCTTTGAACCGGGAGGCAAGGATCACAGTAGCGCCGGGGGAAGTTACGACACGGGCAGGGAAATCGTGACCCAGGTGTACGAGGGCGAGGCGCCGCAATACGTCGCCTACGACTTTGTTCGCGTCAAGGGTCGTGGCGGAAAAATTTCGAGCTCTTCGGGCGACGTGATTACGGTGTCCGATTGTCTCGCCATCTATGAGCCTGAGATGTTGCGCTGGATTTTTGCAAGTCAGCGTCCGGGCAGTGAGTTTCAGATCTCCTTCGATCTCGATGTGATCAAGCTCTATGAAGACTTCGACCGAGCTCGCCGTCTGGCGCACGAGGCCGAGGACGGGAGCAAGGCGGACAAGAAGAGGAAGATCGCCCGGCGTACTTTCGAGCTCTCGTCGGTGAGTGCAGCCCGTATCGAGCCTGGCAGTTCGGTCCCCTTCGCACCCGGATTTCGGGGCCTCTCGGTGATTTTACAGGCCTATGACGGCGACCTTGCTCGCAGCCTCGCGCGCTACGAAGCGACCGGTGAGGTCAAGACGGAAGCCGAGAGGCAGGCTTTCAGGCACCGTGCGGAGTGCTGCTGGCGATGGATCGAAGAGTATGCACCCGATGATTTTCGGTATCGCATGCGAGACGAACCCGTTGCGCTCTCCCTCAGCGAAGATCAACGCACGATCCTCGAACGGCTGGTCGTCGTTCTCAGCGAGGAGCCGGAGATCAGCGAGGTTGATCTGATTCCGCACATGAAGAGCCTGTGTGAGGGCACGGACCTGACGCTCAAGACCTTTTGCCCCCTGGCCTACGAGTTGCTCATTGGCAGAGACCAGGGGCCAAAGCTCACGACCCTGCTCACGACCGTCGGCGGCGAGCGGGCGGTTTCCCTGCTTTCCAAAAGCCTCGCGTGAGTCGCCGCGAGGGACGGCTTCGAGTCGTTTAGGGTCGCCGCCTGCGCTGGTAGCGGTTGACGGCATTCACGTGCTCGCGGTAGGTCTTCGAGAAATGATGCGTACCGTCGTTGCGTGAGACGAAGTATAGAAAATCCGATGCTGCCGTCGGCTTGACCACCGCGAGCAGAGCGTCCGCTCCGGGGTTCGAGATGGGTCCGGGAGGAAGCCCAGAAATTCGGTAGGTGTTGTAGGGATTGGCTTCGTCGACCAGGTGTTTCTTGCGTAGGTTCCCGTTGAAGTCGGGGATTCCATAGATCACGGTCGGGTCGGTCTCGAGTCGCATGCCCCGATCGAGCCGATTCAGAAAGACCGCCGCGATCAGCGGCCGCTCGCTGGCCGAACCCGTTTCCTTCTCGACGATGGAGGCGAGGATGACGATCTCTCGCTTGGAGAGTGATGATGGGTCCGTGAGTTCGACGACTCGATTTGACCAGACCCGGTCGAATTGCTTCACCATTAGCCGGGCGATCTGGTGGGCCGGCATTCCCCGGGGTAAGCGGTAGGTGTCCGGGTAGAGGTAGCCCTCGAGGCGGTCACCGGGAACGCCGAGCTCCTGGGCGAGGTTGGGATCGTTGGCCGCCGCCAGGAAATCGGCGGCCGTCGCCAGCTCTGCGGCGGCGAGTAGGGCGGCGATATCCCGGGCTCGGCTGCCTTCGGGGATGGTTACGGACCAGGTTTTGACCCGGCCTGCGGTCAGAATGAACATGATTTCCGCGCTGCCCTGGCTGGGGGAGAGTTCGTATTCCCCCACGTGCAATTTCTGGTCGAAGCCCCGATAGCGGGCGAGCCAACTCGTTGCTCGTGCGCTGCGGATAAGGCCCCCGGCCTCGAGGCGATCGGCGACCGAGGAGAAGGTGGCCCCGGGTTCGACGAGGAAGAGTTGGGTTCGGGTCTCGTGGGATACGGGTTCCAGCAACCCCCGGGCGTAGTCGGCCCCGGCCAGACACACGAGCAGCCCAGTCGCCCCAACGGCCGCTAGCCAGCGCATTTTCATTCGTCTTTCCGGCTCGACCGATTACGGTCGATCTCGAGGTAGGTGCGCAGGATGATGGCGGCGGCGACTTCGTCGACGTGGGCCCGGGTTCGCTTGGAATTGTGCCCCTGGGCGGCCAGGGAGCGTTCGGCTTCCTGGCTGGTCCAGCGCTCGTCGAGGGTTTCCACGGGCAGCCCGGATGCGCGACGAAGAGCGGCGGCAAATTTCTCCGCCGCCTGGGCCTCGGGACCATGCCGACCATCCATATGGCGCGGCAACCCGATGACCACGGCGCCGATCTCGCGCTCCTCGATGAGTTGGCAGACGGCGATGATGTCCGCCTTGCGCCCGGTACTCCGTAGGGTACCGGCGGGAAAGGCGATTGAGGCGTCGGGATCGGAAACCGCGAGACCGATCCGCTTGCTGCCGAGGTCGAGGCCGAGGACACGCATGAAGCGGCGCAGTGTAGCGGGTGAAGGGCAAGCCCCGTGCGGCTGCGCGGGTTTCTGAAGCGACTCTCGACGCCAAGTCAACAAATGAGGGTGATTGGACCCATAGTATTTATTTTCACCTTTCTTTCGCTTTTGCGTTGACTCGACGAAGAGCGCGCCGCTAAAGTTTCGCTGTCGCCGACCCCCCTCCGGCGACAGCGATGAACCGCGGTTTCCCCGCGCGGTCCCCGGATCGGGACGAAACGCTGAGCGAACTCAATAACTCAACAAATCCAGAGACTTCTGGGGGCTCCGGAAAGGTTTCCGGGGAGCGCGGCCTGGCTGTCTGGGTCGCCACGGTGGGGGGCGCTGGCTTCGGGCCCTGGGCGCCGGGCACGTGGGGCGCCCTATTGGCCGTGATCGCGTTCGGCAGCGGTCTACACCGGCTCGATGTGCCCCTCTACGGCCTGGTTCTCCTGGCGCTCTCGGGTCTGGGCGTTTGGGCCTCGAGCGCCGCCGAGACGTATTTCGGCCGCCACGACGACGGGCGAATCGTGATCGACGAGTTCGTCGGCCAACTCATTTCACTTTTCCCTCTGGTCCTGCTCCAGGGCGTTTCGATGGCGCCCCTCGAGCTCCCAGGCCTGGAAGGGAGTCCTTTCGAAAAAATAAATTCATGGTGGCTCCTGGTCGTGACCGGATTCGTCGCATTCCGATGGTTTGATATTCGAAAACCGGGGCCGGTGAAGTGGGCAGAAGACAAATTCAAGCGCGGGGCTGGAGTGATGGCGGACGATATCGTGGCTGGGGGGCTGGGGGCCCTGGTCGTTATGGTGCCCGCTTATCTACTCCTGGCTTCGAAACTGCGCTCCGTCGGGCTTCAACCGCTCCCGGTTGGCGAGGCGCTGGTCGATCGAGTGCTCGCGGGGTTCGATGCCTGGGCATGGCTGGCATGCGGCGGGATCCTCTGATGAAAGCCGAAATACTCACGATTGGCGACGAGGTTCTGCGCGGAGAGATCGTCGATTCCAACAAGGCGCTCATCGCGTCACGGCTCCTCCAACTCGATGTCGAGTGTCACTACCAGGCTTCGGTGCGCGACGACCCCGCCGATATGTGTGATGCCTTCGAGCGGGGGATTTCGCGGAGCGACCTATTGCTCGTATCGGGCGGGCTTGGCCCGACCCGGGACGACCGGACGACTGAAACCCTCGCCGAGGCCCTCGGCCGCCCATTGGAATTTGACGAGGGCAGCTTCGAGGCAATGCGCGCTTTCTTCGCCCGGGTCGGTCGCGAAATGAACGAGACGAATCGGAAGCAGGCCCTCTTTCCCAGTGGAGCGGAAATTCTGGCCAACCCCGTCGGTACGGCTCCGGGTTTCCTGCTCGAGGAGCGCGGCACGATCGTGGTTTGCATGCCCGGGGTTCCCCGGGAGCTTTCGCTGATGATGGACGAGCAGGTTCTTCCCCGGGTCGAGGCGCGTTTGGAGAAGCGCGAAGGCGTTTCCCGGGTGAGGGCACGCATGCTTCGCACTTTCGGCATCGGCGAGTCGAGCCTCGAGGGTGAGTTGGTCGATCTCGCCCAGGATGGAGAGGCCGAACTCGCCTTCAGAACGAGCTTTCCCGACAATTTCCTTCGAGTGGTGGCGCGCGGCGCTTCGATTAGCGAGGCCGACGCTCGAATCGATGCCGTGGTGGCGAAAATCCGGGCGCGTATCGGCGATCTTGTCTACGGCGAAGGCGACGAAACCCTTGAGGCTGTGGTGGGTGGGCTCCTTGGCGCCGCGGGCCGAACCGTCGCTGTGGCCGAGTCCTGCACGGGGGGTGCGATCGCCCAAAAGTTGACCGACAACCCGGGCTCATCAGCCTATTTCCTGGGAGGCGTGGTCGCGTATTCAAATAGCGCCAAGCAGGCGTTGCTGGGGGTTCCCGAGGAAGCGTTGGTCCGCCACGGTGCGGTCTCGGAGCCCGTGGTGCGTGCCATGGCAAGCGGCGCACGCGCGCGTTTTGGCGCCGATATCGGGCTCGCGACCACGGGCATCTCAGGGCCGGGGGGCGGCTCCGACGCAAAGCCGGTGGGCCTCGTTTATATCGGCATGTCCTGGGGGGCGGGGATCGCGAGTTCGCGAATACTCGCGAACTCCGGCGAGACAGACGCGGGGGTCCGGGTTTCGCCGGGGAGCGGTGGGGCCGCCGATCAGGGCGGCAGGGCCGAAGGTCGTTTCGTTTTCCCGTTGGATCGGGCGCGTCACCGCACGCTCACGGCCCAGGTCGCCCTCGATTGGATCCGGCGCCTTATGACCGATACCGAACTCGTCGGCCCCAGCCTGATGCGGCGGGGTGGAGGCTCAGCTCCGGCTGGGCTTTCGAGCCCGGGAACGAGAACAGGCACGAGAACAGACACGAGAACAGGCACGAGCCCGGGCACGAGAACAGGCACGAGCCCGGGAACGAGAACCGGATCAAGCTGAAAATTCACCCCCCTATTGGCAGGGTCGATTTTGACCGTGCACGAGAACCCTCTGAAGGAGATCAAGGTCATGGCGAGAGCAAAGAGCAGTGCAAAGTCTGAGTCGAAGAGCGAGATGCGAGCCGAGTTGAGGAATGGGAACAAGGCCAAGGATCAGGATGCCGCGAAGCGCAACGCCATCGACTTGGCGGTTTCGAGCATCGAGAAGCAGTTTGGGAAAGGCGCGATCCAGACTATGGATAAAAGTGGAGGGGCCGATGGCGTGCCCTTCTTTTCGAGTGGGGGCCCCAGCCTCGATATCGCGCTCGGTATTGGGGGCTATCCTCGCGGCCGGGTCATCGAGATCTACGGTCCGGAATCCAGCGGCAAGACGACCCTGACCCTGCACGCCATTGCCGAGATACAGAAGTCGGGGGGCGTTGCTGCCTTCATCGATGCGGAGCATGCGCTCGATGTCAACTATGCACGGCGTCTCGGGGTGAACATCGAGGAGTTGTTGGTCTCGCAGCCCGATACCGGTGAGGAGGCGCTCGAGATCGCTGATGTGCTCCTGCGCTCCGGGGCCATCAACTTGGTGGTCATCGACTCCGTTGCGGCACTGGTTCCCCGGGCAGAGCTCGAAGGGGATATGGGTGATCACCACGTGGGCCTTCAGGCCAGGCTCATGAGCCAGGCGCTTCGCAAACTGACGGGAACGGTCTCCAAGTCAGGCGCCTCGGTCATCTTCATCAACCAGATCCGCATGAAGATTGGCGTGATGTTCGGAAGCCCCGAGACCACTACGGGTGGCAACGCCCTGAAATTCTATTCCTCGGTGCGGATCGATGTTCGTCGGATTGCGGCGATCAAGGAAGGCGACAATGTCGTGGGGAACCGAACCCGGGTCAAAGTTGTCAAGAACAAGGTGGCTCCGCCGTTCAAGCAGGCTGAGTTCGACATCATCTACAACGAGGGCATCTCTCGCGAAGGAGACCTGCTGGATCTCGGCGTGGACAGCGGCATCGTCGAGAAGAGTGGATCTTGGTATTCCTACGGTGGGGAGCGGATTGGTCAAGGCAGGGAAAATGCACGCCGCTTCATGAAGGAGAACCCGGATGCCCGGGCCCGATTGACTGAAGAGGTCTATGCCTCGAAGGGGCTCAAACTGCCGGTGCTCGCAAACGAAGAGGGCGGCGGTGTTGAGGCCGCCGCCGAAGGGGCCGAGGAATTGGCCTGATCGGCACCGAAGAGTGGGCATCGGGTTCAGCCTAAGAGCCAACCGCGCTCTACGCATCTGGGGGGCTTCGCCGAAAGGTGAAGCGAGGGTGCGTGGAGCGCGGACTAGTTTCCCCCTCCCCTTGAGCCGTCATCTACGCTGAGATCATTCTGGCGTCCGCCGGACGCCTCCCCCGAACCCCTCACCCCCAACCCCCAAACCCCAAACCTCACCCTCAATCCCGAAACCTCACCCCCAACCCCCGCCCCGCTGGCCTTGGGGGCATTCCGCTGTTTTTCGCGTTGCCCTTGGGGGGGGCCGGGTCTCCTCTGAAGTCGCGTGGCCGAGCTGAAGGGGCCAGAAGGCGCACGCGCGTGCCTTTTGCGTTCCGCTTGCCGATTTGGGCCTCAAGCAGCCCCTGAAATCGGTCGAATACACCAAGGTGGGAGACAATCCCGCGACGACGAATTTGTCGGCTCTGCGGCGGTCTCTAGGCCTCGCTTGGGCCATGATCCCTCAAGTGAGGGCGCACTCCGAGGTATGCTGGGCCAAGCCAACCGGAAGAGGCACAGGAGTTGATCGTATGGAACTCAACGAAATCCTGAAGGTTGCGATTCAGGGGGGTGCTTCAGATATCCACCTGAAGACGGGTCTCCCTCCGCTCTTCCGCGTGGACGGCGCGCTCGTGCCGCTTCGTGATGGTGAGCGGATCACCGCCGATGAAATGCAGGCGATGGCCTCCGCAATGATGAACCCGGTCCAGAAGACACGTTACGAAGAGGACAGAGAAGCCGACCTCGCCTACGGGATTCCCGGCCTCGGCCGATTCAGGGTCAATATCTTTCAGCAGCGGGGAAACGTCGGGATCGTTCTCCGGGTGATTCCTTTCGGTGTCAAGACCATTGAGGAGTTGCATCTCCCGGATGTCATCAAAAAGATTTCGCGAGAGCACCGAGGCTTGATCCTAGTGACGGGGACCACGGGTTCGGGTAAGTCGACGACCCTCGCGGCGATGATCGAGCAAATCAACTCCGAGCGAACGTCGCATATCATGACCATCGAAGATCCGATTGAATTTTTGATCCGCGATCGGCGCTCCATCGTGAACCAGCGAGAAATTGGGGTCGATACCCACAGCTTCGCCAACGCCTTGCGCGGCGCCCTCCGTCAAGATCCAGATGTCATTCTCGTCGGTGAGATGCGTGATTTTGAGACCATCGAAACGGCCCTGACCGCAGCGGAAACGGGCCACCTGGTGATGAGCACCCTGCACACCCTCGATGCGACCGAGACGATCAACCGAATCATTTCGGTCTTCCCCCCCTACCAGCAGAAACAAGTTCGGCTCCAGCTCTCCACGGTGCTCAAGGCCGTGATTTCTCAGCGGTTGGTGCCTCGAGCCGATGGGAAGGGGCGTATTCCGGCGCTCGAGATTCTTGTTTCGACGGGGCTCGTTCGCGAACTTATTGCCGACAAGGAGCGCGCCAAGGAGATCCCCGAAGCGATTAGCAAGGGTTTTACGACCTACGGGATGCAAACCTTCGACCAGTCCCTCATGCAACTCGTCAAGGAGGGACTCGTCACCTACGAAGAGGCCCTGAAAAACGTTTCGAATCCGGACGACTTCGCTCTGCGTTACCGGGGAATCGCATCGACCTCGGACTCGAATTGGGAAGACTTCCAGGGCGATGAAGCCGAGGAGCTCGAGCTGCTCGTCGAAGACGAGAGCGATTAAGGCGAGAGGGGCGACGATTTCAGTATCGATCGTTTCTGATTTCTTCCGGGCTTCGAAAACCGTGCCGGGGTCGCCTGCCTCGTGGCCGCCCGCCGGAGGCGTTTAACCGCAAAGGCGCGCGCTGCCGCCGCTCTTCGGAGCGTATTCCGTATCTCTTGGGTATATTGGTCCGCCCAATTGCCGGCCCATATGGGCGACCTCCAGGAGTGATGCATGAGCCGCGCCGCCAAGGAGATTCGAGAAGATTTCCTGAGCTTCTTCGAAGAACGTGGTCACCAGCGTGTCAAGAGCGCCTCGGTGGTTCCCGATTCAGACCCGACCCTGATGTTCGTGAACGCGGGGATGGTTCCCTTTAAGCGGGTTTTTCTGGGTGAAGAGAAGCGCGGTTATCACAGGGCGACTACCTCTCAGAAATGCATCCGTGTATCGGGGAAGCACAACGATCTCGAGAACGTTGGCCGGACTCCCAGGCACCATACCTTTTTCGAGATGCTGGGAAATTTTTCCTTCGGTGACTACTTCAAGATCGAGGCGATCGATTTTGCGTGGGAGTTGTTGACCGACAGGATGGGCATTTCGGCCGCAGATCTGGCCGTCTCCGTTTTTAGAGAAGATGACGAAGCGCACGAGCTCTGGAGCAATTCGATCGGCGTTCCGGACGAAAAGATTTTTCGCCTCGATGAGAAAGAAAATTTCTGGGCGATGGGGGACACGGGTCCTTGTGGACCTTGTTCAGAGATCCACTTCGATTTTGGCCGCCCCGACACCTGCACGAGTACGATTTGTGACCCCTCCTGCGAGTGCGGTCGCTGGCTCGAGTTGTGGAATCTTGTTTTTATGCAGTTCAACCGGGACGAGTCGGGAACCATGCATCCCCTCCCGCGTCCATCCATCGATACCGGAGGAGGTCTGGAGCGCTGGGCCGCGGTTCTCCAGGGAGTGAAGAATAATTTTGACACCGATCTCTTCGCGGGAGTGCTCGCGAGAGCTCAAGACGTTTCGGGCGTTAGCCTGGGAGAATCCGAAGAGAAGGATGTCTCTTTGCGCGTGGCCGCCGACCATGCTCGGACCCTTGCGGTGATGATTGGCGATGGTGTTCTTCCGTCGAATGCCGGCCGGGGCTACGTACTGCGTCGGATTTTGAGAAGGGGCTCGCGTCACGGTGTGCTTCTGGGCGTGGAGGATCCCTTTCTCTACAAGGTGGCTGATGCAGCCATCGACGAATTGGGAGAGGCCTACCCCGATTTGGTCGAGCGACGAGAGTTTATCCTGGGCCGCATCAAGCGCGACGAGGAACGATTTCTGACGACTCTTTCCAAGGGGCTACAGCTCCTAGAAGAAGAAATTCATGAAGCCAAGGAGAGAGGCGAGGTCTCGCTCGATGGTCAAACCGCCTTCAAGCTCTACGATACTTTCGGCTTCCCCCTCGATCTGACCGCCGACATCCTCGAGGGGCACGCGATGGAGGTCGATCAGGTCGGCTTCGATCGTTCGATGCAGGTCCAGCGAGAACGAGCTCGGGCAGCTTGGGCGGGAAGTGGTGATCAGGGAATCGCCGAGGTCTACGGGCGGCTGGCCGGTCAGTTCCAGACTCGTTTTCTGGGATACGAGGCTACCGAAGCCGAGTCGAAAATCGTTGCCCTTCTGGTCGACGGGCAGCCCGTGACAAACGTAAAAGAGGGCGATCAGGTCGAGGTCGTAGTCGAGGAAACTCCTTTCTACGCCGAGAGTGGTGGGCAAGTGGGTGACCAGGGAGTGCTCACGACCGAGTCGGGCCGAATCCATGTCGAGGATACCCAGAAGCCGGTGGACGGCCTGTTTGTTCACAGGGGGACGGTTGCCCACGGGACACTCGAAGTCGATAGCGACGCATCTCTCTCGGTGGATCGTGATCTTCGCGCGGGTACAGTGAAAAATCACACAGGGACCCATTTGCTGCACTCCGCACTGCGGGAGGTGCTGGGCCCCCAGGCGATGCAAAAGGGATCCCGAGTCGGCCCCAATCGCTTGCGCTTCGATTTTACCCACGACTCTCCGCTCTCGGGCGACGAGCTCACGAAAATCGAAGATCGGGTCAATGAATGGATCGAGGCGAATTCGTCGGGGAACACCGAAGTCAAAAGTTATGACGAAGCAGTAGGAGGCGGAGCGGTAGCGATCTTCGACGAAAAATATGGAGACGAAGTTCGTGTTGTGTCTTTTGGAGAGTGCAGCACTGAGCTCTGCGGGGGCACGCATGCCCAGGCGACCGGAGATCTCGGACTGCTGAAGGTGCTCTCGGAGACGGGTATCGCGGCGGGGGTTCGGCGCATCGAAGCGCTGACTGGTTTTGGAGCGCTGCAGCATATTCGGGAGCAAGAGAGCCTGTCCCGGGAGGCTGCGAATACCCTGAAGGTTTCCCTCGATGATCTGCCTGGTCGCGTCGAGAAAATGCTCGAGGACAACCGGCGACTCGAGCGCGAAATGGAGAGCCTGCGCGATGCGAGCCGCGGTTCGCAGACGTCGGACCTTCTGGCAGGCGTCAAAGAGGTCGACGGAGTCAAGGTATTGGGAGGCCGTACCCAAGGAGTCGATGCCAAGGCGATGCGTGGGATGGTCGACGAACTGCGCAATCAGCTGAAAACTGGAGTCGTTCTGCTGGTCGCCGAAAGTGAGGGCAAGGTTCTCCTGGCAGTCGGAGTGACAAAGGACCTGATCGGCCGATTCAAGGCAGGTGACCTGATTCGGGAAGTGGCCGGGGTCGTGGGCGGCGGGGGAGGCGGTCGTCCGGATTTCGCCCAGGCGGGTGGCAAGGATGCTTCAAAGATCGATGAGGCCATCGCTCTTTTCTACTCCCTGTGCGGAGTTGCTTGAGGGGCCTGGTTGAAATGGTGGCGGAAAATTCCTTTGTTCTAGACCCATGGGTCGGCCGTCGACGCTTGACCCGGGAGGTCAGCGTTGGTTCTTTGGGCTTGGGAGGCGAGAATCCGATTCGCCTGCAGTCCATGACGAATACCGACACCATGGATACCCGCGCGACGGTCGACCAAATCGAGCGTCTCGTCGCCGCTGGCTGCGAGATCGCAAGAGTGACAGCCCCCTCGATTCGTGATGCCGAGAACCTGCGCGCGATCAGAGCCATGTTGAATGAGCGACGAGTAGAGGTTCCCCTAGTCGCGGATATTCACTTCACCCCAAACGCGGCGATGATTGCGGCCGAGTGTGTAGAGAAGGTTCGGGTCAACCCCGGCAACTACGCAGACAAAAAGAAGTTCGAGGTTCGCGAATATACCGATCCGGAATATGCCGACGAGCTTTCTCGCGTAGGGGATCGCTTCAGGCCCCTGGTACTTCGTTGCAAGCAAAATGGCGTGGCGATGCGCATCGGAACCAACCACGGATCACTCTCTGATAGGGTCATGAACCGTTATGGGGATTCGCCGCGAGGGATGGTCGAAAGCGCGCTGGAATTCCTGGACGTCTGCGAGGCCGAATCGTATTACGACGTCATTTTCAGTATGAAGTCATCCAATGCCCACATCGCCATTCAGGCCTACCGTTTGCTGGCATCCCGTCTGCACGAAAGGGGAGGGGGGCTCCCCAGTTACCCCTTTCACTTGGGGGTGACCGAAGCGGGCGATGCTGAAGACGGCCGAATCAAGAGCGCTATCGGCATCGGTTCGCTTTTGGAAGACGGCATAGGTGACACGATTCGAGTCTCCTTGACCGAAGACCCGGTTCGGGAAATTCCGGTGGCCGAGAAAATTGCGCGGCGTGCCGAGCAGGCATGGCTGGGCGATGTCAATCGAAGCAGTTCGGCGCCTGGGGTCGCCCTTGCGATGGATCCCTTTTCCCACGTGCGTCGGGAAACCACACGGGTTGAAATGGGAAAGCTTGGCGTGGGTGGATCGGAGCCGGTACGTGTCGAACTCGAACTCGTCGACCCCGGTGCCTTGGCGGACTCAACCCAATCGCTTCGAGATTTTTTGGCTGCCCTGGACTCCGTTGAGGGAATCGCGTGCGAGTCGTTGCTGCTCAGCCTTCGGGGGAGCGATTTCGCCTCTCCGTTCGCCGAAATCGCTCGCTCTTTGGGCCAACTCGGTTCCGACCTTCCACTCTCCATGCGGGTCTCTGCGGGGGAACTGGGCTCCAACTTCGAGTTTCCGGCTGAATGTGCCCGAGTGGTCGTCGATGTCACTCTCGAGGACTCCGCTGAGTCTTTCGGCAGGATTTCCGAAGCTGCCGCCCAGACGGACACCGTCCTGGAATATTGTCTGCGGGTAGGCTTCGACGAACTCGCGGTCCTCGTCGATCGAATTCTGAAAGCGATCCCGGAAGATCCCCAAGCGGTATTGGGTTTTTCCTTGGAAGGCCCGCGCTCGGTTCATGGAGTTCGCCTTCTCGCATCGCTTCTCGAGGACCGAGGGGCCGGTCATCAGGCAATCGTGCTGAGGCATTCCCTGGCGGGGGGCGAGAATAGCGAGGCTGACTTGATCGAAGCGTCCATTGCCATGGGGGGGCCACTCTGCGATGGAATCGGCGATATGCTCTCCCTTCGGAACTTCTCAGACCCGGCGAGTGCACTCGACCTTTCATATAGAATTCTCCAGGGTGCGAGGCTCCGGACGACTCGAACCGAGTACATTTCGTGCCCTTCCTGTGGCCGAACACTCTTCGATCTGGAAGAAACGACCGCTCGCATCAAATCCGTTACTTCCCACCTGAAGGGCGTCAAAATCGCTGTCATGGGATGCATCGTAAACGGCCCGGGCGAAATGGCCGATGCTGATTTCGGTTATGTGGGTGCAGGGCCCGGGGTCGTGACCCTCTATGCCGGTCAGCAGGTCGTCGCCAGGAATATTCCCGAGCAGGATGCGGCCGACCGCCTGCTAGCCCTGATCGCCGATCACGACTCCTAGAGGAGTTCGCTGGGATCCGGCAGCTCGGGCATGGACTGAATCTTGTCGCCCATGTAGGACCGAATGGAATCGTAGGCGGCGACGCTACGAGAGCCGTCGATGGAGGGGTGTTCCCGCCCGAAAATTAAGGTAGCCCCAAGAACGACCAGGATGGAAATAAGCACTCCCTCGGCCATTCCGAGCAGTGCGCCACCCGATCGGTCCAGCCAGTTCAGGCCGGCGGCACGCACACCGCGTTGAACAGCCCTGCTGGCCAGGGTAATCGCGATGATCGTTCCTATCCCGAGTGCGCTGCCCGCAAGCCAGGGGGCGAGCCCGGGCCCGACGGCGCCCTGAGTCAGCTCCTGGAGAGCGTTGGAAGCGGTGGGAGTTCCGTAACGCGCAGCAAGGACCGCCGCTCCGAGGCCCACCATGGAAAGGCTCTCTCTCACCATGCCTATAAAAATGCCCCGGGTGATCCCAATCAGGAGAATGACAAGAACGGTTCCGTCGAGGAGCGTTAGTGCGCCCTCGCCTCCCATGCTTCTCCTCCCGCTGCAGCCCGCTTCTCGGTCTGATGATGTGCGTGGTGCTAAGTTGTCTTTCGATCCGGGGCGCCGAGGAGCCCAAGGTTCTTGCCCGCCCTATTCAGCCCCGGCAATACGTTCGGCCGCTCGCTCTGCATCGGGAGAGCTCGAAAAATTTTCCACAACAACATGGTAGAGCCGTAGCGCCTCATCGATGCGTTTCATTTCCTCGTAACAGAGCCCGAGTTTGTAGAGGGCCTCAGCGTCGCTTCCGAGCCCAGGATAATCGTCGAGGACTCTCCTGAAACGAGTCGCCGCGGATTGGTATTGAGTTCGATCTAGGTAGAAATCGCCAATCTCCATCATGTAGTCGGCGAGCTGAATGCGCAACTGGTGCAGGATCACTTCGCCTTCCTGGGTTGCAGGGGCGTAGGGATACCGAGTGCTGAGCATCTCAAGGTACCTGAGGGCTTCTCGGGTTGAGGTTTGGTCACGGTCGATGGATTCGATCTGGTTGTAATAACAGAGCGCAGATCGCAAAATTGTGTAGGGAACCTTCGGATGCTGGGGGTGCAGATCCGCGAACCCCCGATAATAGGAGAGAGCCTCCTCGTAGTTGCCCTCTTCGAAATAGGTATCGGCGATCTTGATCTGGGCCTCGGTCTCGTATTTGCTGTAAGGGTAGTTGTCGATGATCGCTTGAAAGGGTTCCCGGGCGCGGTTGTAGTTGATCCAGGTGTAGACGCCCAGGATCTTGCGCCCCTTGAGCGATTCGAGTCCTTGGGCGTAGAGTTCGTCGGCGGGTGCCACGTCCTCGAACCCCGAGGAGTTCGTCGAGCAGCCGTAAAGAAAGACCAGGCAGACGGCCAGAAGGAGGCCGGGGCCGAGTCTTGTGTCGATGCGGTCGATGCGGTCGATGCAAAGGGGGTTCATGGCAGGCCGAGTCTACCCAAGGACGCTTCTAGGGGGTTGAAAAACGCTTCCCCGGCCCGTGTTCTCTGGCGGCCCCCCGCCGGGTGCGATCTGCTAGGGTTGGGCCCCCTTACCCGCCCCCCGTGGGCGGATAAGTGTCTTTTGAGGAGGAAAGAGCCGATGAATCTCGAGGCTGAACGCAAGCTGAAATTTGACCGCCGGATGGCAGGACGTCCGGGCTGGGCCGGAGAAGAAGAATTTAAAGCGGAACTGGCCTCGTTGCCCGATTCCGCGGAGAAGGCTGCCGACGAGACCGACGAGACCGACGACGCCGACACCGCCGCTGATAGCGACACCGCCGCAGAGGCGCCGACATCGGTCTTCGATTCGGCGGACGAGATCTAAAACCCCTTACTTTCCGGATGTTTAAGTCACTTTTGGGCCAAAGGACAAGAGTGCGCAACCCGAGGGGCCCGGTCCAGCCGGGTGAGACGTAGCCCGTGATCAAGGAAAAATTCGGCCATAAGCTCGATCAGTGGGTTGTGACAGCGCTGCCCTTTCTTTTCAGGGGGCGCATCGATCCCAACCTGCTGACGATTCTGGGGGCGATGGTCTGCCTCGTCGCCGCCGCCGCGTTCGGGGCGGGCCAGTTCTTGGCAGGCGCGATTCTGCTCGCCTTTGGTGGGTTGTGTGATCTCGTGGATGGCGTTGTGGCCCGCCATCAGGGGGTCGCGAGCAAGTTCGGTGCTTTCCTCGACTCGACCCTGGACCGCCTCGTGGATATGGCCGTGATGTTGGGCCTGATCATCCACTTCGCCATGGCGGGAGATCAAATGACCACTCTTGTGGCCGCCACCGGACTGACCTCCAGCATTTTGACATCCTACACCCGCGCTCGGGCCGAATCCCTTGATCTCATCCTCGACGGAGGCGTGGTGGAGAGGGGCGAGCGGATCGGGCTTCTGATTGCGGGAGGCGCGTTGGGTCTGATGGTCCCCGCACTCTGGGTTCTAGCGGTGGGCTCGTCGGCGACGGTGGTCCAGCGTTTCGAGAGCGCCCGGCAGTCCCTGGATTCCCAGGAGGAGCCCTCGGCTGTGCAGGGTCGAGACTGAGGAGGTGGCTGATGGCCGATGAGTCGGGAGCAGGGGCGAGCGACCAGCCCAAAGCCTCCTCGGAACTGCCCGCCATCGATTTTTCGACTTTCGTGCTCTCCCTGTCGACAACGGCTCTCTACCAGATGGGCCTCCTCGCCGACCCGGAGACCCACGAAAAGGCCTCTCCGAACCGGGAGATCGCCCAGCAGACCATCTACGCCCTCGAGATGCTGAGGGAGAAGACCCGTGGCAATCTCGAGGACGAAGAGGCCAAGTTGCTCGATAGCCTGCTCTACGAGCTTCGCCTGCGCTTCGTCGAACTCGACGCCTAGGGGGGGCCGGTGAAAGCCCGAGCTGACTTCGCCCGTGTTTCCGGTCGGTTGGATCTCGTGGCGCCAGCCAAGCTGAATCTCGGATTGAGGGTCGTGGGTCGCCGGGCCGACGGCTACCACTTGATCGAGAGCCTTTTTGTGCCCCTCGACTTGGTCGACGAACTGCGCGTCGAGGTGACCCCGGCGGATCAACCCACGGTTCGCCTGAAGAGCTCGGTGGCGGCCGACGCGCTCGGCGTCCCCGCCGCGCTCCCCCCTGGAGCTGAGAATTTGGCCCAGAGGGCGGCGGAGGGTTTTCTGCGGGCGGCCGGCCTCTCGTGGTCGGTATCCCTGGAACTGCTCAAGCGGATCCCGGTCGCCGCCGGCCTGGGCGGCGGCTCGAGCGACGCGGGTGCGGTGCTCCGGGCTCTCGATGCCCTGGCACCCGGGGCTCTGAGCCGGCGTCGCTTGGCGGCGCTGGGGCTCTCCCTGGGTGCGGACGTTCCCTTCTTTCTCTCCCCAAGCCCGGCCCTGGTGGAGGGGGTTGGGGAGCGGGTGACCCCCATCGGCGGGCTTCCCCCGCTCTGCCTCGTCCTGGCGAATCCGGGCCAAGGCCTGTCCACCGCCCGGGTATTCGCGGCTTTCAGTTCCCACCGCGATGCGTTGACGCGGGCCGGGTCAGGCTCTACGCTGCGGTCCCTCTCGGATTGGCTGGCTGAGGATCCAGGGGATTCGGAGGGCCGTGCGCGTCGGCTGGCCGAGTTGCTCGAAAATGATCTTGAGGAAGCCGCGCGCCGCTTGTGCCCCGAGATCGGTCAAATTCAGGCTTGCCTGGCGGAAATGGGTGCTCAGGCGGTGGGTATGTCCGGGAGCGGTGCGACCAGTTTTGGTGTCTTCTCGACCCCATCGGAGGCGAAAAGCGCGATCAGAAATATGACCCTGCGGGGAGATGGTTGGGCACGGCTCGCTGGGACGTCGCCCGCTCGGTAAGATCTCCCCCAGGCCCGGAACCCAGAGTGGTGACGGGTGAGTGGAGGAGCTGGCGGGTTCAGGTCACTGCTGGGGCGTAGCCAAATGGTAAGGCAGCGGCCTTTGGAGCCGCCATTTGTAGGTTCGAGTCCTACCGCCCCAGCCAGGCCACCCCAAGGTGAATCGGTCGGGCTCGGAACTCTCTGGGTAGAACGAAAGCATAGGCATGCAGAGTCTCAAGCTATTTTCAGGAAACGCCAACAAGGCACTGGCCCAGGCTGTAGCCCGGCGGCTCGGTGTTGAGCTGGGCGCTGCGGAGGTGGGAACCTTCAGCGACGGCGAATGCAGCGTCGAGATTGGCGAAAACGTTCGCGGGCAGGACTGCTTTATCCTTCAGCCGACCTGTGCTCCCGCGAATGCGCACCTGATGGAATTGTTGATCATGATCGACGCGCTGAAGCGGTCGTCGGCCCGACGAATTACCGCGGTGATCCCCTATTACGGCTACGGGCGTCAGGACCGCAAGGTCAAGCCCCGGGTGCCGATCACGGCGAAATTGACTGCCGACCTGATTACAACGGCGGGTGCCGATCGACTGCTCTGCATGGATCTTCACGCTGGCCAGGTCCAGGGCTTCTTCAACATACCCGTGGACAATCTCTATGCAACAACGTTGCTACTCAACGCCGTGCAGCAGGAGGTCCGGGGCGAAACCGTGATCATTTCCCCCGATGCCGGCGGCGTTGAGCGGGCAAGGGCCTACGCGAAACGGCTCGACGCCAATCTGGCGATCATCGACAAGCGCCGCGAGGTCGCGAATGTCGCGGAAGTGATGAATATCATCGGAAACGTTGAGGGCAAGGTCTGCGTGATCGTCGACGACATGGTGGATACGGCGGGCACGCTCTGCGAAGCGGCCAAGGCACTCATGGGAGCTGGGGCGACTAAGGTCTACGCTGCGATTACGCACCCCGTGCTCTCGGGGCCGGCCCTCAAGCGTATTGCTGAAAGTGAGCTCGAGAAGCTGATCGTTACGGATACGATTCCTCTGAGCTCTGAAGCGCTCGAAAACGGGAAGATCATGGTCGTTTCTGTCGCCGAACATCTCGGCGAGGCGATTCGGCGTATCAACAATGAAGAAAGTGTGAGCAGCCTCTTCTAGGCTGCGATTGCGCCGGGGCTCGAAAAGCCCCGGCTTGGAATTTGAGGAGAAAGTCGGTGGCTGAAGAATCGATCGCCCTGGAAATTCGTTCAGGATTGGGAAAATCGCATAATCGGAAATTGCGCGAGGCTGGGATGGCCCCCGGCGTGGTTTATGGCGGGGGAAAGGATCCTGTCTCGGTGGCCTTTGATCCCCTGCTTCTCGAGAAAAAGATCAAGGCAAGCCATTCGGGCATCAATACGCTCTTTGATCTCGAGGGCGACGCTTCCGTGGCCAATCGAACGGTCATGGTCAAGGAGATTCAGCGAGAGCCGGTGCGTCGGACTGTCTTGCACGCTGACTTCTTGGAAATTGATCTCGCCTTGCGAGTTCAGGTTTCGGTTCCGATTCATTTGTTGGGCGATGCCCCCGGCTTGGTGGAGGGCGGAGTCGTCGAGCACGCATTGCGTGAGCTGGAACTCAGCTGCCTGCCCGGCGGGATCCCGGACGACGTCACGCTGGATATTTCCGGCCTCGAATTGGGCGATTCGCTGCATGTCTCCGACATCACGCTGCCCGGAGGGGTGGAGCTGATCAGCGACAGCGCTCTATCCGTGGTTTCGATGCTTGTGCCCCGTGCCGTTCAGGCCGAAGAGGCTGCCCCGGTCGAGGGTGAGGAGGCTGCCGAGGGAGAAGCTGCCGAGGAAGCTGCCGAGGGTTCTGAGGCCAAGGAAGACTGACTCTTTCGGCCCTTCGCATTGTTGCTGGGCTCGGGAACCCGGGTGCCCGTTACGTGGGCACCCGGCACAATATCGGTTTTCGCATCGTGGAGGCCTTCGCGAGGCGCCATGGCATAGCCCTCGATGAAAATCGCTTCTCGGGCACTTTCGGCCGTGGAGAGCTCGAGAGCGGCCCCGTCGCGTGCCTGAAGCCCGAGACCTTCATGAACGCCTCGGGGCAATCCGTTGCCCAGGCGCTCGAAGCTTTCCCCGCGATCGACGCTGCCCGCGACCTGATCGTCGTTTACGATGATCTGGATCTCCCCGTTGGGCGTTTGCGACTTCGTCCGGGTGGCCGGGCCGGAGGCCATCGGGGAGTCGGGAGCATCGTCGACTCGCTTCAGGCCCCTGATTTCCCCCGTTTGCGCTTTGGTGTGGGAAGGCCGGGCGAGGGCGGCGAAGCGGTGGTCGACTACGTGCTGGCGCCCTTTTCCCCCTCGGAGGAAGCTCTTTTGGATGTTCGGGTGGCGGCTGCGGTCGATGCTCTGGACCTCTTTTTCGAGCGAGGAATCGGGATCGCCATGGACCAGTTCAACTCGCAGAGCGGGCAGGTGCTCTCGGATTGAGAATCCGCTCGGCTCAGCCTGGCTGAAGGGGGGTCGGGCATACCCGGAACCCGCTTTTCCGTCTGGATCTTCTGTGCCGAAAAGCATAGATTTTCCACTCGGGTGTAATTCGATCTCCTTCAACGGTCTGGAATTCTGTTGAGCCGGACTCTCACAACGGCGTTCTTACTCTTCTCCGTCTGGCTTCTGTGGTCGGGCCATACGGAACCGCTGTTCCTTGCGTTCGGCGTTGTCTCCGTGGCGAGTGTCATCTTGATCGTCCGTAGGATGGATCGTATCTCGGGTTCGGAGAGGGCCGACTGGCCAAGGCTTGGCTTCTTCCTCTACTTGCCCTGGCTGGTGTGGCAAATCCTGAAGTCGAATATCGACGTGGCGCGCATCATCCTATCTAGGGACCTTCCCATCAGCCCTCGCCTAGTCCGGGTCACGAGCAGCCAAAAGACCCCGACGGGAAAAGTAATCCATGCAAATTCCATCACGCTCACGCCCGGGACTCTCAGCCTCGACGTACGCGACGGCCAGATCCTGGTTCATGCGCTGACAGCTGAGTCTGCCGAAGCAGTCGCGGCCGGCGAAATCGATCGTCGAGTGACCCGAATAGAAAGGGGGCACTGATGTTGTCCTTGACCATGTTCGAGGTTGCCATGGCCGGCATATTGGTGACGATGCTCATCGCCCTGATTGCGGCGGTTCGAGGCCCCACTGTTTTCGATCGGCTGCTGGCGATCAATATGTTCGGTACGAAGACAGTCCTTCTGATCGCAGTGGCCGGTTTTCTTATGGGTCGGCCCGAGTGGCTGGATCTCGCATTGGTCTACGTGCTCGTCAATTTTATCGGTGCTATCGCCGTCTTGAAATTTGTTCGCTTCGGCAATCTTGGAAATGATGATCACGAGGCCTCATCTTGAGCGTCTTTATCGATATCCTTGCTTGGGCCTGCCTGATATCCGGATCTGTTTTCTGCATCATAGGCGCAGTGGGTTTGCTCCGAATGCCCAATTTTTGGACACGGGCCCACGCCGCGGGAATGACAGATACGATGGGGGCGGGCTTGATTCTACTGGGCCTCATGCTCGAGGCCGGTCTCACTCTGGTGACCGTAAAACTCTTGATGGTTCTCGTCTTCCTCTACCTGACGGGGCCGACCGCAGGCCACGCGCTCTTCAGGGCAGCTCACGCCTACGGTATTCCCTTTGGTGAAGTCGCACTGGAGAATTCGAATTTGGCCGGGAGAAGCGATGCTGCCGAGTGAGTTCCTCCTTCTTCTCTTTTTGGCGATTACGGCGGTGGTGATTGCCCGCCTGGAGTATCTCTTCGCTGCGGCCATGTTGACCGGGATATTCAGCTTGCTTTCTGCCGGACTTTTCACCCTGATGGATGCGGTTGATGTGGCTTTTACTGAGGCGGCGGTGGGTGCAGGGGTCTCCGCTGTACTCATGTTGGGCACTCTCTCCCTGACGGTGAGAGAGGAGAGACAGGGAAAGACGCGAATATTGCCTTTTCTGATCGTAGGCCTCACCGGGGGCGCGCTCTTCTTTGGAACTCTCGACATGCCCCTCTATGGTGATCCTGCCGCACCCATTCACCAATATCTCGCGCCCGACTACATCGCCGGCGCGGAGAGCGAGTTTGGTTTTCCCAATATCGTGACCGCCATTCTGGCCAGTTATAGGGGCTTCGACACCCTGGGAGAAGTCGCAGTGATCGTCACCGCTGCCCTGGGCGTGATGGCTCTGCTGGCGAGTGGCCGCGGTCAGGAAGAGGCAGGCGATAAGTGAAAATCTCAGGGATGCGGATGCGAGAGAAGCTAATCGTGCGCGTGATTGCTCGCGCCTTGATCCCCTTCATCCTCCTTTTTGGGCTCTACGTTCAGTTCCATGGGGATTTTGGCCCTGGCGGTGGGTTTCAGGCCGGCGTGATTTTTGCCGCGGGTTTCGTCCTCTATGGCCTGGTCTTCAGTCTCGCAGATCTGCAGCGAGTCGTACCGTGGCCGGTCGTGGAACTCGGTGTCGCTTTGGGTTTATTGCTCTACGGCGGGGTTGGAGTGGCTTCATTGCTGCTTGGCGGGAACTTTCTCGACTACAAAGTGCTCGACAGTAACGATGCCATGCAAGGTCTCCATCTGGGCATTCTCCTGGTGGAGCTCGGAGTCGGACTGGCCGTAAGTTCTTCTATGCTCGCCATCTTTTATGCCTTCGCGGGGAGAAGGGAGGCTCGGTGAATATTCTGGGCCTCTGGAATTATTGGATCGTCATCGCTCTTATGATGATTGGCCTCTATATCCTGATCGCGCGCGAAAACCTGGTGAAGAAGGTCATGGGGCTCAATATCTTCCAGGTCTCGGTGATCATGTTCTGGGTTTCCATCGCGAAGGTACGGGGAGGAACGGCGCCCATCGTGCCCGAGGGGGGAGGAGATGTCCTCTACTCCAATCCCCTCCCTCACGTTCTGATGCTCACTGCGATCGTCGTGGGCGTGGCTACGACGGGTCTTGGGCTCGCGCTGATCGTTCGAATTTATGAGGCGTACGGGAGCATCGAAGAAGACCAAATACGTGAAATGGATCGGGCGGAAGAGTGATCGAGCACCTGCCAGCACTGCAGACGGTCCTTCCGCTACTTGCGGCCCCGGTCTGCGTTCTCCTCCGTAGGGCAGCCCTGGTCCGTGTATTTGCGGCTCTGGTGACCTGGTCGTGCCTCGCGATTGCCTTTTCTTTGCTCCAGGAGGTGCTCCGGAACGGGGCGGTTTCGTATGAGCTGGGGGGTTGGGCGCCGCCGCTCGGGATCGAGTACCGGATCGATGTCCTAAACGCATATGTCCTCGTTCTTGTGGCAACCATGGCCTCGGTAGTCATCGCGTTTCCGCTCGCCGGTCGAGAATTGAGAATTCCCAAGGAGAGGTTTTTCCTCTTCTATGCGCTCTTTCTGCTCTGCCTGGCGGGCCTGCTGGGGATCACGATTACCGGGGATCTCTTCAATATCTTTGTCTTTCTCGAGATTTCTTCGCTTTCGGCCTACGCGCTGATTGGCCTTGGGCGAGATCGCCGAGCGCTAACCGCCGCGTTCTCGTATCTCGCCATGGGGACGGTTGGGGGTGCATTTATTCTGATCGGGATCGGCCTCGTCTATCAGATGACGGGCACTCTGAATATTGTTGACCTTGGGCAGCGTCTACCCCCCGTCCTGGGAACGCGCACGGTTTGGATGGCTTTTGCTTTTCTGGTGGTGGGGACAAGTATCAAGCTCGCGGCCTTCCCCCTGCATCAGTGGCTCCCCAACGCCTACACCTACGCTCCCTCGGTGGTCTCTGCCTTCTTGTCCGCGACAGCAACAAAGGTCGCGTATTATGTCCTCGTGCGGCTGCTGTTCACGGTTTTCGGCTTCGCATTCGTCTTCGAGCGGGTGCAACTCACTGCCTTGCTTCTGCCGCTTTCGTTGATCGCCATGGTGGTCGGTTCATTGGCTGCGATTTACCAGACCGATATCAAGCGCCTGCTCGCCTATTCGAGCATTGCGCAGATTGGCTACATGACCTTGGGCCTCAGCTTGGCGAACCTGGACGGCTTGACCGGTGGCCTCGTACACCTCTTCAATCACGGGCTCATCAAGGGGGGGCTTTTTCTTGTGGTTGCCTGTGCTCTCTCTCGGGTCGAGTCTCCCCGTATCGAGTCTCTTCGCGGCATGGGAAAAAGAATGCCCTGGACGATGGCGGCGTTCGTTGTCGGAGGGCTCGGGCTGATCGGAATCCCGGGCACTGTGGGTTTCGTGAGCAAGTGGTATCTCGTCTTGGGTGCCCTGGATAAGGGTCTCTATTTTGTGGCTTTCATGATCCTGGCCAGTTCCCTTCTCGCGGTTATCTATGTCTGGCGGGTGGTCGAAGTCATGTATTTTTCCGATGAAGAGCAGGCGGTCGAGCGCCACGATGCGCCGCTTTCCATGCTTCTTCCGACTTGGGTTCTCATCGGGGCAACGATCTACTTTGGGTTCGACACGGAGCTGACCGCAGGAGTCGCCGAGAAAGCGGCCGCCTACCTGCTCGGCGGAGCATCATGAACCCCGAAGAGGCCATAGGCCTTAGCGTCATGCTTCCTCTTCTCGGAGCCTTGGGGATCGCCCTAGTGGGGCGCTACCCGAACCTTCGCGAGGCTGTGACCCTGGTGACCGCCGGGGCCGTATTCGCCACTGTGCTGAACTTGGTGCCCAGCGTGATGGCTGGAGCGCGACCCGGTCTGGAAGTTTTTCAGGTTCTGCCTGGGCTGACCCTGGCCTTCGAGGTCGAACCCCTGGGAATGCTCTATGCCCTGGTCGCCTCGGGACTCTGGATCCCGACGGCTCTCTACTCCATTGGCTATTGCCGTGGTCATGACGAGGAAAACCAGACACGATTTTTCGCCTGCTTCGCGCTCGCCATTTTTGCTGCCCTGGGAATCGCATTTGCCCGCAATCTATTCACCCTCTTTCTCTTCTACGAAGTCCTGACGCTTTCGACCTATCCCCTCGTCACGCATTACGGCAATGACGAAGCCCGGAGAGCCGGGCGTACCTACCTCGGTATTCTCCTGACGACCTCTGTGCTCTTCCTTCTGCTCGCCATCATATGGACGTGGCATTTGACGGGAACTCTCGAGTTCAGCCCAGGCGGGATCCTGGCAGGTCGAGTCGATGGCCCCCTAGTGGCGATTCTCCTCGGGCTCTACGCTTTCGGTACGGGCAAGGCCGCCCTGATGCCCTTTCATCGCTGGCTTCCCGCGGCGATGGTCGCCCCCACCCCTGTGAGCGCATTGCTCCACGCCGTGGCCATTGTGAAGGCCGGCGTTTTCACCGTACTCAAGGTGATCGTCTACGTGTTCGGGATCGATTTCCTGAGCGAGACGGGGGGCTCGGTTTGGCTCATGTACGTGGCTTCGTTCACCATGATTGCCGCGTCTGTAATCGCTCTGACCAAGGACAACCTCAAAGCACGCTTAGCGTATTCGACCATAGGCCAGCTGGCCTATATCGTGCTGGGCGGAGCTCTCGCCACGATGGATGGAGTCTTCGGTAGCGGAATGCATATCGCGATGCACGCCATGGGGAAGATCACCTTATTCTTTTGTGCGGGCGCCATATTTGTTGCGACGCACAAGAAAAATGTGAGCGAGATGGATGGTCTCGGGCGAACGATGCCGTTCACGCTTTCGGCTTTTTTCCTGGGCTCCATCAGCATTATTGGGCTTCCGCCCACAGGGGGTGCCTGGAGCAAGTGGTACCTGGCCCTGGGAGCCGCCGAAGGCCACCACGCGTTTTTTATCGCTGTCCTGATGGTCAGCTCTCTACTCAGTATTGGGTATCTGATGCCCATCGTGGGCAGGGCGTTTTTTCTCCCCTCACCAGAAAAAGAGCAAGCCCAGCCGGGGGGCCGCGCTGGGTTTTGGGCCGGCATCCAAGAGGCTCCCCTGCTCTGTGTGTTCCCGCCTTGCCTGACGGCGGTGGGCTGCGTCCTCCTTTTCTTCTACGCGCCCGCCATTCTCGAACTCCTTCAGACCATGAGTCTCGAGAGGTGAGATGAGCCAGGAAAAACCAAGCGTATCCGGCCGACAAGATGAGGGTGTCGCCACAGGGAGGAGGCTCCGGCTCCTGGGCCTGATTTGCATGGTTCTCTTCCTGGCGGATTTCTTCGTCGACAAACACGGGCACCATGCCTGGGAAAATCTCCCTGGCGCGTATGGGTTCTTTGGGCTTCTGGCCTGCGGAGTTCTTGCTCTGGTCGCTTCTCTTCTTCGCAAGTTCGTCGAGCGAGACGAGGATTATTATGATTGAGGCGATCCCGCCGGGGATGATCCTGATCCTGGGCGCCCTGATCCTTCCCTTCCTGGGTGGGGCGTTGCAGCGGATCTGGCTCGTGCTTCTCCCGGTGCTGGGGTTCGTGCAGTTGACGCTACTGCCGGAGGGCCTCTCCCAATCCTTTGAGTTCTTTGGCTACGCATTGAACCCGGTCAGGGTCGACTCACTGAGCCTAGTCTTCGCCTACGTCTTTTACCTCGCGGCCTTCCTAAGCGTCGTCTACGCCCTGCATCTAAGGGATACGGTGCAATGGGTCTCTGGCCTTGTGTACGCGGGTTCGGCGATTGGCGCGCTCTTTGCGGGAGACCTCATCAGCCTCTTTGTCTACTGGGAGATTACGGCGCTCGCATCGCTCTTCCAGATCTGGGCGCGCCGAACGGAGTCGGCTTATAGAGCGGGGCTTCGCTATCTGGTGATTCAGGTGAGTTCCGGTGTTCTCCTCCTGGCGGGCACCATCCTGCATTTTTCCGATACGGGCTCTCTCGAATTTGGCGCCTTGGGTCTCGTGAGTATGGGAACGACCCTGATCTTCCTGGCTTTCGGGATCAAGGCTGCTTTTCCGCTCCTCCACGGTTGGCTCGAGGACGCCTATCCCGAGGCCACGGTGACCGGCGCCGTATTTCTCTCTGCATTTACCACGAAGTTGGCGATCTACGCCCTGGCCAGAGGTTTCGCCGGAACGGAGATTCTCGTCCCCATCGGAGCGCTTATGGCGGCGTTCGCCACTTTCTACGCGCTCATCGAGAACGATCTTCGCCGAGTGCTTGCCTATAGCCTGATCAGCCAGCTGGGGTTCATGGTGGTGGGAATCGGGGTGGGTAGCGAGATGGCCCTGAACGGTACGGCCGCCCATGCCTTTGCGAGCGTTCTCTACAAGGGGCTTCTCTTCATGGCCATGGGAGCGGTGCTCTATCGGACGGGCACGACCCGAAGTTCGGAGCTGGGGGGGCTCTATGCGTCCATGCCCTGGACGGCTCTCTTGTGCCTGGTGGGCTCGGCGTCGATCGCCGGGCTGCCCCTCTTCAGCGGCTTCATTTCCAAGTCGATGATCTTGGCGGCGGCGGCCGAAAATCATTACAGCCTGGCCTATCTGGTGCTCCTCGCTGCTTCCGCAGGGGTCGTGCTCCACTCTGGCATTCGGATCTCCTACGACACATTCTTCGGCCCGGACCAGGGGATCCGTTGCGACGAGGCGCCTCGAAATATGAGGGTCGCCATGGGCGGCGCGGCTCTTCTCTGTTTCGGGTTGGGTGTGGCGCCCGATCTCCTCTACGGGCTGCTCCCCTATCCCGTCGACTATCAGCCCTATACGTTTTCTCACGTGGTAGACCAGTTGCAGTTGATCGCCTTCTCGGTGGGCGCGGCCGTCCTCTTGGTTCGGCTGGGTCTCTACCCCAAGGCTCGTTCAGTCCGGAATCTAGACATCGACTGGCTCTATCGCAGCCTGCTGCCCGGGTTGGTGCAATTCGCCGGGCGGCAACTCGCTCGTCTGAAGTCGGCCATAGAGGCCAGGGCGCTGCTGGGGCTGCAGAGCGCTGTTCGCTACGTCCAGAGCCATCATGCCCCGACCGGGGTGCTGGGTGATCCTTGGTCGATCGGCGCCACGGCGCTGTGGGCCGCACTTCTTCTGGTTGCCTACCTGTTGATGGCCTATCTCTGAATCGGGTCCGGGCGCGCCCAGCCCCAGTCGCCTCGGCGACGGATTGTTCGGCTTCCCAGCCTAGACTAGAGTCTGCCTTCGGACGTTGGCTGGCCCAGGCCTCTGCCCCGTATGCAGACAGGTGAGCCGCGAGTCCCCGGGTGTCAAAGAAGGAGTTCCCCATGGCAAGAAGTGCAAATGGAAATGGTGATGCTCGGCGAGGTGCCGAGGCCTTTGAGCTGAAGATCGGTCTGGCCGAAATGCTCAAGGGTGGCGTCATAATGGACGTGACCGATGTCGATCAGGCGAAGGTTGCCGAAGATGCGGGCGCTTGCGCTGTGATGGCTCTCGAGCGCGTTCCGGCGGATATCCGGCGAGATGGCGGCGTCGCTCGCATGAGCGCTGTGGATATGATTGAAGGTATCCAGCGCTCGGTCTCGATTCCGGTGATGGCCAAAGTACGTATCGGACATATCGCCGAGGCCCGGATCCTCGAAGCTCTTGGGGTCGATTTCATCGACGAGAGTGAGGTGTTGACGCCCGCGGACGACGAAAATCATATCGCGAAGCACGATTTTAAGTCGCCCTTCGTCTGTGGCGCTCGGAATCTAGGTGAGGCTCTTCGCCGGGTCGGCGAGGGGGCAGCCATGATCCGCACCAAGGGTGAGGCCGGCAGCGGAAATATCGTCGAGGCCGTTCGTCACCTTCGCTCGGTATGCGGCGAAATTCGTGGGATCCAAGCCCTGCGCACGGATGAGTTGATGGCCCACGCCAAGAATATCCAGGCCCCCTACGAACTCGTTCGCTTCGTGCACGAGAACGGCCGACTCCCAGTGCCGAATTTCGCCGCGGGAGGAATCGCGACCCCCGCCGATGCGGCCCTTTGCCGAGAACTCGGCGCTGAGGCCATTTTCGTGGGGTCCGGAATTTTCAAGAGCGACGACCCGCCGGTTCGGGCAAGAGCGATCGTTCGAGCGAATACCCACTGGGAAGATCCCGACGAGGTGGTGGCCTGCTGTCGAGGCCTGGCCAACGCGATGGAGGGCATCGAGATGTCGACCCTTTCCGAAAATGAGCGGCTGGCCAACCGAGGCTGGTAACTAGGGCGCGGCGGCGAGGGCAACGGTGGCGGCTCGGAACAAGCGCGTGGGCGTTTTGGCGATCCAGGGTGCGGTGGACAAACACCTGGCGATCCTCGAGGGGCTCGGCGTCGAGGCGACTCGAGTGCTCGGGGAAGAGGGCCTGGTTGGCCTCGACGGGTTGATCATCCCCGGAGGGGAGAGCACTACGATCTCCAAGGGGCTGAGCCGTCTCGGGCTCTGGGAGCCGATTCGCGCCTACGCGCGCTCGGGCGGGGCGATCCTGGGGACGTGTGCCGGCGCAATCCTTCTCGCCCGCGCGTGCGAAAACCACCCCGTGGCGACCCTCGAGCTCCTGGATCTCAAGGCGATTCGCAACGCCTACGGGACCCAGGTCGATTCCTTCGTCGCTCCCTGCGACGCGGGGGGGGAGCCCAAGCTCGCGGGAATGCAATGTGTTTTCATTCGGGCTCCCCAGGTCGGCGAGCTGGGGCCGGATGTCGAGGTTCTCCTGCGGGTCGACGGCCTCCCCGTCCTGGTGCGCCAGGGGAGGCTGCTGGCGGCAACATTTCACCCCGAACTCGCCGGAGACCCCAGGGTGCATGCCCTGCTCTTGGCCGACTAGGCGCGTTCGCCGGGCCGGCTGGCCGGGGCGGTTTATTTGGGTTATCAATGCGCGCTCATTCGGAGCCTCTGGGGCTCCTTCATCGATCAATCCCTCAGTCCCAACGCTCGCATCGGTCCCGACCTGATGTGAATCGGCGGCGGGCTCGGGTGCCGAGAGCACCTGTCCAGGAGGAGGACTAAGCACGTGCGGGAATACGAACTAAATATCATCATCCAGCCGGAGATCTCGGAAGAGGGTTCGGCGACGATCTTGGGTCGGCTCGACAGTCTCCTCGAAGAGCAGTCGTCGATCAGGTTGCTCTGCGATGATCTTGGCAAGCGTAAGCTTGCCTACGAGATCAATCGTTTTCAGAAGGGCCACTATTATCTGCTCTCGTTCCTCGACGAGGGTCAGGTCGTTCCCGAACTCGAGCGAATCCTGCGACTTGAGGAATCCGTTCTCCGGTTCCTGACGGTCAAGGTCAGCGAGACCGTCACGGATATTCCTGGACGCCAGGCCGAGGCCAAGGAACGCGAGGCCGAGCTGGAGAAGCGCGCCGCCGAGAAGACCGCCCGGGAAGCCGAGGAGGCCAAGACTCGGGCCGAGGCCGAGGTTCTGGCGGCAGAGCGAGCCGCCGTTGCAGAAGCTGCGAAGGCAGCCGAAGCTGAGAAGGCCGCCGCCGCCGCCGCCGCCGCCGCCGAGACTGGAGAGGCCGCAGAGGCCGTGACCAGCGAAGCTGCCGAAGCGCCTGCGGCCGAGGAAGCGCCTGCAGCCGAGGAAGCGCCTGCAGCCGAGGAAGCGCCTGCGGCCGAAAAAGCGCCTGCGGCCGAAGAAGCACCCGCAGCCGCGGAAGAAGCACCCGCAGCCGC
>JAPKBZ010000203.1 GCA_028823175.1 Myxococcota bacterium
ATCTGAGCCTTCAGGCTGCTGCCCGAAAATGTTCCGGTTGAGTCGGTACATGCCGTCGACGCGCTAATGCAGAGCATGACAAGCCCGACAAAAATAAAAGAAGAGCACTTACTCAATGGATGTCCTTCTCAAGAGATCGGCCGATGAGAACCGGGGATCTTTCTCTCGGCGGTCAACCTTCTCATATCAGATATAACACATATCTCGATTGCCGAATCATCTCAGATTCACCTGAAGACTAAGTGAAGATAGGATGATAGACCCCGTGCGGAAGAGACTGGACAAGAAGCCACAGTAGAACCGCCTCACTCACACGAAACGCCTGCCTCTGGGGAAGGGATCAATGTAGCCACCGACAGAAGTGAAAATTTCTTCAACTGGCTCCTGATCCGTGCCGACCCCGTCGTCGCTGACCTCTAGAAAAGCCAAAGAGATCACGCCCTCTTCCTTTCCCTCTCGTCGGAATTCCCGCGGCTCGCGGTTGCGCCAGCCATCCCGTTCGCGGTCATCTGATATCCAGCTCGGAACTACTTTGGTAATCCCGCTAGACACGCGAATCGCGCCGTCGCTGTCGTTGTCGCTGAAGACCTCGGTGGCATTGGTGGCAAAAGCCCCGACGAGAGAGGCTTCCGCCGGGCGTCCGACGGGCCGCAAAAGCGCGGCGGAGTGCCTGGCGCTTGTCACGTGTAGCCTCACGAAGTCCGCAAGATTCAAACGTGCTTGGCGAGCGCTGTGCACGTTCCGTCCGGATCCCACTTGACCTTCACAAATTGAAAGCCGCTTTTCTCCACTTCACTCATGAAGTGACGAACGTCTCCCGCAAATGCGTGGATTTCGATGCCCAGGAACTGAGCCATCGCCAATAGCTTGCTGTCGCGAGTAAGCAGGCCGAATTCACCGCCCTCCACGTCACATTTCAGAAAATCGATATGAGTCAGCTTACCTCGTTCGATCAACTCATCCTCGGAGATCAGCGGGGCCATATCAGCGCCTGGCTTTAGGTCCTCGGGCAAGCTTCCGACAAAACCTCTGAGCAGAGTTGCTCGCTCGCGATGCCCAGCATTGAGCCCCACAGAGAGTTCGAAATTGTCGATCAACCTCGGATTGGGCTCGACGGTGACAACTCGGACATTTTCTCCATGGGCGAGCGCGAGGTTGGTGAAGTTTCCCATATTTCCGCCAAGATCGACCACAGTGTCACCGTCGGCGATTTTTAGTATCCCCCCGCCGAGGTACACGTCTCGAACGTACATTTCCCGGATGCCCGACATGGCCTCAAGGCCCTCAATGCGGAAACTGCTATGCGCCCTCGGAAAGCGCACCTCGAACGGTCCATCTCCCATAGCGCGATCGGCAGGCTTGAGGTTCCCTTGTTTCAAGATTGGACCGAAGCGAACCACGACAGATAAAAGCCATTTCAGCGCGATGGAAGCACCGCAAATCCTCCAAAGACCCACAAAATCCGTCAACAACTTACTTACCTGGTCCACTGCGCTCTCCTCTGTGACCGTGCTGGGGTCGGTTCTTCTCCGACGCCGGGTCGTACATAGTATAAACGATGTTCGATCTCGCGACGATCTGCCATAGTTTCCGAGTGCATCACCAACAACTGCATGAACGGTGAGCTCATCCGATTGGACGGCAAAAACCGAGTGCCTCCGAAATGACCAACCGAAAGCGCGACGAGTCCCCGAAAAACTCCGGGGGGCCATGATCATGTCCCTTGGCCCTTGGCCCTTGGCCCTAGTTTTGGTGGCCACGCGCTTATGATCCTGACAGCCAAGCATGTTCACGAAGTAAAACTGGCTCCTGGAAAAGAAAACCTCTACTTGGCGGCGGAAGGGGCGGCAAAGATCTCTTTGGACGGAAATACGGTGTTTGTTCATGCCAGTTGCGGCACGGTGGACACAATCGTTGAGGGACATAATTCGGTTTATGCTGGGATCGGTGATTGCGAATTCACGTCACCGTTCGGAGGAGAGCTATTTGGCACATTCGAAACGCCAGAAGGAAAGGGTGATCGAGGTTTTTGGTGATGAGCCACGGTACGAAAGATCTGGCTCGGTTTAGCGGCAGAGATATCCCAATGATCGCAAAGCTAAACCCGCGCATGGTCGAGAAGATGGTGTTCTATTTTGAGTTTACTAATGACGAGGCAATCACAGACTGATACCTTGCTCTCGTCTGCGCGATAAAGCCCGCCCCGGGGCCACAAAAGAGAGGCGGCTTCCCGAGATCAGGCACGCCGTCCAGGGCCCAGCGGTCTCCACGGAAGGGGCGTATTCTCGCCTTCGGCCAAGCCCAGTCATTCGGCGAAGTGCAGGCGCCTAGGGTATTCCGCCACGCGGTTTCGGCCACAGCGGCGTACGACTCTCGGCGTCAG
>JAPKBZ010000204.1 GCA_028823175.1 Myxococcota bacterium
ATCCGGAGAGATGGCCGAGTGGCTTAAGGCGCACGCTTGGAAAGCGTGTGTAGGGAAACCTACCGTGGGTTCGAATCCCACTCTCTCCGCCATTTGGTCTGGTGGTGCGGAGACTTTGCGTGAGTGCTCGGGCGCAGCTTGAGAAAACTCCGCGAATTCGCGGGGTGTTGGCTTTCACGCTTGCGCGGATCCGAACCGGAGACTGCGGGTTCGAGACCTTGAAAGCCCAGACTCCCACAAAAGTCTCTGTCGCCAAGTTAGGCGGATCTTTTCGGAGTGCGTTTGGAGCGGGCGGATCAGGAACTGAGAGAGGCCCAATGTGACTAAACGAAATAGGTCTTTGAGGTTGTCGCCGCCAACGCGTTCTCCTGGAGATGGAGCATCTCCGACATGTCTGCATTGACGGCGTCTAGGCCGTGCTCGAGCACGTAGGCGTACGCTTTCTGGTAGGGCGATAGATCCGCGTTCTTGAGCTCTGCGTCGTAGTGTCCGTTGAAGGCGTCGGGCTTCTTCCACCACCCGAGCATGGGAAGGCCGTCGAGATGACGAGCCGCCTTCATACCAATGAGACCGACGCCGGCAGCGCGCGCTTCGTCGAACAAGGGTACGAGGTCGGCCATGGACTTGCTTCCGGCGAGTACCGCCCTGTTTTTCCAGTCGTACCAGCCCGCCGGTGTGACGCCGATCATCGCGAGGTCGAAGCGGCCACTGGCGACCGCAGCGCGGAGCACGGCCTCGGCGTTTCGGTGTGTGCTCAGTCCGAGAAAACGGGTCTTGCCTGCCTGCTTGGCGGTCTCAAAGGCGCGGATCATCTCATCGCTGGTTACGAGCGATGAGTTGTAGGCCGCCATTTGATAGTAGGCATCGACATAGTCGACCTTCAGCGCCGCCAGACTCTTGTCGAGTTCCAAGAGCCAGCCTTGTGCGGCAGCCTTTGCCTGGGCCGGAGTCACCGTGTCCTGGTCGCCGAGGCCTTCGACTTCTGCCGGTGCCTTCGAGATGAGGAAGATGTCGTCGCGCACCTTTCCGACGAAGGGGGCGAGGTTCTCCTCGGCGTTCCAGTAGTAACTGGAGTAGCCGACGTCGAAGACGTTGACGCCCGCGTCGTAGGCGGCATTCAGTAGGGCATCGCGGGCGCGGAACATCAGCGAAGCACCGCAACCAAAGATCAGGCGACTGGCTTCGAAGCCGGTGCGCCCGAGAGTGCGTTTCGGCATCTGCGGCCAAGTTGCGGGTGCACCGCTCGCCTGACGCGCGGCATAGACGGCTGCGCGTGCGTCGCGGGCCTCGACCAGCGTGCGCCCCCCCACGGCAACTCCAGCGAGTAGCCCCATGAAGCCGCGACGTTTGATCGTTCCTCTTCGAGAATCCGGTTCCATCGACATCTCCTCAGGTCATTGAACTCTGAGTGTAGGGGGCGAGAGGGGCGTCCAACACCGCACGATTCCGATGCGGCCGGTGAGATCGGTCTCGCGTCTATCTTCATACTCGGTCTTCTTCTTGAACATGAGCAGGTTCACCATGTAGATGGGGCGATCGTGTCCCCCGTCGCCGAGCTCCTTGATCTGCTCAGGGGTCGGGATGACTGCGTTTTCGACGTTCATGGTTGGTTCTCCTTGGGGTCCGAAACCCCGTAGAGTGTCTCTTCGCTTAGGTCGCCCAAATGTCCGAAAGCTGCTCACGGGATACACGGAGAACTTCCCTGTACATTCCCTATCGATCAGGGAATCGACCGCAGAGACGAGTTCGCTAGAGACTCGACCCAGCGCCATTGGGTCTGGTGATGCGGAGACTTTGCGCGAGCACTCGGGCACAGCTTGAGAAAACTAAGCGATCGCTTCGGCGTTCCGAAGATCGACGAGCGCGCTCGCGTCCAGTCCGAGTTCCTTCGAAAGCACGGCATCCGTATGCTGGCCTAATTCCGGCGGTGGCGTCATTTCCACAGCATTTGCGGACATGCGCGTCGGGAAGCCGAGCATGCGAACGTCCCCGAGCTTGGGGTGGGGCAGCGTCTTGATGAAGCCCCGCTCGTTCAGATGCGGGTCATCGTAGAGTTCGGCGGTATCCATCGTCGCGGAACACGGGACGGCGGCCTCGCCGAGTATCTTCATCACCTCGTGCTTCGTCCGCTCGAGGGTCCACTTTTCAACTTCGGCATGCAGCTCATCCGTTCGCTCAAGGCGCTTCATGAAGTCGTCGAAGCGCTCGTCGACAATGAGGTCCGGACGGTCGATCGCCATGAAGAGTTTGTCGATGTGGGGAGTGGTGATGGCCAACACGAAGGCGTAGTCGTTCGGGCCGCCGGGTTTGCAGGCGTAGAGTCCCGAAGGCGCGGCGCCGATCTGCGAACCGTTCCGGGGCACGACGTTCTGGCCCC
>JAPKBZ010000205.1 GCA_028823175.1 Myxococcota bacterium
TAGCCGCAGATATCGTCGAACATCTTGGCGAGATCGATCTCCTTGTGAAAATCGCTACCCCGCTCGGATCGAGGAACCTGCCCGGTAATCGCCACTACCGCCCCGCCCTCTTTCTTGGCGTTATAGAGGCCATTGATGAGATGCAATGCCCCGGGGCCGGTGGTTCCGGCGCAGACGCCAATGCCCCCGCTGAGTTCGGACTGGGCATAGGCGGCGTAGCCCGCATGCTCCTCATGGCGCACGCCGATCCAACGAAAGCGGTCGTCGGTGCGAATGCATTCAAGGAGCGGATTCAGCGCATCCCCCGTCACGCCGAAGATGTCGCGGGCCCCAGCCGAGGCCAGGACGTCGAGAAGGCTGCTGGATACGTTTCCGGCCATAGATTAGGGACTCCTCTCGGTAGTTTCCTGTAGCCTCACTGTAGGGTAGGATTGCACGAGTAACCTCAACTTTTGTAAAAGAGGACTAGCGAGCATGGACCTTTTGCATCGAATCCGGGGTTGGGTGATGCCCCTGCTCTCTCTCTTTACTCTGGCCAGTGCCCTCCTCGGCCTCGGCCTCAAGGTCTGGCCGCCGGTCTTCCTGACCCTGGCGGCGGGCGGGGCGGCGCTGCTCCTGCTAGGGACGTACGACCTGCTCCAAAAGCGGCACAGCCTCCTGCGCAACTACCCGGTCATCGGGCACCTGCGCTTCCTACTCGAGAGCGCCGGGCCCGAGATTCGACAGTATTTCGTCGAGAGCAACACCAGCGGTCGGCCCTTCAACCGCGACGCCCGCGACCTCATGTATCGCCGGGCCAAGGGCATCGAGGCCGTCAAGCCCTTTGGCACCGAACTCGATGTCTACGGGTACGGTTACGGCTTCATCAGCCACTCGGCGAAGCCTCGCCCCGCCGTCGTGGACCCCGGCCGCAATCTGCGGGTCACCGTCGGCGGGCCCGACTGCGAGCATCCCTACTCGGCCTCTCTTCTCAATATCTCTGCCATGAGTTTCGGCGCTCTCAGCGCCAATGCCGTGCTCGCCCTCAACGAGGGGGCTCGAGAAGGCGGTTTTGCGCATAATACCGGCGAGGGCGGGCTGAGCACCCACCACCAGAAGCCCGGTGGGGACTTGATTTGGCAAGTCGGTACCGGCTATTTCGGCTGCCGGGACGACCAGGGGAATTTCTCCCCGGAGCTCTTCCGCGAGCAGGCCGCCCTCCCCCAGGTCAAGATGATCGAACTCAAGCTCTCTCAGGGTGCGAAGCCCGGGCACGGAGGGATCCTTCCCGGCGCCAAGGTCTCCGCCGAGATCGCCGCCGCCCGCAAGGTTCCCCAGGGCGAGGACTGCTTTTCTCCCCCCGGACACTCCGCCTTCTCGACCCCAACAGGCTTGCTCGATTTCATCGTCGAACTCCGCGAGCTCTCCGGGGGCAAGCCGGTGGGCTTCAAGCTCTGCGTTGGCGACCCCCGGGAGTTCTACGCGATCTGCAAGGCGATGCTCGAGACCGGGATCACTCCGGATTTCATCACCGTCGACGGCGGCGAGGGCGGGACCGGCGCTGCCCCGCCCGAGTTCTCCGACCACCTCGGCTATCCCCTCCGCGAAGGCCTGCTCCTCGTCCACAATGCCCTGGTCGGCACGAATCTGCGCGACCGGATCAAGATCGCCGCCAGCGGGAAGCGCTTTGCCAGCTATGAGATGGCCTCGGCCCTCGCCCTAGGCGCCGACTGGTGCAACGTGGCCCGGGGTTTCATGTTCTCCCTCGGCTGCATTCAATCCCAGCTCTGCGGAACCAACCTCTGCCCTGTGGGAGTCGCCACCCAGAAACCCCGGCTCCAGAAAGCCATTGTCCCCGAGGAGAAGGGCGAGCGCGTCTTCCTCTTTCACCAGGCCACCCTCGCGGGCCTCGCCGAGACCACGGCCGCCTGTGGCCTGGGACACCCCGAGGAATTCGAACCCATCCATCTCTACGAACGCACCACGCCCCACCAGGTGCGCCGCTTCGACCAGCTCTACGATTTCCTCGAGCCGGGCGAACTCCTCGGCGAGGAGATCCCGGAGTCGGTCAGCCCCTTCTGGCAAACCGCCCGGGCGGACCGCTTCGAGCGCTGAGGCGAAGCTCGCGCCCGCTCCTAGAAATTCAGGCGAAGAGTCGCACCCACTTGCCGGGGCGGGCCACGCACACCCGCGTAGCCGCTGATGACGGGGACGTCGAAGCCGATCACGAGGTACTCGGAGTTCGTGACATTGGTGGCCCAGACGGTCAGCGACCAAGCGAAGTCCTCGGCGCGCACGCCGGCGCGCAGATTCAGGAGGTGGTAGCCCGATTGGTGAAGATTCGGGTCGAGATCTTGGTCGAGGAAGAGGCTACCGGTATACGAGTAGTCGGC
>JAPKBZ010000206.1 GCA_028823175.1 Myxococcota bacterium
CGGCTGTTCGTCCTCTGTCGAGTTTGGTGGTGCGTACTTTCCCGCCTGGCTGCTCTCTCTGCTCCTTGGGTGCGCGGCAAGCGCAGTGCTCCGAACGGTCCTCGTGCGCAAGGGCATTGACTCCCAGATCAGACCCCATGTCATTGCCTGGCCCTCGATCATCGCGGCCTTCACTGCTTCTTTCTGGCTGGTGCTCTTTTCCCAATGACTACAGACGACGCGAAGCAGGACCCGCTTGGCCTGCACGAGACTGAGCCCAACCCGAGCGCGGTCCGCCGCGGTCGAATCATCGGATGGGGTGCCGTCGTCGCCGCGATCGTACTGGTCGGCGCCGTCATCTGGACTGCCGACAGGCACCCTCGGTCCGACGAGGGCCGGGTCACAGCAAACGTCGTCGGCATTGCCCCCCGAGTCAGTGGTCCCATTCTTGCCTTGCCGATCGAGGACAACCAGCAAGTCGAGGCCGGGGATATTCTCTTCGAAATCGACTCGGAGCCTTTTGTCATCGCAACTGCGATCGCGCAAGCCAACCGAGATGCACTCGCGGGCGAAGTTGCCAACGCGCGCGGCGCAATCGAAGCACAGCGGCTCCAGGTCGACGCGGCACGCGCTGTCTTAAGCCAAGTAGAAACCGCCCTGGCGCAAGCCGAAGAGACCTATCAGCGCCTCGCACCGTTGCTCGAGAAGAGGTTTACAACGCCCGAAGCCGTTGATACAGCCCGGCGTGCGCGGGACACTGCGGCCGCAGGCGTCGCCGTCGCCAAAGCCGAACTGGAGGCTACACGGGCGCTCGTCCAGGACGTCGAACCGCTCCTCGCAAGAGAGCGGGCCCTTTCCGGCCTCGTCGAGGCGGCGGAACTCGCTCTCAGGCATACAGTCGTCCGCGCGCCCTTTCCGGCCCGCGTAGCCGCGCTGACCATCTCCGAGGGCGCGTTTGCTCGAATTGGCTTCGATACCATCACGTTGATCGACACGCGTCGCTGGTGGGTCGTTGCTGATTTTCGCGAGAGCGAGTTGCGCCACATCCAAGTGGGTGACCGCGTACGAGTTACCCTCGCTACAGCTCCGGGGCTCGAAGTTGGCGGAATCGTCGATGGCATCGACTGGGGAGTCACGGCGATGCCTCAGAACCCTTTCCCCGGCCTACCCATCGTTTTGCGCCAACTCGATTGGGTCCATATCGCTCAGCGCTTTCCCGTGCATATTCTACTCGATCCCGATACCCCAGCAGAAGTCCTGCGTGTCGGCGCCACCGCCGCCGCAACCATCCTCGGCAATGCCGACTCCGAGGATTGAATGATCTACGCGGCGGCTAAGCTTGTGCGCGAAGAGCTTCGCTACGACTCCGAGCGCGCCCGGCGCACTCTGCAGATTACCATCAGCGTCCTTCTGGTCGTGCTCGTGATGCTCACAGCGCAGATGCCTTTTATCGGCATCGCCCCGTATCTTGTTTTTCTGCTCTCGCAGGACGAGACCATTTCGACGCGCGCCGCCGCTATCCTCGCGTCAGTCATCACCCTGAGCAGCTGCCTCTTGGTAGTACTGCTCACACTGATCACTTTCGATGCTCCGTGGCTTCGGATCCCACTCTTCACGCTGCTCTTCTATTGCGGCTTCTACTTGATGAGAACATTCTCCCAGCCCAAGGCCGTCCTGGGCACACTGGTGATCCTCGGCCTCGTCCTGGTCGCATTCGATCAAGTTCCGACACCCACATATCTCTTCACGCAACTCGCTTGGCTCATCGCCGCGCTCGGGGTGGTGATTGCTTCCAATCTGTTCGCAGGCTGGGTCACTCGAATCCCGAGCGGAAGGGAACGTCTGCGGCAGGTCCTAGAAACGCGCATGCTGGCGACCGAACGGTCCCTCCGTCTCGTGCCATACTCGGCGCCCGAGACGCATCTGGCTCGTCCCTCTGGAGAGCGAACTAAGCTTCAGGAAACGCTCGAACGCGCGATTCTCGTAGGTCGCCTGACAACCCGCCAGGGCGACCACTATGCGGCCATCGAGCAACTTTGGACAGACATGGACGATGCGTGTGACTCCTTCGGGCGTGAGACGGAGCCCAGTGGCCGAATCTGTTTGGCCGAAGCGCTGGCAGCACTCGGCTGCGCAATCTTGGAAGAACGCGAACTGAACCCGACGGAGCGGCGTGCTTTTGATGCACTCCGTGTAGCCAGCCTGCCGGCCGCACTGCTCTCCACAGCGCAAACCCTCGATCGGGCGTGGACCCGCATTCTTTCCGAACAGGACGAGACGTTTTCAACCCCTGAATCACCGAAGATGCTGCCCGACGACTTCGCCACGAACCCCCGCTACGCGTCGTTCGCGCTTCGCGCGACGCTTGCGACCATGGGTTGCTATCTCCT
>JAPKBZ010000032.1 GCA_028823175.1 Myxococcota bacterium
GCCGCTTTCTCGCTGGGGGCACGTTCCTCTCGGAATTCTCTGGCCCCTCTCCCGCAGGGATATTGCGCTTTTGGGGTAGTTCGTAGCGAGCCAGAGTTTCCTATCCTCGTCCGACGAACTCGGTAGCCAAGGATGGGGAAAAATGAATTTTGGTTTTACAGAAGAACAGGAATTGCTGCGCGCAGAGGTGCGTAAATTTCTCAATGAGAAGGCACCGCTCGAAGAAGTGCGGAAGCAGTGCGAAAGCGAAGAGGGTTTCGACAGAGGGCTGTGGAAGCAGATGGCTGAGCTCGGCTTCGCCGGGCTGACGGTTCCCGAGATCCACGGAGGCGCTGGCCTTGACCTCGTCACCCTGCTCGTCGTCCTGGAAGAGACCGGCCGGAGCCTCTTTCCCTCCCCCTTAGTTTCCAATGTCATCGCGAGCCAAGCGATCGAGCGCTTTGGGAACGAGGAGCAGCAGGCACGCTGGTTGCCCGGGTTTGCGGATGGAACCCGGCTCGGGACTTTGGCCTTGCTTGAAGAGGGCGATGACCTTTCGCCGAACGGTGTGCAGCTCCAAGCGAAGAAGGACGGTGAAGAAATCATCCTAACGGGGCGTAAGCTCTTTGTTCCCGACGCAGGAAACGCCGACCTTTTCGTCGTCGCCTATCGGATGGGTCCCGGCCCGGAGGAAGTGGGACTCGCCCTGGTGGAGAAGGGTAGCGTTGGAGTCTCGGCTTCAGATTTTCCGGCAATGGATTTGACCAAGAGAGTCGGCTCCCTTGAGCTCACCGACACAAGGATCCCGTCGGATCATCTGCTCTGCGAAGGGGGTCCCGCTTGGTCTGCCATCGAGTCGCTGGTTGAGCTTGGAGCTGCCCTTGTGACGGCGGAAACCGTGGGTGCCGCCGAAGGAGCCCTTGCTATTACGACGAGCTTCGCGAAGGAACGCGAGCAATTCGGCTCAAAGATCGGCCGCTATCAGGGGGTGAAGCATCCCTTGGCCGAAATTTATGTCGATATCGAGTCCTACAAGTCGCTCATCTACTATGCATTTTGGGCCCTTGACGAAGGGCACGAAGGTGCCGCTCTCGCGATTTCCCGCGCCAAGGCCTATGCGAGTGAGACCTTTCCCCTAGCGGGCATCAATGGCGTTCAGTTGCATGGGGGCGTCGGGTACACCTGGGAATACGACATTCAACTTTATTTAAAGCGGGGAAAGTGGATGCGCCCAATCTATGGGGACGCCGACTATCACTATGACCGCATCGCTCAACTCGGGGGCCTCTGATGGATTTTCAGCTTTCGTCACAAGAAGAAAAATTTCGAGACGAGGTCCGTGCCTTCTTGAAAGACAATCTACCTCCGGAAGGTGAGAAACGACCTGCGGATTTTCTGGCCCAGTGGAATACCAAGGTGCGCGAAAAGCGCTGGGTCGGGTTTTCATGGCCGGCCGAAGTCGGGGGCGGCGGTGGCAGCCTGATGGAGCAGGTGATCCTCAAGGAGGAGATGGCTCGGGCCAAGGCGCCGGGGCTGGGGACCTGCTTTATGGGTCTTGCCTGGGTCGGGCCTTCGATTATCCAATATGGGACCGAGGAGCAGAAGCAGAAATATATTCCCGATATTCTGGATGGCGCCTACCAGTGGTGCACGGGGTATTCGGAGCCTGATTCGGGAAGCGACCTCGCCTCGCTCAAGTGCAAGTGCGTGCGCGAAGGCGATGAGTACGTCGTGAACGGCCAGAAGATCTGGACTTCGATCGCCATGTGGTCGAAGATGATGATCCTTCTGGTTCGGACGGATACAGAGGTCGATTCGAAGCACGATGGGATTACCTGCCTTCTCGTGGAGATGGATTCCGAAGGGCTCGAGGTAAGGCCCATCAAGAACATGGGCGGTGGTGCCATGTTTGCCGAAGTGTTCTTCAACGACGTGCGCGTCCCGGTTGAGAACCGCCTCGGCGACGAAGGGCAGGGCTGGCAGGTGACCGTCTCAGCGCTCGCGAATGAGCGCTCGAGCATCGCCGAAGTCTACGGCCTCAGGCGCAAGATGGACGAATTGGAGGATCTCGCCGAAAGAACGGTGCGAGCCGGACAGAAGGCCATCGAGATGCCGTCGATTCGCCGCCGACTTCAGCGTGCCGATATTAGGATCGAAGCCATGCGGCTCAATGGGCAACGCTTCCTGACCAAGCAACTCAGGGGGGAGCCCTTGGGCAGCGAAACTTCAATCAACAAGCTCCATCGCGCCGCGCTGGAAGTCGAGATGGGTGAGCTCGCAATGGAAATTACGGGTAGCGCTTCGACGTTGATGCGCGGGAGCGATGTCGCGCCAGACAACGGACGCTGGGCGGACTACGCACTGGGCTGGCCCGAGGTGGTGATTGGCGGGGGCACGCCGAATATTCAGAAGAACATCATTGCGGAACGTCTTCTGGGATTGCCCAAGGACTGATGACTGGAATGGCAGGTCGCGGCGAACCCGGTGCGGATCGAAGGGCGCGGATCGAGGAGAAACTCGCCCGGGAGCTCGAGGCTGTGCAAATCGAGGTGGTGGACGAGAGCCACCTTCATGCGGGGCATGCTGGCGCGCGCTCGGGGGGTGGGCATTTTCGCGCCACGATCGTCTCTCGGCATTTCGAGGGATTGAGCAAGCTTCAGGCCCAGCGCCTCGTTTATGGGATTCTTTCCGAGGAAATGAAGGGTGAGATCCACGCACTCTCCATGACCACCTCGACCCCCGAAGACTAGTGGAGAGGGCCGAAGTTGCTTTGGCGCTCTAGGCGAGCATCTCGCCGAGCCATTTTTCCAGGGGGACGCTGAAGCCTGCGGCGTTCTTGTGTCCGCCCCCTCCGTATTCGCCTGCGATCTTCGAGACGTCGAAATCACCGATCGAGTAGAGGGTGGCCTGGACCTTGGAGCCTTCGAGTCGGTAAACGCAACCCCACTGATTCCCAAAAGACTGGCGTTCTGCCAGGGCGTGGCCAATCGCACTTCGGCGGGTTCTTGCATTGATGGCTTCGACGCGCAGCTTGCCCAGGGTGACCGGGCTCGGGTTCTTGATCGCCCGCGCGACCTCTACGCGATCAGTCCGAACGATGGGTTCGCCTTCTAGCGCAAGCTCAGAGATGTCGCGATCCGCCAGTCTGCTCCAGGTCTCGAAGTCTTGATCATAGGACGATAGGGCGGCGTTGACCTCGGCCGACTTGGGAAGCTCCCAGGTCCAAATGTCCTGATCCTGGACATAACGCAGGATGTCGGGGACCGGTTGGCCAGGAAAGAGGTGCTGCCATGCCAGAACGGACCCCGAATGCGCCATGTCGAAATGAATTTCGTGCCCGTCGTCCTCGAGTGCGCGCAGCAGCTCGGGGTCTTTTGCGAATGCCTTCTGGTTCGTGACGTGGTGGTCGAGGACGACAACCCTGGCCGCATGCTCTGCGAGCTGGCGAATCTCATCGAGCCCTGGGGCAATGTCGACGAAAAGCACCAGGGCATCCTCGACGCGAGATCCCCGCATTCGGTCGTAGTGGCCGCGTGCGACAAACTCGCCTTCGCCCTCCCAGGCTTTCCAGGTAGCCCAGGCGGCCCCGAATCCGTCGGGGCAGGCCGCATGATAAACGCAGATTTTTCGCATTGGGGCAGCCTAACCGATCAGGGCTTCTAATGCGCTGGAGCCCGGGAGAAGCCTCAGCCGAAGCGCTTGGTAAGCCAATCGATCATCAGCTGGTTGAGCTCTTCGGGTTTTTCTTGCTGGGTCCAATGCCCGCACTGCGAGATCATGATCGTCTCGAGGTCTTCGCACCGGTTTGGCATGTCGGCGGCGAGCGCGGGTTGAAGGGCCATATCGTTTTCCGCCGTAATCATCAGGGAGGGATGGCTGATTTTCTGGACGCCGAATTCGGGGTGCTGTTCCCAATTGCGGTCGAAGTTCCGATACCAAGAGATCCCGCCATGAAAACCACTCTGGGCGAAAGCCTGGGTGTAGACCTCGAGTTCCTCTTCGGAGAGAAGGGCGTCGCCCCTTACGGGCAGTTCCGCCAGCCGTAGGAAGGGGTTCATGTCGCCACCGCTCTCGGCGATCTGAGCCTGCATCTCCTCCATGGGGATGGACCCTCGCATCAGCTTCTCGAAGACCAGTCGCGGGTTCTGGTCGAGTACGCCTTCGGCGACGCCGGGCTCCTGGAACCAGAGGATGTAGATCTTGTCCTTGTCGCCGCCGGCGGCGAACGAAAGTGCCTGGGTGGGCGGGATGGGCGACCGGGGCAGGTAGGGGGTGTTGATGCCGATTACCCCGGCCGTTCGATCGGGGTGGAGGACGGGCATCGCCCAGGCGACAAAACCTCCCCAGTCGTGACCGGCAAAGATCGCCTTTTCGATCTCGAGCGCGTCGAGGAGGTGGACCAGGTCGCCCGTGAGGTGGGTCATGTCATAATGCTGGCTTCCTCGGGGCGCATCGCTGGCCCCGTAGCCCCGTTGATCGGGCACGATGGTGCGAAAGCCGGCGTCCACCAGGGGTTGGAATTGCTTTCGCCAGGAAAAGGCGAGCTCTGGAAATCCGTGGAGGAGGACGATGGCCGGTCCCTGGCCGCCCTCGTGAACCGAGAGCGAGATGGGGGGCTCGAAGCTGCCGTCGGCCTCTTTAATAGGGGCAAGTTCGATGGAGCGCGGGGGCGGAAGTGCGGTCACGGTCTCTCCTTTGAGGCTTAGTCCGAGCATAGGCCAGGAGGCGCTCATCTCGGTACTCCGCCCTGGGATCGGGGTTTTGCCGGCTGGGGAGCAAAGCAAAATCTGCTGCGGTAGCCTGAGCGCCCTGTCGGAGTTCCCATGCGCCCAATTTCCGCCGATCCCCACAAGGAATTTGTCCAACTGCGTTGGCGAGAACTCGCCGGGGCGAGGCCCGATCTGCTCGCGGTGAGCGAAGAACTGCAGGCTGATTCCTTCGGGTGGTTGCTCGATTCCGCGACGCCGGCCGGCCGTCTGGGTCGCTACTCTTTTGCGGGTTCAGATCCATACCTGGTGGCCCGTGTGTCGGGTGAGCGGATCGAACTGAATTGTCGGCGAGAAGTTCGAGCGGGCTTTACGCCCGGGCTCTCCGAGCGGAGCGCGGGAATTTTTGACTGGTTGCAGGAAGCTTTGCCGAGCTTCGCGGTCGACCTGGACGGACTTCCTTTCCCCTTTCCTTTCATCGGCGGCGCGGTGGGTTATTGGGGTTATGAGTTGGCGGAGCAGGTCGAGACGCTGAAACTCAACGCTCATGACGATCTCGGACTTCCCGATGCGAGTGTGCTCTTCGTCGATCGTCTTGTTGCCCTCGACCATGCCAGCGGCCGCGCTTTCGCGCTTGGGCTGGGTTTTGGTCGGGACAAGGAAGAGGCGCGACGACGTGCAGGAGCCGCCCTGGCCGAATTTTCAGATCGGCTCGCCGAGGGGGGATGCCTCACACCGAGCGCCCGCCCGGAGACCGGCCCGCCGATAGAACGGGCAACGGTCATGGCGATGGGTGTGCCGGATGAGGCGACGGCCAGCTTCGCCGCCGAGGGATACCGCGAGAGGGTGGGTTGGCTCAAGGAGGAGATTGCTTCAGGCAATGTTTACGAGGCCAACCTGACTCGAAGAATGGATCTTCCCTTTGACGGTGCGCCCTGGCCGCTCTATCGCGCACTGCGCATGGCGTCCCCGGCTCCTTTCGCGAGCTTCCTGGATCTGCCCGAAGGAGCCGTCCTGGGCAGTTCGCCCGAACGGTTCCTGCGCCTTTCGTCGTCGGGCCAAGTGGAGAGCCGTCCCATCAAGGGGACACGACCTCGTGGCCTGGCGTCCGAGGAGGATATGTCCCTGGCCAAGGAGCTGGCGACCTCGGAGAAGGATCGCGCGGAGAACCTGATGATCGTCGACCTCGTCCGAAACGATCTGGGGCGGGTCTGCAAGACGGGAACTATCTCGGTGCCCGAACTGATGCAGGTCGAATCCTATGCATCGGTCTTTCAACTCGTCTCGACCGTGGTCGGCCAGCTTCGTGAGGGAAGCGATCGCATGGATCTGTTTCGGGCTGCTTTTCCCCCTGGCTCCATGACGGGAGCCCCCAAAATAGCCGCGATGCGCTTGCTTAACGAGATTGAGCCGGTACGTCGTGGGGTTTACTCGGGTGCCCTGGGTTATTTGGATCTGCGCGGCGGAATGGATCTTGCCGTGGTTATTCGCACGATCCTGATCTGCAAGGATCGCGCTCATTTCCATGTGGGCGGGGCGGTGGTGGCAGACTCGGATCCACAGAGGGAGTACGAGGAGAGCCTGGACAAGGCCAAGGGAATGCTGGCGGCTCTCGAGGCCGAGCGACAATCACGAACGGTCCCTCGCGAGCCGGAGCGGGCGGAATGATCTGCTCCGCGCCCCAGGGAGAGAATACGACGTCGGCCGAGGCGAAGAAGAACCGTGGGGGCTGAGGCGGAGCCCAGCGGGACGACCTGGGTCTTCGGCTACGGTTCGCTCATCTGGCGGCCGGATTTTGCCTTCGTAGAATCGCGCACCGGCTTCATTCGCGATCGCGCGCGCCGGTTTTGGCAGGCCTCTACGGATCACCGTGGAGTGCCAAGCCGACCCGGGCGCGTTGTTACGCTCGTTGACGACCCGGGAGGCCGCTGCTTTGGGACCGCTTATCGCCTGCGCGACGAAGAGCGCTCGGCCATCCTGGCCGGCCTCGATCACCGTGAACGGGGCGGCTTTAGCCGCGAGCGGATTCCCGTCTTTTTTGATCCGGCCGAGAGCACCTCGGTTTCCGCGCTGCTCTACGTCGCCGACGAGGCCAATGCGAATTATCTGGGGCCTGCACCCCTGGAGGAAATTGCCCGGCAGATCCGGGCCAGTCACGGACCCTCGGGCCCGAATGTCGAATATCTGACCAGGCTGGCGAAGGCTCTCAGGGAGATGGGCGCCGAAGATGAGCACGTGTTCGCCCTCGAGGCGATGCTCGAGGGCCGGGAATGAGTGTTCGAGAGCGCTACGCTGGGACGTCATGCCGGGAGAGATAACGACAGAAAAACGTGATGGGTTGGCGTGGATCGTCTTCGATCAGGAGGAGCGGCGTAACGCCATCAATGACGCGATGTGGGATGCGATCCCTGATCTGGTCGCGGAGCTCGATGCCGATCCCGATGTGCGAGTCGTCATCATGCGGGGCCGCGGCGAGGTCGCCTTCGTTTCCGGAGCCGACATCTCCGAGTTCGAGAAGAACCGGGTGGGGCCCGCCGCGCGGGAATACGACGCGCGCAACGCCCGGGCCTTTCAAGCACTGGCGGATCTGAGCAAGCCGCTGATCGCGCTGGTTCACGGATTTTGCGTGGGAGGAGGTTGCGCAATCGCGTTGAACGCCGACCTTCGCTTCGCGGCCGAAGATGCGGTTTTCGCGATCCCCGCCGCGCGCCTGGGCCTAGGCTATAGCGGTTCGGGCCTCGAGACATTGGTGAGTGTGGTGGGGCTGCCCGCGGCCAAGGAAATTTTCTTCACGGCCCGGCGCTTCAACGCCGAAGAGGCACGCTCGATCGGCCTGGTGAATCGGGTGCTGCCCAAACCAGAACTCGATGCATTCGTCGAGAAGACCGCGCGCCAGATTGCGGAGAACGCACCGCTCACCGTGCGCAGCGCGAAGCTTATCCTCGGGCAATTGGGGCGATCTCCCGCCGAGGGCGATCTTGAAGCCGAGGTTCGGTCTATCGACGCGTGTTATGCGAGTGACGATTATGCCGAGGGGGTTCGCGCTTTTCTCGAAAAGCGGCCACCGCGCTTCCGGGGACGTTGACTCCGAGCGACTCGACTAGCGTCGTTCAGCGGCCCGGATCAGATCGCGCAGCGCGATATTCACGGGCGTGGCCACGTCCAATGGGCGGCCGAGCTTGACGACCGCGCCGCAGAGGGCGTCGATCTCGGTCCTGCGGCCGGCTTCGAGATCTTGCAGCATCGAGGATTTGTGCCCCGCCGTTGGCGGCAAGAGGTCGCGGTAGAAGGTCGTCAGGTAGCTTTCGGCATCGGGCCAGTGGGTGGCGATGCCGGCGGCGGCGAGGACCTCGAAAATTTCCCGGGCAGTGGCCTCCATGATTTTCCGAGTGGAGTTCTCTTCGGCGAGCTTTCCGTAGGGAACCCGGGCGAGAGCGCCCAGGGGGTTGAGGAGGCAGTTGTAGAGGAGTTTGGCGGCTAGGTCGGCCCCGATTGTCTCACTGGTTTCACACGGGATGCCTCCGTTCCGAATCGCCTGGCAAAGAGGCTCGAGGGTTCCATGGTCGGCCGGGTGGAGAAAGCCGACCTGGATGGATCGGGCGTGCACGGTGATTTCGACGGCGTGTTCCTCGTTCCGGCGAAAGCCGGTCAGGATGCTCGCGCAGGCCACCCTCTCGGGACTGAGGGCAGCGGCGAAGGCGTCGATATTGCCCCACCCGTTCTGGCAGACCACCAATTGGGCGCTCTCGGAGAGCTTGGGCCAGACGGCAGCCAGGGCGGGTACGATGTCTTCGTTGGCGGTGCTCTTGGTACAGACCAGGATCGAGTCGATGGTCAGGCTCCCGAGGTCGGCGATGGAGCGGCTGACGCCGAGCGCGCTTACAGGAACCCGCTGCTCGCCGAGAACCCCGGTTCGCCGGATGCCAAAGCGTTCGATCGCGTGGGGTGTGGGGCCCTCTCGGACCACGAAGTGAATCGAGCGACCCGCGGCGTGGAGACAGCTGCCGAGAGCGAGGCCGACGGCGCCTGCGCCGATGATCACAGTGGTCTTTTCGTTCTGTTCGGACATGCCGGCGAGAGCCTAACGGCTCGCGGGGCGAATGCGACTGGCGGATCCCCTCCTGACGACTAGTCTTAACGACGATTGCGAGTCAGTTCGATTCGCCGACCGGGGGGAGCTATTGAACTTCCAGGGTAGGCCGCGCCTAGTTGCAGTCATTGGTGGGATGGGGATATTGCTCCTGAGTTGCGCCGGGTCGGGCCCTTCTCCGGGGTTGCTTCCCGATGTTCTGGCCCCGGGACATGGGATCGATCTGGACCTCTCCGAGATTCGCGAGGCGCGCGCCCTGGGTCGTGCCTCTCAGGCCATTGACGCCGGTGATTTGGAACGGGCCCAATGGGAGTTGAGCCTGGCGGGGACCGGCGTGGAGCTGGCCGGTTACCGGGCCCTTGAGCGTGCTCGCCTCTTCGCGGCGAGCGGGGAATTCGAGGCCGCGGCCACCGAGGCGGCGGGCTATAGAGCGGCGGTCTCCGAGCCCGCCCTGATCGAGGCCCTGGCCGCGGTGGAGGGCGATTGTTTGATCGCTCTCGGCGAGCATGCCGGCGCTCAGGAGGCCTGGCGAGTCGCTTGGGAAAACAGTTCGGATCCAGGCCGCCGGAGGGATTTAGGTCTGGCCATCATCCAGTCGCTTCAGTACCAGGGCGACCTGGAAATCGGGGTAGAGCCCGAGGTGCACTGGGAGTCTGTCTTCCCCGAGCCGGAGCAGTCGGACGGGGCCGCTGCCGAGTCACCGGTGTTCCAAGCCGCGTTGGCCCGGGGCGACGCCCTGATGGCTTCCGGGCGCGGGGCCCGGGCGATCGACGCGTACCGGGAGGCCCTAGCGGGGGAACTCGAGGAGCAGGATGTCCGCCGTGCTCGGTTCCAACTGGGTCTGGCGCTCTTCCGGCTCCGCGCCTACGACGAAGCGCTTGCGGCTTTCGCCGCCCTCGAGGGGGATGCCGAGGCTCGCCTGTGGCACGCCCGGGCTCTGGCGCGAACCGGCCAGATCGATGCCTCGATCGCGGGCTTCGAGGAACTGGCTCAGGATGCGCCGCCCAGGCTCGCCAACCGGGCTCGCTACCTGGTGGCCACCCTGCTCGAGGACAAGGCGGAAACCGAGCGCGCGGTCGCTCACTACGAGGTGGTCGTCGCCGATGAGAATTCGCCGGACCAGGCTCGCCAGGCGCTCTGGAGGATCGGTTGGTTGGCCTGGCGAGCGGGCGATTATCCCGCAGCACGGATGCGCTTCGAAGAGTTGGTCGAGCGTGAGGCCGACGTTCTGAGTGAGCTCAAACCGCGCTACTGGGCGGCACGCGCGGCCGTGGCCATGGGGCAGCGCGCGCTGGGACGGAGCGAGTTGGCCGCCCTCGCTCGGGATTGGCCGCTCTCCTATTACGGTTGGCGCGCCCAGCAGAGACTTGGCCGGCCCCGGGTCTCGGCCAACACGGTGAGCACGGAAATTTTCTCGAGGCCCTCGAGCCCGGCCGACGAGGAGCGCATGCGGCGGGCACTGCTCTTGCTGGAGGCGGGCTATTTTGAGAGCGCTCGCTACCAGATCCAGCCGCTCCTCGAGCGTCCCTGTAGCCTGGTTGACTGTATCCGATTGGGTTCACTGCTCGCCGGCCTTGGCGATTATCACGGAGCTCAGCAACTCGTGGTACGGCGTTACTCGGGGCTCCTGGGCCAGGGGCTCTCGCCCGGCTACGAGGCGCTGTTCTGGCTTTCATGGCCACCCGCCTACGCAGATTCCGTTCGCGCGAGTCTGACCGAATCGGGCCAGATCGACTCGGCGCTGGTTTGGGCCATTATGCGCGAAGAGAGTGGTTTCCGACCCGGAGTGATGTCCTCGGCGGGTGCCATGGGTCTCCTGCAGTTGATGCCCGAGACCGCCCGCCGAACGGCGGCCCGGGTCGGGGCCGAAAGCCTTGATGACAGCGAAGAGCTCTTTGTGCCGGGCACGAATATCGCGCTGGGGGCCGCCTATCTCGACTACTTGGCCGGCCGCTTCCCCAGCCAGACGTCGGCCATCATTGCGAGCTACAATGCGGGGCCCACAGCTGTGGCGGGTTGGCGTACCGGTGCCGCGGCAAGCGTCGAGGACGACGTCTGGGTCGAGGATATCCCCTACGCGCAGACTCGGTCCTATGTTCGCCGAGTGCTGCGCAGCCTCCACGCCTACCGCAGTTTTTATTGATTCCGGCGGGCCTAAGTGCCAGGGGATCGCTCGAGGGGGCTGGTGTATGCTGAGCCATCTGGCCAGGATGGCTGAGGTCAGGCCGCGACCAATCACAGGAGAGAAGCACGATGGGACCGCTTGAAGGCGTCAGAATTCTCGAGGTTGCAGGCATCGGGCCGGGGCCCTTTGCTGGCATGATGTTGTCCGATATGGGGGCCGAAGTCATCCGTATCGACCGTGCCGATCGGGCGCGTGGTGGCGATCCCGACAATCCTCCCAAGGATATTCTGGCGCGCGGGCGCCGAAGTGTCGCGGTGGATCTCAAAAATCCCCAGGGCATCGAAACGGTTCTCCAGATGGTGGAGAAGGCGGACGTGATCATCGAGGGCTTCAGGCCGGGGGTTATGGAGAGGCTCGGACTCGGGCCGGATATCTGCTTGGCGCGAAATCCCGGTATCGTTTTCGGTCGCATGACTGGGTGGGGTCAGGATGGACCGCTCGCGAGCGCGGCAGGGCATGACATCAACTACATCGCCCTGACGGGAGCCCTCCACGCGATAGGGCGGCGAGACTCGGCGCCCGTTCCCCCCTTGAACCTGGTCGGCGATTTTGGTGGAGGGGGAATGCTGCTCGCCTACGGGGTGGTGTGCGGCCTGCTTGAAAAGTCGCGCTCGGGCAAAGGACAGGTCGTTGATGCCGCCATGGTCGACGGAGCCTCTTCGCTGATGGGCATGATCTACGCCATGAACGCCATGGGCGTTTGGAAGGATGCGCGGGGCGAGAACATGCTCGATACGGGCTCCCATTTCTACGACGTCTACGAGACCAAAGATGCAAAATATGTCTCGATCGGTTCCATCGAGCCGCAGTTCTACGCGCTGCTGCTCCAGAAGTTGGGCCTCGAGGGCGAAGAACTTCCGCCCCAGATGGACCGGGAGCAGTGGGCTGGCCTCAAGGTTCGTGTCGCCGAGATTTTCAAGACCCGAACCCGGGACGAATGGGACGGGGTCATGGAGGGAACCGATATTTGCTACGCGCCGGTTCTCAACCTGGCGGAGGCCCCGGAGCACCCGCACCTGAAGGCGCGGGGAACTTTCGTGGAGGCGGCCGGGGTTGTCCAGCCCGCCCCGGCTCCGCGCTTCAGCCGGACCGTTCCCGAACTCGGACGGGTCCCGTCCTTTGCGGGGCAGCATACGGATGAGGTTCTCGAGGACCTCGGCTTCGGTTCCGAGGCGATAGCCGCTTTACGGGAGAACAAGGCAATCGTTTGAGCCGACTTCGCCGATTTTTAGGGCGAAATTCAAAGTCGGCAAGGGGTTTCAGGAGCGAGATCGCTCGTGAAAAGTTACCCTGCGCCGCGATCAACAGCGTGACCAATAGCGTGACCAATAGCGCGATCAATAGAGGGTAAGCCCAGAGTGAAACCCCCTTCAGTCAGGAGAATACCGTGAATCCGAAACTTACCGCTCTCTTCATTGCCGTCCTTGCAATCGTGATGTTTGGCCGCCAGTTTTTCCACCAGGTTCCGGTCGGCCATGTTGGCGTGGCCTCGTTCTTCGGGGAAGTCGAGGACCATGCCTATCCTGAAGGGCCCCACTTTCCGGTGAATCCCCTCCTCACCTGGCACGACATGGATGTTCGGGAGAAGTCCATCAAGTTGCCGGGCATCGAGGTCCCTACTCGAGATCAGCTGCTCACGAAGATCGATCTCAGTATCCAGTACCGGTTGAACGGGAAGATGGCGCCGATGATTTTTCGGGAAACGGGCGATGAAAACGAAGTCGTCGCGGTTCATATGATCCCCAAGGTCCGTTCACTGCTCCGGCAAATGGGTACGAATATCGATCGTGCCGAGGACTTCTTTCAGGAGGAGACCCGCGACCTTCTGGCTTCAGGACTGCTAACCGGACTTTCTGCGTTCGTTGGACCGAAAGGGATCATCATCGATGAGGTTCTAGTTCGCGGCATCAACCTTCCCCCTGTGCTCGCCAAGGCGATCGAGCAAAAGAAGGAACGGGAGCAGGCCGGTGAGCGCGAGAAAGCCGAGCTCGAACGCTTTCGTACAGAGCAGTTGCAGCAAGTGGCCGCGGCCCAGGCGCAGCGCCAGGCCGCCGAGGAGAACGCCAAGACAGTGAGGATTCTCGCCGATGCCAAGGCCTACGAGATCGCGGCGATTAACAAGGCGGCGTCGAAAAACCCCGCCTATGTCCAATTGCAGGCTCTCGAGGCGTTGAAGAAGATCGCCGAGGACCCTTCGGCAAAGATCTACTTCATGGATGGCCAGAGCCGCCAACCGATACCGCTGCTGCATATGGGGGATCAGCCCTAGGCACTGGAAGCTCCTTGTCCCCCTTGACCAGCGCCTGATGAATCAGGTCGGTCGGGGGGACCGGTTCCGTGCTCGGGTCCAGCGGCCAGTGGCCACCCATGCCCCGGTGAAGGTGGTGCCGACCAGGGCGCTGACAAACTGGGCGATAAAGAGGCCCTCGGGCCCCATGCCACGGGTTTCAGCGAGGTAAATGCCAAGGGGAAGGGCGAGCAGGAGGGCATTCAGCACCGAGATCACCATGGGGACCATCATGTCCCCAGCGCCCTGCAATGCGCGAAAGAAGACAAAAGAGAATGCAAGGGGGACCAGGGAAGCCGCTTGCCAGGTGAGCATCCTGCTTCCGATGGCGATGACCTCGGGATCCTGGGTAAAGATCCGGAGTAGGTTTTCCCTGAACACGTAGAGCACGACGGCAAGGCTCCACATGAGGGCGCAGACCACGGCCAAACCCACCCGGACGGCTTGCCAGGCGCGCTGAACGCTCCCTGAGCCCAGGGCCTGACCCACCAAGGTCGCGACGGCGCCCGCGAGGGGGAAGCAGATCATGGGTGCCAGCATGCCCATGCGGAGTCCGATGGAGTAGGCGGTCTGGGCCTTGCCGCCGAAGTCGCCCATCATGCGGATGAAGAAAACGGTGACAAGAAAGGTGCCGAGCATCTGGACTGCAGGCGGCCAGGCGAGCACGAGAACGCTCTTCATGACTGCTGGATCGGGCCGCAGATGATGCCTTCGAACGTGGACTCGGCTGCTCCCGCCGAAGAGGACACGGCTGATCAGTAGGATGGAGCCGACCTGGCCTACACCCATGCCGAGTGCGACTCCGCTGATTCCCAGTGCGGGCATTCCCAGATTGCCATAGATCAGGCACCACTCCCCGAGGAGAGAGAGCAGGGTTTGAACCACCGCGATGAGGAATGGGGTCGCGGTGTCGCCGGCGCCATTTAGGATGGCGTTGAAGATGTTGACGAAGATAAAGCCAAAATTGAGAAGCAGGACGAGTCGGACATAGGGGACGCCCACCGCCAGGACTTCGCTGGACACGTTCATGATCCCGAGAAGTTCCCTAGAAAAAGTGAGTCCCAGCAGAGCCAGAAAGCATGAGAGGATCAGCCCCATCAGGACCGTCTGACCCGCGACATGGTCGGCCTGATCCAATTTCTTCTCGCCAATGCTACGAGCGATAAGTCCCTGGGTTCCGAAGCTGGCACCCATGACGAGCATGAAGAAGAACTGCCTGAGGGATTGGTTGGTGACGACTACGGCGGTGACAGCCTGGTCGCCGAGGCCACTAATCAGCTTCAGGTCAATGAGTTGGAACAACACTCCGCCGAAGAGGCTCGTTGCCACAAGGGGCAGGGCCAGCACGACCAGGGATGTGAGCAAGCTTCCACGGGTATGATCGCGGTCCCGCCAACGAGCGAAAAAGCTCGTCGTTTTCGTCTCGGCGATCTTGGGGTTACGTTCTTCGGACAAGAGAATCTTCCATGCGCGGTGGGTCTGTAAGGGTGTTCGGAGGGTAGCGGCCGATCACTTCCAGGCGAAAACGGGTTGTTCGAAATGCGCGACCCGCGTCGTTTTTCCTCGAAGCCCGACTTCTCGAAATTGGTAGAGAAAGGCGGCTGTGGGCGCATGAATACTCTCGTTGAGGGGCGGGATGGGGACAGAGAGGACGGGCCGATCGCTTTCCGGGATCTCCCGCAGTTGCGGGATTTCAGGGCTTTCGAGCAGTGTCAGGGGAATACGGTGAATTTCGTCGACTTCTGCGGGGTTTGGATTCAGTTCGACCTGCCCCTCTGCCCAAACGACGACGGGGGTGATGAGGAAGCCCGATCGGGTGGGGTAGTCGTCGAGGAGGCCGATGACTGAGTCGGATGAGAGGGAAAGCCCCACCTCCTCCTCGGTTTCGCGCAGGGCCGCCTCGATGACGCTCTCGCCGGGATCGAGTCGGCCGCCGGGAAGAGCCCATTGGCCGGGATGCCGGCGCATTTGAGAGGGTCTTCGTGTCAGGACGAAGCAGGCTTCACCCTCGGCGTTGCCCACGAGAGCCAGGGTTACCGCGGCGGGAGTCAGCTCGGTTCCAGCCTCCGGAAGTCGTTCAAATCGGTCGAGGTTCGCTATGATGCTCTTGCGGCAGCGGTTGTCCATTAAAAATCGCGGAGGCGACATCGCCTGAGCATAACGCGTCGGAGGCTCGCCCGGTTCCGGCCCTTTTTTACCGGAAGTGTCTTCGATGGTCGTTGAGTCCGAGAGCCTTGTCCCCGATGACGTCGTTCGGAGGCGCCTGCCCCTGGAGGATCGGGGGGTCGAAATCGCAGTTCAGGATTGGGGAGGTGACGGACCCCTTGCTCTGCTCCTTCACGCGAACGGTTTCTGCGGCGCACTTTGGACTCCTGTCGCGGAGAGGTTACGGGCTCAATTCCGCGTCGTCACGATGGACACCCGAGGTCAGGGGGATTCGTCCCAGCCGGCCGCGGGCCTGGTCGCCGAGGCCTTCGATTGGGCAGTGATGGCGGGCGATGCGGTTGCTGTGGCCGAAACGCTGCTCAAGGAGAGCGGAGATCGACAGGTCGGCCTGGGCCTGGGGCATTCGTTCGGCGGCAGCCTCACCCTTTTTGCAGAAGCTTCCCGGCCCGGTCTCTATCGGCGGATCGTCCTCGTGGATCCCGTGGTTCCGCCCACCTCTAAAATGCTCGAGACCCTCGAGTGGGGAGCACGCCCCCCCGCGCCGATGGCGGAGGGCGCCCGCCGTCGCCGAAGCCATTGGCCCAGTCGTGAAGAGGCTCGGGCCCAACTCGAGGGCAAGGCGCTTTTCGCCCGCTGGACTCCTCGGGCACTGGCGATCTACCTAGCCGAGGGCCTGCGTGATCGTCCGGATGGCGGCGTCGAATTGAAGTGTGACAAGGAAGTCGAGGCCCTGGTTTTCGAGGCTGCCGGGTCCGTGGATCTCTTTGAGCAAGCCTCCCGGGTCGATCCGCCGTCGCTCTTCCTCTGGGCGCAACAGGGCAATTTTCCCCGGGTCTTCTACGAGGAACTCTGTAGAAAGATGGCCAAGGCCGAGATTGTCGACGCCGATGCGGGCCACTTGATCCCCATGGAGCGCCCCGACTGGGTCGCCGACCGCGCCCTCGAGTTCTGCTCCCGGGGTTGAAGAGAGCTTCCATAAGAGGCGACGCCCACCTCAGGCCGGGTATCATAGACCCCCGTTCGAAGCGGTTATTCGCGCCCAACGGGGTCGAGCGGCGAGGAGCAGACAGAGTGAGCGAGCACGATGGTCGACGGGGGAGCAGACCTCCCGGAGTTGAAGAAGTCCCCGAACCGGATTCGGCCTATTACCCGATCTTTGGGGTCAATGCCGGAGCGGTCGAAGAGATCCGTGGGCGTTATACGGCCAACCCGACCTCTGTTGATCACGCTTGGCGCACGCGCTTCGACGAGGAAGGTCCGGCGCGTTCCCGGCCTCTTCCTCCGCCGCGCGCCGATTCCGCTGCGCCCGACGCCCAGGCGCTCCCCAATGGGGCACCGGAACCAGGCCCCTCTCAGGGAATGGAGCCCGCCCCCGCTTCCGTCGATTCCGCTCAGCCCCAAAGCGACGATCCGTTCGCGGGGCTTCGGCAAGCCGACCGCTATGCCCGGGTATTGCGGCTGATCCACTTCTATCGGGCTCGGGGCCACCGCATCGCGGACAGCGACCCGCTGGGTGAGCGAGCCAGCTATTTCCCGGAACTTGACCCCGCACATTACGGCTTGGGGAAGGATGACCTCGACGCGTACTTCATCACCGGTGATCTGCCGGGGGATAGCATCCAGACCCTGCGAGAAATTCTCGCGCGATTAAGGGCAACCTATTGTCGCACCATCGGCGCGGAGTACACCCACGTCCAGGACCCGGGAAGGAAGGGTTGGCTCCAAGCTCTGATGGAGAAAACCGAAAACAAGCCCGAAATTGGAACGCGGGAGCAGTGCCAGATCCTCGAACAGTTGATTGCTGCGGATCTTTTCGAGACCTTCGTGCACACGAAATTCATCGGGCAGAAGCGCTTCTCCCTCGAGGGGGCCGACGCCGTAGTCCCCATGCTGCATTCTGTTATTGAGTCTGCTCCCAGTCTGGGCATCCGCGAGATCGTCCTGGGCATGTCTCATCGAGGCCGGCTCAATGTCCTGTGCAATGTCCTCGGGAAACCCTACGAAGAGATCTTTAACGAGTTTCGTGACAGCCCGATTCTGAATACGCCCTTCGGCTCCGGGGATGTCAAATATCACAAGGGCTATTCGACGGATCGATACGTCGAATCCGGCGAGAGAGTGCACCTCACCCTCACTTCGAATCCCTCCCATCTCGAAGCGGTGAATCCGGTAGTCGTGGGTCGAACACGGGCCAAGCAGGTGCGAGCGGGTGATACCGAAGGCGAGACAATTCTGCCTGTCCTGCTCCACGGGGACGCCGCTTTCGCCGGCCAGGGGATCGTGGCAGAGACCCTCAATCTCTCGCAGTTGCCGGGGTATTCGACTGGCGGCACCCTGCATATCATCATCAATAATCAGATCGGGTTTACCACGACTCCCGCAGAGGCACGCTCCACGCTTTATTGCAGCGACGTGGCCAAGATGATCCAGGTGCCGATTTTTCATGTCAACGGCGACGATCCAGAGGCTGCCGTCCATTGTGTGAAGCTCGCGATGGAGTATCGCAAGCGTTTTCAGGACGACGTCGTCATCGACCTCGTTTGCTACCGGCGCCATGGCCACAACGAAGGAGACGAACCCGCCTTCACCCAGCCACGTCTTTACTCGAAAATTCGGAGTCGGCCGCTCTTGAGACAACTCTACGCCGACCAACTCCTTGCCGAAGGTGCGGTTTCGACAGACGAGGTGAAAGGGGCTGAGGAGAAGCGAAGGGCCGACCTGAACCGGGCCTACGGCTCCGTTGGGGCCGATCTGCCGCCCGCAGGGGAGCCCTATGAACCCAATGGGCCCTGGACGGGATACTCGCGAACCCGTCCCGAAGGTCCGACACGGACGGCGGTGTCGGAAGCTCGGTTGGAAGAAGTGGCGCGAGGCCTGGGCAATCTGCCCGACTATTTCCACCTGCACCCCAAACTCGAAGCGCTCGTCTATCGACGAGGCCGTATGGTCGAGGCGCGAGGGTCCATTGATTGGGCGATGGCAGAAGCTTTCGCTTTCGGAAGCCTTCTCCTCGAGGGCACGCCGGTTAGGCTCTCGGGTCAAGACTGTTCTCGGGGAACCTTCAGCCACCGTCATGCGGTCTTTGTCGATCAGGAGAGTGGCGAGGAGTATACGCCGCTGAACCATCTCGCAGATACCCAGGCCCATTTCGAAGTTCTGGATAGCCTGCTCTCCGAGGCGGCTGTGCTCGGTTTCGAGTACGGCTATAGCCTGGCCGACCCGGGAACCCTGACCCTCTGGGAGGCGCAATTCGGAGATTTCAGTAACGGCGCTCAGGTGATCATTGACCAGTTCATTACCTCGGCGCACGTGAAGTGGGGGCGGATGAACGGTCTGGTCATGCTTCTGCCCCACGGCTACGAAGGGCAGGGCCCGGAGCACTCGAGCGCACGGGTGGAGCGCTTCCTTCAAATCTGCGCGGAGGATTGCCTGCAAGTCGTTAATTGCACGACTCCGGCCCAATATTTCCACGTCCTACGTCGCCAGATGTGCCGAAAATACCGGGCCCCGATGGTGATCTTCACGCCGAAGAGTTTGTTGCGCGCGCCCGTAGCGGCGTCGCTGGTGGAGGACTTGAGTGAGGGTACATTCGAGCCCGTCCTCGATGACACTCTGGCATTGGCGGACCCAGGGCGGGTCGATCGGATCCTGCTGAGCTTCGGAAAAATCTACTATGAACTCCTTGCGGCGAGTGAGACCCTGCCGGGCGATGGTTCCGAGCGCGTCGCTCTGGTTCGCCTCGAGGAGATCTACCCGTGGCCCGAGGATCGTCTTCGAGAGATCTTCGCCAGCTATGCGAATGTGAAGCGGATTTTCTGGGTCCAGGAGGAGCCCCAGAATATGGGAGCCTGGACTTTTGTCAGGGACCGCCTCGGGGAGTTGATGCCCGAGGGCATCGCTCTCGAATTCTCGGGCCGCGAGCCCTCTGCGAGCACCGCTACGGGTTCGATGCGAGTCCACCGCACGGAGCAGGCTTCGTTGATCGAGAGTGCTCTCGAGGGACTGGCTTAGCGGACGCCGCCGATTATTGGGAAGCCCCGTTCGGAGCGGGGTGAACCCTCAAGGATCGCATGCGGTTGATCGCAAAGGCGAGTTCGTAGCGCCGGGGCCTCGCTAGGTTGCCGGGGTGGCGGTCGGGCGCGTTTCTGCCGCGTCGCAGATCCAAGGCTTCGAGGCCCTGCTCATCCAAAATCGTTTCCAGGGCCTCGAGGATTTCGAGCAGACAGGGCGCAGAGTCTTGCAACCCCATGTTCGCCCCGCCCATCAGTTCTTGGCTTGCCAGGCGAATCGCGTAAGCAATCGCCCGGGTCTGGCTCGGATCGACAAGCTGGCTGAGATAGCGGAGATCCAGGGATTCTTCGCCGTAAAGGATGAGTTCCCGCCCTCGGGTCGAGATTTTTTCTTCCCGGCGCCCCCGGGCGGCAACAAAACTGTCCGCGAGCGGGCTGCGTGGAGTGATCGGCTCGAGGGGGCTACGGCTCTCCTTGATCCTTCCACTGGGATCCTCGGCTGCGATGCGGTGGGCCTCAGCGGTCACGTCCAGGGCGGCGTACTCGCGCATCATGACGACGGTATCGGCGACCTCGAAATAGTCGCCACATCCGCCCATGACCAGGATGCTCGAGATGCCCAGGCGGTCGTGGAGTTCCCGGATGCGATCGACAAAGGGCGTGATGGGCTCGTGGGCGCGGTCGACAAGGCGCTGCATGCGCGCATCGCGAACCATGAAATTGGTCGCCGAGGTGTCCTCGTCGAGAAGCAGGCCTTGGGCCCCGACTTCGAGGGCTTCGACGATATTGGCGGCCTGGCTGGTCGAACCGCTCGCGTCAGGGCTTGAGAAAGACCGCGTTAGGACCTGCTCGTCTCCGGCGTTTCCAGGTAGCGAATCGATGAACGCATGGATGTCGGCGCCCGTGACGCTTCGCCCGTCCTCGGCGCGAATTTTGACGAGATTGCGATCGGCGACCACGTACTCTCGGCCATCACCTGGGATATGCGGGTAGACCGAGGTTTCCAGGGCACGCAGCAGGGTCGATTTTCCGTGGTAGCCACCACCGACGATCAGGGTGATGCCCTTGCGGATGGCCATCCCACGCAGGGTGCGCTGGCCACTCTCTACCAGCGGATTGGGAACTTCGATCTCGACAGCAAGTGACTCGGGCGAGCGGAAAAGAACGGCGTCCGCCGAGGCCATTGGGAGTTCGCTGGCGCCGCTGGCCCTGGGGAGGAGGGCGCCGTCGGCGACGAATGCCACCCAGCCCAGCCCGGCGAGTCGGCTTCGGATCGATTCCTGGTTTTCTGCGCATTCGACGAAGGCATGCATCGCGGGAATCGAAAGATTCTCGGCGAGCAGCCCGGACTCGACGATTTCGGGGAGCCGATGAGTTAGGACATGGCGGGCTTCGCGTGCGAGGATGCGACGTCCGGCGGCGGGCAACCCCAACTCGATGCGAGCTTCGACCCAATCGGGATGGATCTTGACGGCGCTTCGCTCGAGGATTTCCTGACCACCGACATCGATGAAGATACGGCCGCTCTTGCCGCTTCCCGGGCCTCGTGCTCCTCGGGGTGCGTGCCGGGGGGATGTCCCTGGCCCTGGCTGCTTGCGATCGCCCCCCTGAATGGCCTTTTGAAGCGCACGCGCAAGAAAGTCTGCGAGGGCGATGCGTCTGATTCCCGGGGCGGTGAGCGCCTCGGGCAACTGAGCCTCCCGGGCAGGAATTCGAAGGCGTAGCTTGGACGGGCTGGCGAAGGGATCAGCCTGGATATGGTCGATAAAAAGGCTGAAACGCTCGAACTCGAAGCGACCGCGAATCTCCGAGTAGCTTTTGTATCCCCTGCCGTCGATTCGGTCGAGAATCGTCTCAAGGGTTTGAGCGTCTGCCACCAGGTCTCCAATCCGGGTCTGAATGTCTACAGCCAAGTTGGCTGGGCCTCAAGGCATCATTTCGGGAGCCAGCAAGCCGCCCATCCGATCCCCAAGCTTGACGCGTGGGAGGGCTCCCGTCGAGACGTTATCCTCGGGTGGACTTCCATGTCGGGGGGTTCATCGGGGGGACGGATTTGGCTCAGGGATCGCGAGATCAGTGGACCAGCAGCTTCGGCTTCTTTGCGGCAGCGGTGGGGTCTGCCGTTGGTCTTGGGAATATGTGGCGTTTCTCGTACCTGACTGCGGAGAAGGGGGGGGCGGCTTTCGTCTTCCTCTACCTTGCTTTTACCCTGGCGATTGGCATCCCGATCATGCTCGCAGAGCTCACCCTGGGGCGAGGCTCGGGCAAGAGTCCGATCGGGGCTTTGGCCCATTACGGCGGGGCACGTTGGAAGCCCCTGGGCGCTCTCTTCGTAGTGACCGGCTTTGTGATCCTTTCCTACTACTCGGTGATCGCGGGTTGGACGATCCGTTACGCCCTCGAGGCTCTCCTCGTAGGCATGCCGGCCGACCCTGGCTCGCATTTCGGCTTGATTAGTGAGGGCGGAGGGGCCTTCATCTTTCATATTGTCTTTATGACCCTCACCATGGCGATTGTCGCCGGAGGCGTAAGCCGGGGTATCGAGCGGGTCTCGGTCATCGCGATGCCCATACTTTTTTTTCTTGTCTGCGGCATCGCGATCTACGCCTCGACCCTCGAAAATTCCGCGAGCGGGTACGCTTATTATCTGAATGCCGACTTCCGCAACGCCTTTTCCATGGACGTGCTTGTGAGCGCTGCCGGACAGGCCTTTTTCAGCTTGAGCCTCGGGATGGGGGCGATTATGACTTTCGCGAGTTACCTCGGGCGAGAAGGGAATCTTCCGCGCCAGGCCGTCAGCATCGCGAGCGCGGATTTCGGAGTTGCCTTCCTGGCCGGCTTGATGGTTTTCCCGATCGTCTTCGCCCTGGGCCTCCAGGGAATCATGGGGGAAGGCACCTTGGGCACGCTCTTTGTCGCACTTCCGCGGGCCTTCCTGGAAATGGGGGCCGCGGGTCGCGTGGTCGGCTCCTTTTTCTTTGTCGCCCTGGTGATCGGTGCCCTGACGTCCGCCCTCTCGCTCTTTGAAGTCGTGGTTTCAGCCGCCGTCGATGGGCTGGGCTGGTCTCGCCGCAAGGCCGTCCTCCTCATGGGCGTGCTCGTGATGCTCCTGGGAGGGGCCGCGGCGTTCAGTCTTGCGATCCTCGATGTGATGGACCAGGTGGCCAATAATCTGTTACTTCTGGTCGGCGGCCTCGCCCTGTCGATCTTTGCGGGTTGGGTGATGGACGACCCCATCGGCGAGGCCAGCTCAGGCGGAGGGGATCCCAAGGGCCTGCCCGTCTGGCGTTTTCTTTTGCGTTGGGTGGCGCCCCCCACCCTAGTTTTCGTGCTTTGGCATTCGGTCCCCTCGACCTTTGCCAATTTTCTGGCTTTGTTTCGGGGCTGAGGGCACTTCCGCCGAGCCGACTGGAATCAGCCGGCCTTCGTTTCCCGGAGCGACGCGGCCTGACGGGCAGCGAGGCGCTGGAGGATCTGGGCGTGGCGCGACCGGGTGAGCGGGTAGCCGCGGGCGGCGATCAGGCCGAGCAGAAGGAACGCGGCAGGCGCCGCGGTGGCCAGGAGTCGAACGGTTGTCATGACCACTTCGGGTTGCTGCTCGGCGTCCTTGTCGAAGCCGGCCCAGGAGAGGGTGAAGCCGGCGACCATGTAGGCGGTGGCGCCGCCCACTTTGCGCAGGAAGGTGAACACTCCGTTATAGACTCCCTGGGAGCGCTCGCCGGTGATGGCTTCGTTCTCGTCCACGACTTCGCCAATCATCGCCCAGGGCATCAGGTCGACGACCGCATATCCAATCCCGAGCAAGCCAGAGATGGCGAAGATCGACCAGCGTGGCCAACTCGGTTCCCCCATTCCCACCATCGCAAGGCAAACAGCAAACCAAATGGAGCCGGCTGCGAAAATTCGATGCTTCTCTCTATGCTGGGAGTAGCGCAGCCATAAGGGCAGGGACAGAATCACGACGCCCAGCATGGACAGGAGCGACCAGTGAACATCCCCAGGCCTTCCGATCCAGATCGTCATAAAGAGGGGAATCGCTAGACCGAGGAGATCCATCGAGATGCGGCCGCAGACGTAGAGGAAGCACAGGCGCAGGTAGGTTCGGTGGCGTGCCAGGCCCTTGAGGGTCGTCCACAGCTTGATGGCAGTGGCTGGTTCGAGGACCCGCTTTTCGAAGCTGGCTGCGTAAACGAAGGGCCAGGGCAGAATCATCCAGATGCCGATGGCCAGGCCCGTGGTTGCGAAAGCCTCTGCGCTGCCACCCAACCACTCGGCCACCCCGAAGAACGCGGCCGCCACCATCGTCCCCGTGATGGCTGCGGCAGATCGATAGGTGTTGAGAGAGGTCCGCTCGTCATAATCCGTCGCCATCTCGGGGATGAGTGCCATGTAGGGGATCGAAACGATGGTTGTCGAAAGGGCGAGCCCTATGTAGATCGCCAGATAGAATAAAAACATGTCGTTCTGGGCGGTGAAGGGAGTGGTCCACATCAGGCTGAAGAAAATGCCCAACGGAATCATGCCGATGAGAAAGAAGGGGCGACGTCTCCCGATCTTCCAGCGGATTGAATCCGAGAGACGCCCCATGAGGGGGTCGCTGATGGCATCCACCAGTCGAGCCAGCCAGGCGATCAGGCCAGCGCGCCAGGGGTCGAGACCGGCGACCGTGACGAGGAAGGTGAAGTAGACCAGGGAAAGGCAGGAGAGAGCGATGTTGACACTGTGATCGCCCAGGCCGAAGACCGCCTTGCGGAAGGGAGAAAGAGTCTGAGCGGTCGTCGGAGGGTCAGCCATCTGATTCCACGGGGAACGAGTCTATGAGCGCCCAGTTGGCGCCCGGTCGAGTGAGGGACAGACGGAGATCGAACTCGTAAATTCGACCTCCGTCCGGGTGCAGAATTAGTCCTTCCGGTAGACCGTGACGACGGCGGCACCGCCTAGTCCGAGATTATGCTGAAGGGCTACCTTGGCTCCGCTCACCTGTCGCTTGTCGGCTTCGCCGCGCAATTGCCAGTTGAGTTCAGCGCACTGGGCAAGCCCTGTCGCGCCCAGGGGATGGCCCTTCGAGATCAGTCCGCCCGAAGGGTTCACGACCACCTTGCCTCCGTAGGTCTGGGCTTCTGAATCGATGAACTCTCCACCCTTGCCCTCTTCGCAGAGGCGGAGTCCTTCGTAGGTGATTAACTCGTTTGCGGAGAAACAGTCATGGAGCTCGACCACATCGATGTCTTCCGGCCCAAACCCAGATTGCTCATAGGCCTTCTCCGCCGCCGCCCGAGTCATATCTTGACCCACCATCTTGATCATGCTGCCCTCGTAGGAACTCTCGAAATCGGTGGTCATCGCCATGCCGGCGATTTCGATTGCCTTTTCCTGGAGGCCATGTTTTTTGACGAAATCTTCGCTCGCCAGAATCGCGGCGCCGGCGCCATCCGAAGTTGGGCAGCACTGCAATCTGGTCAAGGGGCCGAAAACCTCGGGTGAGTTCTTGATATCGTCGAGGCTGTACTCGTCCTGAAATTGGGAATATGGGTTGTTGACCGAGTGCCGGTGATTCTTGTATCCGATCTTGGCGAAGTGCTCGGGTGTCGTTCCGTATCGCTCGTTGTGCTCGAGGCCAGCGTTCCCGAACATTTGGGCGGCGAAAGGTGCGCCCGTCATGCCTCGTTCGTCGACCATCACCTTCATGTGCTTGTCGAGGGCAATGGTACGATCGGTGTACTTGATTCCCAAAGACCCCTTTTCCATTTTCTCGAAGCCCAGGGCCATGGCGCAATCGGCCAAGCCTCCTTCGACGAATTGCTTGGCCATGAAGAGCGCGGTTGATCCGGTCGAGCAGTTGTTGTTCACGTTGTAAACCGGGATCCCCGAGTGCCCGAGTTCGTAGAATGCCCGCTCCCCACTGGTCGAGTCGCCATAGCAGTAGCCCACGGCCGCCTGCTCGATGTCCGTAAACTCGATGCCGGCGTCTTCCAGGGCGTTGGTGCCGGCTTCCCTGGCCATATCGGGATAATCCCAATCCCTTCCCCCGGGCTTTTCGAATTTAGTCATTCCAACGCCAACAACGTAGACTTTTCTGCTCATGGAAAACTCCTTGGGTGAGCCCTCTGGAAAGTGTGGCTCGCTGGGGGTGGCTCGATGGGGTTAGGATAATAGACAGGGCTGGGATAGGCCGGGATAGGCCGGAATAGATTGAAGCGCGGGAGGCCGTCGGCGCTTTCCGCTGGGCCAGAATGGCGAGGTCCTCTCCGGTGAGGGCCAGTTCCGGCGCAGGCGAACTCTAGCAGGCTTTATTTGGGGTGAGTGACCCTGGAAATCGTGTTGACCGTCGGCGCCATGCGCTCTTGCGACCTCTGGCTGCATCCTTGGGGCAGGCTAGCTTTGGGGTGTCACGAGTTGTTCCCTAGCCTGGAGAAAGTACAGATGGCAACCCTGTTTACCAAGATCATCGAAGGTGACCTACCGGGGGAGTTCGTTTGGAAAGACGAGTGCTGCGTGGCTTTTCTTTCAATCGCCCCGCTCAATCCCGGGCATACCCTGGTCGTTCCCCGAGTCGAAACTGAACACTGGATCGATCTCGATCCGGACGTTGTGGGACATATTTTTCAGGTTACCCAGTCGATCGGAAAGGCGATGGAGCAGGAATACGCCCCGGTGAAGGTCGGAACCATCGTCCTGGGGCTGGAGGTTCCCCACGTGCACGTGCACGTCGTCCCGGTTTGGAGCCCTACGGATCTCGATTTTCATAATGCCAAGGCGGGTACTCCCCCGGAAACTCTGGCTCGTGAAGCGGTGCGTATTCGAGGTGCCCTGGTGAAGCTGGGTTACTCCCAGGTCGCTGAGTAGGCAGCCTCGGACCCAGCGTGCAACGGGTCTTTTTTTTAAACGGAGCAACGCATGACCACCCGGCCAGGGGATGTACGCATCGATGATTTGGGTGCGCCGATCTTTGCAACGGAGATCGAGCAGATGATGGGGGCCGTTGGCCCCCTAGCGAAAGCCATACCCTGGAAAATCGAGGCGGCCCTGGATCAAGCCGCCTCTGAGTCGGGGCTCGATGATTTTGGCGAGGATATCTACAGCGAGCCCCTCGCGGTTTTCCTGGAAGGCGCGCGCGTCGAAGGGGACCTTTCAGCCATGGGCGAGGTCATGGTCTGGGGGCAGGTCATCCAGTTCCTGAAGAATCGCCTTTTGGTCGAAGAGGAGTTCAAGCGGCATCCGGAGATCGCGGGCGAGGTGATTGACCGCCCGATCGTCATCGCTGGATTGCCGCGAACCGGGACGACCCATCTCCATAACCTGATCTCTTCGGATCCGGCGCTTCATTTTCTGCCCTGGTGGGAGAGCCTGGAACCCCTACCCCCCCTGGCGGAGGCCGGGGGAAATTTTGAAGTGGACCCGCGCTGGCATAGAGCGGGCGAAGGCATCGCACTGCGAGATCGCATCATGCCGTATTTCAATCGTATGCATGATATGTGGCCCGACCATGCCCACGAGGAGATCCACTTGTTGGCGATCGGGGGCTCGACCATGTTTTTTGAAACCCTTGCGCCTTCTGAGCGCTGGAAAGAATATTATTGCGGGACGGATCAGACCCCCTGGTACCGCTATATGCATCGGGTCTTGCAGTTGATTCAAGCCAGGCGAAAAAAGCCCGGGCGTTGGATTCTGAAATCTCCCCAGCACCTCGAACAGTTCGCGCCCTTGAGCCGAGTTTTCCCCGATGCGACCACCGTGGTGACCCACCGCGATCCGGTTTCGATTACGGCCTCCTTTGCGACCATGGCGACCTATAGCGCCCGGCTTTCGCTGAGGACGGTCGATCCGACGAAGGTCGGTGGCTATTGGGCGAAGCGCATCGAGGAAATGTTGCACGCGTGCGTCGACGACCGTGAGCTTCTCGCTCCAGAGCGTTCCCTCGACGTCCTCTTTCACGAGTTCATGGCCGATGACATGGCAACCGTCGCCGCCATTTACGCCCTAGCCGATCAGCCGCTCGACTCTGGCGCCCGCCGCGCGATGGACTCGTTCATGCAAGACCATCCTCGGGGAAAGCACGGTCGGGTGCTCTACTCCCTGGCCGATTTCGGGCTTGTAGAAAAAGAGCGCAGGCAGGCGCTGAATTTCTACAGCGAACGGTTTGGGGTGGTGCAGGAGGGGAACTAGCCACCCGTCGCCCAAAAAGCAGAGAACCCGGTGACGAAGTCACCGGGTTCTTGCTCTTGCGGTTGGGAAGTTGGAGTTTCTGGGAAGAACTCCGAGGAGAAGAACTTTGGTTTATGCCGAACCCTCGGTCGGGGTCGCGGTAGCCGCAGGGGTGGACGGGACCTTCGTTACCGAGGCCTCGGTGAGGGCCTGGTCGAGGGCCTTGAGCCGCCGGTTGATCCGATTCAGTTTCTTGTCGAGCTTGCTGATCTCACCCCGGGAGGCGATCTGCAGGCCACCGAGAACGGTTTTGATTCCGCTCTCGATCTGCTTCTCGACGCGCTTGCTGCGGCCCTCGAATTCCTTGGTCAGGTCGTTGCCCAGGGATTCCGCTCGCTTGACTAGGGGGAGCTTGCTCATTTCCTTGCGCATTTTACGTACGCGCTTCTCGGCGTCCTTGCTGAATTTCTCACCGCGCTTCTCGAGTCTCTTCTGGGCCTTCTGAACCTCGTCCTCGACGGACTTGAAGGCGGACTGGATGCGGTCGAAGCCGTCTTCGATCATCGTGGTCTGCTGGGCCATTTTTTCCTCTTCTTTCGGGGCTCGCTGGCTGTGCGTTCAAGGGGGCAGCGAAGAACTTCCCGAGTGGGGTCCGCCTGGGGCGGGACCGCGTTTGCTTTATGATTGCGACGCAGAGCATCATAGACGCAATGCGTCATCGCGTCAAGTTGGCCCCTATTTTAATGAAACAGTAACTAAAACAGATGGATAGGGACTACCCGGGGGGGGGCGAGAATCTGACGCGTTGCGCCAGAGGGGGCCTGGGCTCAGGGGACCGTCCGCGCTCTACCAGCGGAGAATCGCGCTTCCCCAGGTGAAGCCCGACCCGAAGGCCGTCAGGGCGACGATCTGGCCCGGCTTCAGTTTTCCGTTGCGCGCGGTCTCGGCGAGGAGCATGGGGATCGAAGCGGCCGAGCAGTTCCCGTAGCGCTCGATATTGCTGAAGGTCCTCTCGGGCGTGATCTCCAACTTCTGGGCGACGAATTCGTTGATACGGAGGTTGGCCTGGTGGAAGAGGAAGAGGTCGACGTCATCGATCTTGATGCTCGCAGCCGCGAGGGATTCCCTCAGAACCTCGGGCATGCGGGTGACGGCGTGCTTGAAGACATAGCGGCCGTCCATGGAGGGGAAGTGGAGTTTCTTGTCGATCATCTCATGGGTGAGTCGACAAGGTGCATGCCCCGACGATGGGGCCTCGATCCAGAGCCGGCGGGCGTGCTTGCCCTCCGCGTGTACTGTGGCGTTGAGCAACCCCGCCGGATCGTCTTCGTCCTCATTGGCTTCGAGGATGACAGCCCCGGCACCGTCTCCGAAGAGCACCGAAACATCTCGACCCTCGGTCGTCAGATCGATCCCGGTCGATTGCACTTCACAGCCCACCACCAGCACGCGCCGAGATTTTCCAGACAGGATGAGGCCGTCGGCAAAGTTGAGGGCATAGATGAAACCGCTGCATTGAGCCCGCAAGTCGATGCACGGTACGTTGCCCGCCTTGAGTTGCTCCTGGAGAAAAAAGGATGTTCCGGGAAAATCGTGCTGGGAGGAAAGTGTGGCGAGGAGGATGAAGTCCAAGTCGTCGACCTCAAGGCCAGCCGCTTCCAGGGCCTGCTCGCACGCTGCTTGGGCGAGGTCGGCGGGCATCTGCCCGGGCTCGACGAAGCGGCGCTCGCGGATTCCCGTGCGCTGCTGAATCCACTCGTCGGAGGTATCCATCAACTTGGCCAGATCGTCGTTGGTGACAACCCGTTCGGGAACGTACATGCCCGTTCCGACTACTTTGGATCGGATCGATCGATTCACCAATGGATTCCCCCCAGTCCTGGATCTACGGATGCTCAGTCGTCGCTTAGCGAGTAGTCGTCGGTCAGCGAATGACTACCCTCGGCCGCCAGCTCCTCGCCCCAGAGTATATCCTCTGCGGCGCGTAACAATTCGAACAAACCCTCGCCTGCCAGAGCGGAGACCGCCACCCCCCCGTAGCGCTCGGCCACAGCCGCGCCCTCCCCCTCAGGGAGCCGGTCGATTTGGTTGAAGACCAGCAGCTCGGGTTTCTCGTTGAGTTCGACCCTGTCGAGCACATCCCGGACAGCGCTCATCCGGCGTTCGAGATCGGGGGCCGTGGCATCGACGACGTGGATCAACAGGCTCGCGTCCCGCATTTCCTCGAGGGTCGCGCGGAACGCGGTCATCAAATCCGGGGGGAGGTCTCGAATGAAGCCCACGGTATCCGTGATGATGACCTCCCGATCCCTCGGGAAGCGGAGGCGGCGGGAGACCGGGTCGAGGGTTGCAAAAAGTTTATTTTCGACGAAGACATCGGATTGAGTTAGGGCGCGGAGCAGGGTGCTCTTGCCGGCGTTGGTGTAGCCCACGATGGAGAGCACCGGCACTTCACGCTGTCCACGTCGCTGTCGTCTTCCCTGGCGCTGGGCGGCGAGTCGCTTGAGATCCTTCTCCAGGCGTGTGATGCGATTTCGCACTTTTCGGCGATCGCTTTCGAGTCGACTTTCGCCGGGGCCCCGCCCGCCGATGCCGGCCCCCAAGCGGGAGAGCGAGAGGTCGGCACGCTGCGCGAGGCGCGGCATTCGGTAGCGGAGCTGGGCGAGTTCGACCTGCAATTTGCCGTCCGCCGTGGTGGCGCGCTGGGCAAAGATGTCGAGAATCAGCTGGGTCCGGTCGATGACCCTCAACTCCATGCGCTGGGAGAGGTTTCGGGCCTGGCCGGGCTCAAGGTTCTGATCGAAGATCACCAGATCGATGTCCTGCTGGAAGCAATGGACGACCAGGTCGGAAAGCTTTCCCGTACCCACCACGGTTTTGGGGTCGGGCTTGTTGCGGTTCTGGGTGATGACGCCGGCAACCTCGACGCTCGCCGTGCGGGCGAGTTCCTTGAGTTCATCCAGGTGTGCTTCGAGGGTCTCGCGGTCTCTCCCGGCGCTGATCGAGACGAGTAGTGCTCGCTCGCTCCCCGCGACTTCGTGGGCGCCCGTAGCCCGCGCCAACTCGTTTTCGAGGTCCCTGATGTAGACGTCGAAATCGATATCGAGCTCGGCGGGGTGGCTCGGTGGAAGCAGTTCGGTCGCTCGGTCATCCTCGTTGGCCGGAGCGAGAAAGGCCGTGTGGGCCATGCCGGGTAGGCCGTCGTCCAAAACACCGATGCTCACCATGGCGTCGAGGCGAAGAACGGCGAGGTCGGTCAGGTCATCTCGGGAGAGGCCCTCATCGGCGAGGTGCGTATGGATGCAGCGCAGCCCTCGGAGCCGGCCACGGCCCGCTCGGATGCGACCCCAATCGGGCAATTCGATTGCCCGGGCATCTCCGACCATGACGTGCTGGATATCCCCTCGTCGATCCGCGAGAACGCCGACCTGTCTTCGGATGTCGTGGCTGATCTCGGTCAATTGCCGAGCGAACTCGTTGCTCACCAGGCGGTCGGCGGGGAGCCGACGCTGGAAGAGACGCTCGAGTTGGCGGACTTGGCTGGCCTTGAGGCCGCGGGTATTGCCGAAGACCTGAATGGGAGACTCCAAAATCAGCGGAATGCGAGGTGATGGGAACTTCCCCCTTAGCTCCGGAAGAAGTGGGGCAGAGCCTAGGAGTGCCCTCGCGGCCGGGCAAGAAGCGGAAAGGCGGCAAGAAACCCTTTGTCCCCGCGGGACATCAAAAAAGGGAGGGTTCTGGGGCCGGCCGCGTTCGATAAGCGTGGGTTGCGGTTACTCTCGCTTGGGCTTCGGGTCCCGGATACCGATACAAAACAAGGCATTGGCGGGCGACCGAGGTCGCCCGAGGGAGAGGTCTTCTCAAACATGGCGCGCGCGCAAACCGTGCACGAGATTGCAGTGGTGGTCCTCGCCGCGGGGCAGGGAACCCGCATGCGCTCGGATCGCGCAAAGGTGCTGCACGAGATCTGCGGCGTGCCCATGCTGGGGCACGTGCAAAAGGTCGCCCGGGCGCTGGATCCCCAGCGCTTGATCGTCGTGGTGGGCCGCGAGGCCGAGGCCGTGACCCAGGCTTTTGGGGACAGCGCCGAGTTCGTCCTCCAGGCCGAGCGCAAGGGGACCGGACACGCCGCGATGGTCTGCGAGGAAAGCTTGGCCGATTTCGAAGGCGATATTTTGATCCTCTACGGGGATACGCCGCTGCTCCGTCCAGAGACCCTGCTGGAGATGCGCGCTCTCAAGGCGGAAAAGCAGGCCGACCTCGTCGTCCTCACGGCCCTCGGAGATATTCCCGGACGCATCGTTCGCGACGCCGAAGGTCGCGTGGCGAGGATCGTCGAAGCCCAGGACGCCACGCCCGAGGAACTGGCGCTCGAGGAGCGAAACACGGGGGTTTATCTGGTCTCCTCGAAACTGCTCTGGGACGGGCTTGGGAAAATCGGGGCGGGCAACGCCCAGGGCGAATATTACCTGACAGATATTGTGGGCTACGCCGTAGAGACGGGCCACGCCGTCGAGGGCCTTCGGGTCGAAGACTCCGAAGACTGTCTGGGGATCAACGATCGCACCCAACTCGCTGAGGCAAGTCGGATCATGCGCCGACGCATCAATGAGAACCTGATGGCGGATGGGGTGACCTTGGTCGATCCCGAAACCACATATATCGACGCCACTGTCGAAATTGGGGTCGACAGCGTGATCGAGCCCGGCTGCTGCATTTATGGTTCGACGCGCATTGGCAGGGGCGTCGTGGTGAAGGCGAATTGCTATATCGAGGATAGTCGCTTGGACGATGGCGTTGTCTTTGGCCCCTACTCGCATCTGCGGCCACAATCGCACCTGATGGATGGCGTCAAAATCGGCAATTTTGTCGAAGTGAAAAATTCGACCCTGGGGCCCGGAAGTAAATCGGCTCACCTGACCTATATCGGCGATGCCGATATAGGTTCCAATGTGAATTTCGGTTGTGGGTCGGTGGTGGTGAACTATGACGGGTACGTCAAGAGCCGCAGCAAGGTGGCGGACGGCGCCTTCATCGGTTGCAACGTAAACCTGATCTCGCCTGTGAGTATCGAGGCCCGGGCGTTCCTTGCCGCGGGATCGACGATTTCCCAGGACGTGCCCGAAGATGCGCTGGCAGTCGCTCGGGCTCGGCAACGGAGCATTGAGGGGTGGGTCGCTCGGAAAGAGGGACGCCCCTACAAAAAAAAGAACCCAGGCGCCGAATCCAAGGACAAAACGGACGACAAGGAAGAGGCCTAGGCAGAGTGATCAGGATCGGTCGACCGAATCGGAGCGACCCAGGGGAATCAAGCTCATGTGTGGAATAGTCGGATATGTGGGGCGGGAGCATCGGGCGGTCGACGTTCTGATCGATGGTTTGCGGCGTCTCGAATACCGCGGCTATGACTCCGCCGGGGTCGCGACCCTCGAGGGTCCAGAGATCGGCATCCGTCGCGCGAAGGGCAAGCTCGTCAACCTCGAGGCCGTCCTGCGCGATAATCCGCTCGAGGGCAATATCGGCGTGGGGCATACCCGCTGGGCGACCCACGGGAAGCCGTCCGAGCGCAATGCGCACCCCCACCGGGCGGGCTCGGTGGTCATCGTCCACAACGGTATCATCGAAAACTACCGCGCACTCCGGTCGGAACTCGAAGCCGCAGGAGCCGAGATTCTCTCTGACACGGATACCGAGTTGATCGCGCACTTGATCGACCGGGAGATCAAGCAGGGCAGAAATCTGATGAGCGCGGTTCGCGCTGCCTGCGCCCAGTTGACGGGTTCTTATGCCTTTGGGGCCATCTCGGATACGGACCCCGAACATCTCGTTGCCGCCAAAAACGGGGGTAGCCCGATTATCGTTGGCCGGGGAGAGAAGCAGGCCTTTCTCGGGAGCGATATCCCGGCGATCCTGCCCTATACGCGCGAAATCATCTCGCTTTGGGATGGCGACTTCGCACTGCTCTCGGTGGACGGCATAGAGATCGTCGATGCCGAGGGGCATTCGGTGGAGCGAGATTTCACCGTGATTCAATGGGATCCCGTATCCGCCGAGCGCGGCGGATACGACCATTTCATGCAGAAGGAAATATTCGAGCAGCCCCGGGCTATTACGGACACGATCGGCACGCGAATCAACGAGGCCGATATGACGGTGGATCTCGACGGGATCGAATTTAGCCGCGAGGAAGTCGACGGTCTCCGGAGTATCAGCTTGGTGGCCTGCGGAACTGCCTCGTACGCGTGCCACGTGGGCAAATATATGATCGAGCAGCTTGCCGGGATTCCCTGCGAGATCGATCTGGCGAGCGAGTTTCGGTACCGAAACCCCATCCTGGGATCGGACTGCATGGTAATCCCTGTTTCCCAATCCGGGGAAACGGCCGATACTCTCGCCGCTCTTCGCGAGGGCAAGAGCCAGGGCTCCCGGATCTTCAGTATCTGCAACGTGCGCGATTCCACCATCGCTCGGGAAAGCGATGACGTGCTCTATACCCATGCTGGCCCGGAGATCGGTGTCGCCTCGACCAAGGCTTTCGTCACCCAGGTCGTCGCCCTCTACCTCTTGGCCGTCAAGCTCGCCCACGTGCGCGGGCGGCTCGAGGGCGATGCTCTCGCCGAGCGCCTGCACGACCTCATGCGCCTGCCGAGGTTGGTCGAGGAGACCCTTGGCCTCGATGCCGAGATCGCCACCCTGGCTCGCCGGTATTTCAAGGCAGAGGATTTCCTCTTTCTCGGCCGGGGCATCATGTTCCCCATCGCGATGGAGGGAGCGCTCAAACTCAAGGAAATTTCGTATATTCACGCCGAGGGCTATGCGGCGGGTGAGATGAAGCACGGCCCGATTGCGCTGATCGATGAGAATATGCCCGTCGTGATCATTGCGAATTCGGGCCCGCTCTTCGACAAGCTGGTTTCCAACCTCGAGCAGGTCAGGGCCCGGGATGGCCGAGTGATCGCTGTGGCCAACGCGAGCAACCCGGAGATCGCGGAGAAAGCGAACGAGGTTCTAATGATTCCCGAACTCGGTGAATTCCTGACCTCGATCCTCGCAGCAGTTCCCCTGCAACTCCTCGCCTACCACGTGGCCACCCTGCGCGGTACCGACGTGGATCAGCCCCGCAATCTGGCTAAAAGTGTGACCGTGGAGTGATCCCCGGCGCGTCCCGGGCAAGGTGCCAGCCCGAGCCCCGCCCCGTAGAGCCCCGTCGTCCCGCTTTTTTTTGCCGGGTGAATTGAGTCCGGCTGCTGCGTTCGATAGTCTCATCCGACCCCCAGGCCTCTCGTTGGATCTTTCTTTCCTCCGCTTTCTGGCGGTCAAAGAGGCGTATCGTGCTCGCTGATTCCCTTATAGACGGCTTAAATGCCGAACAACGTCGCGCCGTCGAGACCACCGAGGGCCCCCTGCTCGTGCTCGCGGGGGCTGGCAGTGGCAAGACCCGGGTGCTGACCAGTCGCATCGCCTACCTGATCGGGGTTTGTGGGATCCCGGGCTCGGGGCTGCTTGCGGTGACCTTCACCAATAAGGCCGCTGGCGAGATGAAGGAGCGGGTCGAAAAACTGCTCGGCCCCGAGGCGAGTGATCTCGCGATCGGAACCTTTCATTCGATCTGCGTGCGAATTCTGCGTAGAGATATCGGACATCTCGGCCGCAGCCGGGGTTTTGTGATCTACGACGACACCGACAGCATCGGGGTCATCAAGCAGGCCCTGAAACGCGAGGGGCTCGACCCCAAGACTCATGACCCCAAGAGAATTCGTTGGCGGATCGATCAATGGAAGAACGCGGGCATCCTTCCGGCCCAGGCCGCCCAAGAAGCCTTCGATATCGACGATGAACTCTCGGCTCGCTTCTACGGCATCTATCAACGAATGCTGCTCGATGCCAATGCGCTCGATTTTGGCGATCTACTCCTGCAAACAGTTGAGCTTTTCAAGCAATTGCCTCGAGTGCTGGAGTACTACCAGAGGCGTTGGCAATACGTTCTGGTCGACGAGTTTCAGGACACCAACGGTATCCAGTTGAGCTTGGTTAATCTGCTCGCGGCCAACCATCGCAACCTCTGCGTGGTGGGCGATCCCGACCAATCCATCTACGCCTGGCGGGGCGCCAATGTCAGGAACATCCTCGACTTCGAGGAGAGCTATTCCGAGGCGGCGGTGATCAAACTCGAGCGAAATTATCGCTCGACCCAGCCGATCCTTTCCGGGGCCTCCGCGGTGGTGTCGAATAATATCGAGCGGAAAGAGAAGAAGCTTTTCACCGAACAGGAAGGCGGAGACCTGATCCAGTTCTTCGAAGCCGACGACGATCGCGAAGAGGCTTCGTGGGTGATTCGGAAAATCGCGACCGCCGCTTCCCAGGACGCCCGGGCCTTTAGCAATTTCGCGATTCTCTACCGGACCAACGCCCAGTCCCGTGCCTTCGAAGAAGAGCTCCTCAAATACAATATTCCCTACGCGGTGGTGGGTGGGGTTCGCTTCTACGACCGAGCCGAGGTCAAGGACGCAATGGCCTACCTGCGACTCCTGATGAACCCCCAGGACGACCAGGCCCTACTCCGAATCGTCAACAAGCCCGCCCGGGGAATAGGCAAAACCACCGTGGATCGAGTGGGTGTCCTCGCGGCGAGCCGTGGGACCTCGCTGGGCGAGGCCCTCGCGGAGTTCGCTCGCGAGGCGACGGCCAGGACTCAGGGCAAGATTCAGGCTTTTCTCGGCCTGCTCGATGAGCTTCGCTCGGAAATGGCGTCGCGGCCCCTGGATCAGTTGATCGGCAAACTGCTCGAGCGCTCGGGCTACTTGGAGGCCCTGGCCAAGGAGGGAACCCCCGAGGCCGAGGCGCGTCGGGACAACCTGCTCGAGTTGATGGCCAGTGCGAGGGATTTCCACACGGCCAACGAGGGAGCCCTGGATGAGGGGCGAAGCGAACTCGAACTCTTCCTCGACCAGGTGGCGCTGATTTCGGATCTCGACACCTGGGAGGATCGTACGGAGAAGGTTTCCTTGATGACAGTCCACTCCTCCAAGGGGCTCGAATTTCCCGCTGTTTTTCTGGTGGGCATGGAGGAGAGGATCTTTCCCCATGCGAGTTCGGCGGGCGACGCCGAGGGCATCGAGGAGGAGCGGCGCCTCTGCTACGTGGCGATGACCCGTGCCATGGAGCAGCTGCATATCACCCACGCGGCGGAGCGTCGGCGCTTCGGCGAACGCAATTTTCAATCGCCGAGTCGCTTTCTCGACGAAATTCCGAGTGAGCTGGTCGAGGTCTTGAGCCGTGGGCGGGCCGGAGGGAAGCAGGCACGAAGCCGGTCGAGCCGGGGTGGAGAGTCGAATTTCGACTACTCCTATTCCCAGGAAACATCGGGCGGTGAGGGCGATATTCAGCCCGGGATGCGTGTTCGTCACCCGGTCTTCGGCGAAGGGGTGATCATGGAAACGATCGGTGGGGGCGTCAACCAGAAGCTGAAGATCCGCTTCGCCCGGGTCGGCGTGAAGACGGTTATGCTCCGTTTCGCCAATCTCGAAATGGCCTGAAACGAATCGCGCCTTCTCAGCCGAGGAAGCTGAGGCCGATGGACGCCGTCAGGCTCGCCAGCCAGCCGATGCCGGCGCAGTGCAGGGCCCGGCGCCAGGTCGCCCGAGCCGGCTGGATCCAACGGCTCACCGCGCTCAATCCCTCGGCGCCGGCGATGGCCAGGGGCAGCACGGCGCAGAGCAGGTAGAAGGCCTTGGCCTGGGCGTAGAAGGCGAGTTGTAGGCTGATCAGCACCAGGGAAAAGGCCAGCAGGAAGAGAATGCTGGCGAGCAGGCTGTAGACGAGTCTTTTGGGCAGGGCGTTGCTGGTGAAGGACTTGAGCCAGACCTGTCCCGCTCCGATCACCAGGCAGCCCGTGGCGGGGAGGGCGAGGGGGTAGGTGAGTAGTTGGAACGAGTCATTCCAAAACCCATGACGGGTGGCGACTCGGGCCATACCCGCGACGAGCCCGTCCCCCCAGAGCGTGGAGTAGATGCCGTCCCAGAAGGAGGCGTAGCCGGCGAAGAGCGGGTGGACAAGCGACTCTCCGAAACTCAGGTACCAGTCAGCGGTATGAAAACCCGGGCGCATCCACCAACTGAGGCCCCCTGGAATATCGAGATTCCAGACTAGGGGATCGCCGAAGAGCACCCAGTTCCTCCAATAGAACCAGCCCGCCAGGCTGACCGCGCCCAGGGAGAGCCCGGCCAGGACGGCGGCGGCGTGTGCCGGGCCTTTCCCGTCCAACCACCAGGCGCGCAGGGACGCGAAGAAGGCAATGACCGGGGCAACCCCCAGCGCGGTGAACTTGGTGAGCAGCGCCGCACCGAGGAGGGCAGACAGGCCCGCCCAATGCGCCAATTTCACGCGCTCGGCCAGAAGGATCGCGGTGGTGAGAGCGATGGCGCCACTGATCCAGGCGGCGAGCATCGGCTCGTTGGAGACATAAGCCGACATGTAGATGTTCATGGGAAGCAGGCCGGCGACGGCAAGGGCAAGGGAGGGCTTGAGGGCCTCGCCGGGCCAGAGTCTGCGGGCGACCGCGCCCGTCAGCCAGACATTCGACAGCCCGCAGGCAAAGGGCAGGGCGCGGTAGACGATTCGCCCGGTCCAGAGGTTGCCCTCGGCACCGAATAACTCGACGCCAGCGCCGGTCAGAAGATAAAAGAGGGGCGGGTGATAAGTGGAGAACCCGTGGGCAGCGGTAGGAAGGGCGTGCTGCACCCGGAGGTAGTCGATGTAGGCGAGATGGGCCGAGGCATCGAAGCCCAGAGCCAGGGGCATCGGGACAAATTTGAAGGCGAAGAGGGCGAGCCAGAAAAGGGTGATCGACGCCAATACGAGCCGGGGCCAGCGCCCGCTGGGAACGCGCGCGAGCAGGGCGGGCCTTCGCCAGGCGGCGAGGGCGGCGAGGCCGAAGACCAGGAGAAGGATCAAGCCTTGGCGCGGCGCGATTTCTAGGGGGGTTGGCAGTTGCCGGGACTCGGGATTGAGCGCGAGATCGGTGGCGGTTTGCGCGTAGGTTTGCGTGGCAACGGCGCCCGGCTTCGACCCGGAAATGCGGGTGACCGTCCAACTCGAATCCGACGCGGTGGTGCCCAGCGAGGTGACGATGCTCGCCTGGAGCAGGGCCGGCCCGGAGGGGTTCACCACGCTCAGGCGGATCTCGTTGCGTCCCTGGATCAGGGCGTCGGAGAGGTCGGCCTCAAAGCCCTGCTTCCACCCCCCGCCCCGAGGCAGAAGGGGCAGAGTTTCCCCGTTGATCTGGAGCTCGGCGGTGCGCAGGGCCGTTCCTTTGAGACGGGCTCCGGTGTCTCCGGCTTGGGCCTCGAAAAATTTTCGGAAGACGTGGGCCGGAGGGGCGGCGGGATCGACGGCGACCAGGTCTGCGGTTCGCGGGAGGGGGGCCATGATCCAGGCCGGTCCGGCTCCCTGGCGGACAAAGGGGACGTCCTCGTCGAAGAGGATCGCGTGCCCCAGGAGTCCGATACAGAAGAGGAGCAGGCTGGCCCAAGCTCCAGCCTGGAGGCGGAAGAGGGTTCTGGCCGCGGGCCTCATTCAGGCGTCGTCCGGCGGGGATTTCGGGGCAGGTAGCGGCGGGAGATGCGCCAGATCTCGGCCAGGGCGCGCACAAAATCTGCCGGACGAACCTTCGATCCCGCGACGTCGACCCATTCATCGACGGGAACTTCGTAGATGACTTGCTGAGCTGGGGGGGCCCCGGCCTCGCGTTCGGCCGCCCTCCAGCGGGCGATCAACTCGACGTCGAATACCCAGTTCGACAGGAAGGGTTCGCCGAAGAGAGCCCTTACCCGGGGGCCCGCGCGAAAGAGCTTTGCGCCGCATTGGGTGTCGTAGACGGGCAGGCCCAGAACCTCGGAGGCGACGGTCGCGAAGACTCGGCCCAGGTAGTGGCGCAGGGGGCGGCGCTGGATTCTGCGGCCGAGGAGTTGCACTCGGGAGGCGAAAACAATTTCGATGGATTCGTCGTCGCGAAGGACGTCGCGTAGCCGCGACAATTCCGCGAGGGGGGTAGCGAGATCGGCATCGAAATAGCCCACGAAGCGCGCGTCGGTGGAGAAAGCCTGGTTCATGCCCGCCCGCACGGCCTCGGCCTTGCCCTGGTTGCGGGGCTGGGTCACGACGCTGATTCGGCCCTGGCCGCGGGCTGCCATGTCTTCGAGAATGGCCGCGGTCCCGTCGTGGCTCCCGTCATCGACGAAGAGAAAGTCGGTCTCGGGATCGCTGTCCAGATAGTCGCCGAAGAGATCGCTTCGCAGCCTTTCGGCTTCGTTGAAGCAGGGGATCACGAGAATGGTTTCGGGCATCTTGTCCGCGATTCTACCCCGGGTGTGGAGATCTGCCTGCCGAACCCTACTCTTTGCGGGAGCGAGAGCGAGAGGCTGGGCCGGGGTGGGGCAGGGGAGTTCCAGGTGGACGGAGCCGAGAGAGGGCAGCGAGTCTCGGAGGCGAGGAGTCGCGGAATCGCCGGACTCGTCCTCCTCATGCTCGTGTTGCTGCAATTAGGGGCCCTGGGGCACCCGCTCTTCTGGCAGGACGAGGGTGAGACCGCGATGTTCGGTCAGCGTATCCTCGAGCACGGCTACCCGAAGGTCCATTCCGGCGGCAATATCGTGTACGGGATTGGGGTTCCCCTGGCGCTGGCGGTGGACGAGGACCAGGATGCCTACCGGGGGAGTTTCTGGGGCCAGTACTACCTGGCCGCTCTGGGGGTATGGCTGGCCGGAGACCTCGAGGATCTCTATGCCCACACGCGCTGGGTACGGCTTCCATTTGCCCTCGTGGGCCTCTTGGGTTTAGCCCTGCTCTTTCTCTCGATTCGCCCGCTGCTGGCCCCACGGCGGGGCAGCGCTGCCGTCGCCGCCGCAATTTTCGCGGGATTGCTCTGCCTCTCGACTTCGTTGATTCTGCACCTGCGCGAGGTCCGCTATTACGCGCCGGCCCTGGCGCTTCTTGCCGCCCTGGTTTGGCTGGAAATGCGCCGACCGCCGGGCCGCGAAACGGGGGGCCCCGGACGCTCCCTGGCCGCAGGGTTCGGGCTGGTCGTGCTCTTCAATTTTTTCCACCCCGCCGCCTTTGCCGCGGCGGCGTGGTTGGGCCTCGAGTGGCTGATCTGGGCACGGCGTTCGGGCGGGGGGATGGGTCCGCGGATTCGGCGCGCCTGGGCTCTCTGGGTGGCGCTGTTCGCCTTCGCCGGGGTGGCCCTCGGGTTGATCCAGATCTTCGAGGTGGCCCGGTTTTCGCGCATCCTCGCCGAGCGCTGGAGCCTCGGCCCGGGTCTCTATGCCGAAAACCTCCTCGCCCTGGCGCATTATCTCCTGCGCTACGAATTTCTGGCCCCCCTGCTGGTCGCGGAGGCCGCACTTTTCCCCGGTCGCCGCGCTCGTCGGGCGGAGGACGTCGAACTGTTCCGGGCCCGGGCTTCTCTGCTTCGCCTGGCGCTGATTTATGGCCTGGTCGGGGCGGCCAACCCGATCTTTTTCGAGCGCTATTTTGTCCCGGTCGGGCCGCTGCTCGCCCTGGTGCTGGTCCTCGACCTCGAACTCCTCTGGCGCGGTCTGATTTTGGCTTCGCGCCCGGGTCGACGCGCTGGGCGGACCTTTGCCCTCGCCTGCGGCCTGGGTCTGGTCTTGCTGGTGACCCTGCGAGCGGGAGAACTCAGGGGCCGAGTGATGGAAATCGTAGAGCCGGTTCGCGGGCCGGTGGATGTGGCCATCGAATTTATTCGGGCCAATCATCCGGCACCGGAAAGCCTGCTGATCGCCACCAACTACGAGGCCGAACCCTTCATGTATTATTTGGGCAGCCGGGTGGTCGGCCGATTCCACGGAGGGACGCCGGCGAGCGATGCCGTGGAGGCCGCCGAGAGGCCGGACCTCGTCATTCCGCGAAGCGCCCAGCCCAAAACTCTTCGGGCGGTTCGTCGCTATCTGCTGGGCGGCTCTTTCGAGCGCCACGAATTGCCCGTGGCCGACGTGGCCTATAACAATATTCCCGAACTGAGCCGGGGCCGCGTGCTCTCGACGACCCACCGCTTTGAAACCCCCGAGCCGGGCCGTGACGGCCCGCCACTGGTCATTTACGAGCGCCAGCCCGATCCTTGACCCCGCCCGGATGGCCCGTCCCCCAATGCGCGGTATGTTGCGGCCATGGCGGCAGGGGGGACCGAGAGGGGACGCGCAAGAGGAAGGGCGCCGTGTCTGGCAAAATTTCTGCCCGGCCTGATTCTCTCGCTGCTGGCATTGGCCTGCGGACCCGGCGCGGAAGAATTGCGCGCTCGAGATCCGCGCCCAAACGTGGTGATTATTTCGATGGATACGACTCGGGCCGACCACCTCTCCGCCTACGGCTACGAGCGCGATACCTCCGCTTCGCTTCGGGATTTGGCCGGGGAGGGCATGCGCTTCGAGGTGGCCTATTCACCCTCGGCCACTACGGCACCGAGCCATGCGAGCCTCTTCACCGGACTTGCTCCCATCGCCCACGGGGTGGCGAAGAACGGCTGGCCCCTCGAGGGCGAATTTGAAACCCTGGCCGAAACCCTCGGGACCGAGGGCTACGAGACCGCTGCGGTGGTGAGTTCCTACGTACTCTCGAGTCGTTTTGGCTTCGATCAGGGTTTCGACCATTTTGACGCCGACTTTTCCCAAGCCGATGTTCTCTCGGGCGATCGTCTTTGGGAGGGCGAATTGTTGTCCGGGAAATTCTACGGACGGGCCGATGACACGACCCGGCGCGGGTTGTCGTGGCTCGGTCAGCGGAGCCATCCCGAGCGTCCGTTCTTTCTCTTCGTTCATTATTTCGATCCGCATAACCCGTACTTGCCTCCCGAGGGCTATGAGCCACCCTTTCGACCGGGCGCGCGGGAAGCGCTCAAACTGAATCGGACCATTTTCTTTTACGACACCCTGATCGCTTTCACGGATCAGGAAATTGGCCGACTGCTCCAGGGTCTGGAAGCTCGTGGGTTGAAAGGCAACACCCTGGTGATCGTTGTCGGTGACCACGGTGAGGGCCTGATGAATCACGGCCACATGTTCCACGGGGTCCATATCTACGAGGAGGGCGTCAGGGTGCCGCTGATCATTCGCTGGCCCGGGCACGTTCCGGCCGGGGTCGTTGCCCCGGGGCCGGTTCAGTTGGCGGACCTCGCCCCGAGCGTACTCGAGCTTGCGGGGGTTTCTTCGGCGGAGCCTGTTCAGGGGCAGAGCATCGCGCGCTTTCTCCTGGGGGGCGACGATCTGGAAGAAGGGCGCGCCGTCCATCTCTATCGCCGGCATTACGAAGGGGGCGAAGTCGTCGAAGGCATCTATGCCGAAGGCGAAAAATTCGGCCTTCGTCGGGGACGCTGGAAGCTGATCGAAGGCCCCAGAGAGGGAACGCTGGAGCTCTTCGACCTGGAGACCGACCCCGGGGAGGAGGATAATCTTGCGGAGAGACAGCCGGAGCGGGTAAAAGTCATGCGCGAAGAGATTGCGGCTTGGCGCCGGGCGCATACCCGCGACGCCAAGGACAGGCGGCTTCCGAGCGCTGAAGAGCGCGAGGGTCTCGAAGCCCTGGGGTATACCGAATGAGTTCACGCATCGGGATCGGATGGCTCTGCCTCCTCGCTGCAATGGGCGC
>JAPKBZ010000207.1 GCA_028823175.1 Myxococcota bacterium
GTCAACCGCTGTACCCAACATCACGTGCTCAATGACTTCGAAGGCGAGCGCGTCATCCAGCGCGTGACCGTCATGACTGACGAGACCCGTCGCTCAAGCAATTCCTCACGGACCGCTAAGCCATCTCTGCGCCCGTTTGAGACTGCCCCCGCAGCAGAGACCGCCGGCGGTCAAACCACAATCAAGGAATAAAAAATGCGCCGAGTGATCGTTTGGGGAACCGGCTTCGTCGGCAAAGCCGTCCTTCGCAGCCTACTGGGCCATCCGGAATACGAGATCGTCGGCGTACTCGTGAACGACCCGGACAAAGACGGACGCGACCTGGGCGAGTTACTTGGGACGGCGCCAACCGGCCTGCACGCGAGTCGCGATATCGAGGGCACGCTCGCACTTGAGGCAGACGCAGTCGCCTACTTCGGGCCTAACGCGATGCACGCCGAAACGAATATGGCCAATATCACCGCCGCCCTGCGCGCGGGCAAGAACGTCGTCGATACCAGCATGGGCGTCTTTCAGAATCCGGATCGCGCGCCCGCCGAACTCCGGGCCCCCATCGAACGCGCCTGCCAGGAGGGCCAGAGCACCTTCTTGAGTGGAGGCATCGACCCGGGCTTCGCAAACGACCTCTTTCCACTCACACTGCTCGGCCTCTGCGGCCAGGTCGATTCCATTCGCACCACTGAGTTCATCGACGGCGGCAGCTATCCGGATCAGGCGAGTCTACAAATGATGGGGTTGCAATCGGACATGAACGCGAAGCCCTTGCTGGACACGCCGGGCATGATGACGGGGATTTGGGGCGGGCCGCTCTACATGATCGCGAGCGCGCTCAACGTCGAGATCAACGAGACCCGCGAGGTCTACCGACGCTGGGGAGCCACCGAAGCGACCGACTTTCCCTTGGGTCGCGTGGAGCCCGGCCAATGCGCCGCCCACCGAATCGAACTGCAGGGTCTCGTCGATGGCGTGCCTCGGATCTTCATCGACCACCTCCACCGGCTTTTTCCCGAAGCCGCTCCGGATTGGCCTCGCCCGCAGCTCCACGTGGTGCACGCCAATCGCATCGAAATCTTCGGCCAACCCAATATCGTCCAGGAAACCGTCTTGAGTGACACCGAGACGGGAGATGGCAATGCGGGCGGATGTTTGGCGACGGGCATGCGGGTCTTCAATGCGATCCCGGCTGTATGTGACGCGGCCCCCGGCTTTCTTTCGACGCTCGAACTTCCGCTGATCGCCGGGCGCGGCGGAATGCGACCGAGCACGGGATCTCTCTCGCAGGCGTCCGGGTAAAGATCCAACTCGAACCGATCACCTCGTCGTGGGCGGGGGGCCGAAGCCATCGCAAGAAATTTGGGTCTAGGCCTCGGTCGAGAACGCCGACGATTCGTGCAACGCGCTGGGGACCAAGGTGCCAGGAACTGACAACCCCCGGCACATTCTCTGGGTCCACAGTACTCACGTACTGGCATCACGCAGCCGAACGGGTTTCAACGACATTGCGGGGATGCCATCGCAACCGGCTACGAGATCCGCGCGCGTCCTCCCAACTCGGTCTGTTATGTTGCCCGCGTGACCGAATCCGAAGCGCATCGATTAAGCGAAATTACGAGTGGAACCCTCCAACATTACGAATCCGCGGCAGAAGGGTTTTGGCTCGGCACCAAAGATCATGACGTATCCCAGAACATGGATGCGCTCCTCGACGCCCTGCCCGGCTCAGGCCCGCATCGAATTCTCGATTTTGGATGCGGACCCGGTCGCGATCTCATCGCATTTATGGCCCGAGGGCATGAACCCGTTGGCCTCGACGGTACTGCGGCGTTTGTCGAGATGGCAAAGGCAAAATCGGGAGCTGAGGTTTTACATCAAGACTTCATCGCGCTCGATCTGCCGGCAGCGCACTTCGATGGGGTCTTCGCCAATGCGTCTCTCTTTCACATCCCCACGAGCGAGATCGTTCGCGTACTGGGACAGCTACGCCGAAGTCTAAAACACGGCGGAGTGCTCTTCTCGTCGAACCCGCGTGGAGACAATCGAGAGGGGTGGAACGGCAAGCGCTACGGCGCCTATCACGACCTCGAAACGTGGCTGCAATTCGCTGAACAAGCGGGCTTCGAAGAGATACGTCATTACTACCGACCCCCCGGTCTGCCAAGAGATCAACAGCCATGGCTCGCGACACTTCTGCGCAACCCGATCACCGACTCAGAATCTGAGAAGAAGACCCAATAGAAAAAGGCCGCGGCGCATAATGCCCCACGGCCCTGATCAGTCTTGTCGTCGTGCGATGTCTAGGGGACTGGACCCCGACTACATCCCTACAATAAAGCTGCAACTCGTCGTGCCACTGCCGCCGATGT
>JAPKBZ010000208.1 GCA_028823175.1 Myxococcota bacterium
CCGGCAAATGCTGGAGTGGCAAGCGTGGTTAGGATGAATGCGCTGAATACCGCCGAAAGGATCGCGACCGTGCTGCGCGTCCTGGTGGGCATACTGACGGACATACTCCCGCTCAAATTTGTGCGACCCGCCAGCTTGGCATGGGTCAAAGTTTCCCGAATGATCGAAGTATTCACTGTGCTTCCCGCCCCATTATTTGAACTGCGTTTTGCCCTACGACCGATTGCGCATTTGTACCCGCAGTCCTTGGCTCAACCCCGGATTCTTCAGGCAAGTATCGCCTACCAAACGGCCAAGGGCCAAGCTTTTTTTCGGCGAACCTTACGGCATGTTTCGAGCCTAGCCACGACCAAAGAAACGCCGCAAGGAGCTCAGGCAGGTGGGCCGAATACACCATTGCAAACTGCACAAAATGAGAAGGGAATCTTGACTGTTTCGTGTCCACTGCAAGAAATAGCAGCGAGGTCGATCAAATGACGCGAGTCGAGGTGGGGCCAGCGAGGGGCCCGCGCGGGGCTTCACCGCAGGGTAGGTGGGAACATCTGCCAAATTTGTTCCTGGGTGTTTACGCAGAGCGGCTCGAGCGCGAATTTACTCGAGGGAGTCGCGCACAATCGACGCGAACGCGTTCAACCGCCTGTCCGCTTTCTCGATCCCGGCGATGTCCCTCCCCACGTCAGTGCTGAGTCGCAGCGAGAGGGCAAAGGAGTTGCGCCGTATTGGACCTCGGTCGAGGGCGAACATGTTGCGGACCGCTTCCTCAAAGACACTCTGCGTTCCCTCGGTCCAGTGGTACACAAGAGTCCGTTTTTGGGGACTCTCGTAAAGGATCCGATCGACATAAACCCCTGGATACAGGGCGATTTCTTCGTGCGAGAGTTCGACGAAGCTTCGCCCCGGAATCTTCGCGCGGGGCGACACGACGGATCCATATCGGTTCAATCGGTCGTCTGCGAGGACCCGAATTTCGACCGGTGCCCCCTCAATTTGATACCGTCGATTCAACCAGTTCGAGACTCCAATACTGCCCAGGAACTGTCGGTCGAGTTTGAGAAGTGTCGGCCTGCTGCCGGCCAAGACGCCGGGAAGGCTGAATGCATGCGGTACCGGCGTCTTCCCCGGTAGCCATGGCTTTATTGCGAAATTGCACGCAATGAGAACAAGCAAGACACTGAGTGCTGTGGCGATGCCGCTCTTGTGAAAGCGTGATGCGTCGACCGGTGAGTTCGACTTCCCGCTCGGCACGCGGCTATGACTGCCCTGGTGTCGTTCGAGCAGCGAGTCGAGCCCCGCCAACATCAGCACGCCGACCACAAGCATGATGACGCCTTGGGCCGTATGGACCGTGGCCCATTCCGCGTACGGGTTGAAGATGACCGAGATTACGCGGACGAAGTTGACGAAGTATCCGATGACCGGGGCAGCGAGCATCAGAATTACGACCTGGGAGCGTCGTCTGAAGAACAAGATCGAATAGAGAGATGCCGCCATCGTGAGGGTTTCGATCATCCGCATGCCGCTGCAGGTTTCGATGACCTGAAACGAATGACCGCTCAACACGATCACATCTGCGTATATTTGTGGCGAATATCCGACCAGGCCGAGAAACGAGCTGGCGTTTGACGCGGTTTGGAGTTGCAACGGCCAGATCACGCTGTTGACAACAATGGCGGGGATCGGAAAAGCAAAGATGAGGAAAAGCGCGGGGGCCCACGTCGCACGCAAGCCGTCGCGGCCTGCCACGAGTGAAGCCGAGCCCAGCAGAAGCAGGATGAAGCTCAGCACCAGAAGTTCGGAGGCCCCGACGTAGTCGGCCCAACGTTGGAGGACTGCGCCGCCCGTGAGAAAGACGAGCCCGAGACTCCAGTGTGGAGTGCTACCGAGGCCTGCTGCGACCCGGCGAACCCGGCCAAATAGGAGCAAGCCGGCAATCGCGAAAATCAGAACCGGCGACCCGCCTGCGGGTGCAAAAAACTCGACGTCGGAACCGTCGATCGCTGCTGTTCCGTAGGGTTTGGGGTTGAAGTCGGCTAAGGCCCAATGGGCAAAGAGCAGCGGCACGGCGATGGCGATGAGAATGAAATTTCGGTGCGGTGTGCCCGGTTTCCAATTCTCCTCGACGCGATCGTGTACGACCATCCTGTCGAAGTTCCCTTGTGGCCGTAGCCAGTGTTGGCCGAAGCGGCAGACTGGCTCGTGTTTACGAACTCGATCCGGCGGGCGCACTTGTGTGGCTTGTGCGGGAGCGCGACGCGAAATTTAGCATGCGATCACACGGCCCGCTGAGTTGCGGCAACACAAAACCTGGCCATTGGATTTGAGCGTGACGGTCGAACAACCATTTGGATTCCTGAA
>JAPKBZ010000103.1 GCA_028823175.1 Myxococcota bacterium
GCCGCGCGCCTACCTTTCGTGCCGAGGCTCGCGCAGGAAGTAGATGCAGCTGGTGATGAGCAGCACCGTGCCCACGCCAGCCATGCCCCAGGTTGCGGCCTGGAAGAAGGCCAGGCGGGACATCTCTGAAGCCGCCAGATCCTTGTAGAGAAGCATGGCAACCGACCCGGTATAGCCGACGGCATCCGCGAGATAGATAGCGAAGACCGCTGTCCCCACGAGAGTGGTATTCGCCATCAGCCTTTCGAAGAGCAACGAGCCATAGGGCACGTACGCCAGATAGGAACCGAGACCGATCAGCGTCATCCACCAGAATCCGCTGATCACGCCTGCTTCTAGGAGCACAGTACTCACCCCGAGGAGCGCGGTCCCCCCCGCCATTACGCAGAACGTAGCAATCAGGCCGGGCCGACTGCGACGCACCGTATTGAGAAGCGCGAGAATCGAGATCACTCCCAGAGCCACGAGGGTCTCCGCCCGTGTGATGATCGTCTCGTTCCCGTGATAGGGATAACCGAGGCTCTCAAAAATTTCGACTGAGTAGTTGTCACGAAAATCTCGATAGGCCGTCAGAATAAAATAGGCGGCCACCAACATGACAAGCCCCGGTAAGTACTCGCGAATAAAAGCGTTTCTCCTAGACCTGTCCATGGAGTCGCGCGGCTGGCGTTGTTCCAAATCCGTCGCCGTTCGTCGCGGAAGCTGGGCCAACATCCAGACAAAGAGAAAGAAGAAGGGCAGAAAATGCAGCCCTGTCACCGCGGGCATCCAAGCCTCGCTGACCTTTCCGAGCCAACCCGCGAATGCCGCCCCGACCACCGGAACGCTCGCCCACCATTCCGCGGCTCCCCCACTCATCATGGCTCGACCCACGTCCTTGACCATTCCGCTGGAAACGATGAACGAACAACTGAGACCGGCCAGAAGCAGTTCCGAGGTCACCCTGCCCTCGAGAAATCGCACCACCAGGCCCCAAACCATTCCGAGGGAAAGACCATTCAAGAAGATCGCGAAGGTTTTCCAGCTCCCGGGCATCTCTGCGAAGAGCAGTAGAGCCGCTTCGGCCCAAAGAATCAATCCGGCGAGGGTCAGAGCGTGGTAACGCGGGGGCAATTCGGAGCACACCCGAATGCCGACGTATTTCGAGAGGGCGTATCCCATGACCTGGCTGATGACGATCGCACTCTTCAACTCGAGCATGTCGAGAGCAAAGAACTCGCCCTCGAACTTTGCAGCTGCGAAGGGTTTCCTGAACGCATACATGCAGAAGTAGGCGCCGAAGGACGCCACCACGGCATAGGCGACGAAGAACCCTGCCGGCGCCCTTTCGAGAATGGCAGTCAGTCGACCCGATTTCTCGAACCCCGGAGCAGACATTTTTCCCAGGTCGCCTCGCTGCGCGAAAGCGCGGATCGGGCCCTAGGGCTCGAGAAAGTCGTTGAGCTTGTTGCTCAACTGGTTCATAGAGACGATGAGCAGGCGATCTCCCGCAATCACCTGATCGCCCCCCTTGGGCAACAGAAGCTTGTCACCGCGCTGCAGGGCAGCGATCAGGACGCCCCTGGGCAATCCAACATCCATCAGCGGCGCCGATGTCAGCCGGCAATCCTTCTCGGCGTCGACCTCGATGATTTCCACCTCTTCGCCGAGCAGGGCCGCACCGGACCGAACACCCCCCCCTCGAATATGCTGGATCGTTTCACCGATGGTTAGGAGTCTCGGGCTGATGATTGCATCGATCCCGATATCGCCGACCATCGAAACCATCGCCGGGTTATCCACCAATACGATCGAACGGCCTGCCCCCAAGCGCCTCGCCAAGAGGCCGGAGACCAAGTTCGACTCGTGATCGTCGGTCAGGGCGACGAAGGCCGAAACCTGTTCGATCTCCTCGTCCTCGAGAAGCGACTGGTCCGTCGGTCGACCTTCGATGACGAGCACATGGTCGAGCTGGCTCGCCGCAGCCTGGGCCGCAGCCGAGTCTTCTTCGATCATCACCACCCGCTCGTCTCGCTCCTCCAAACGCTTTGCGAGGGCCAGGCCGATGGATGTCGCACCCGCCACCATAATCCGCCCCTGGCGCTCGGGAGGCGCACCGACGAGAGCAAGTACATCGGCGAGCTCGTGTCGAGCAATCGCAAAATAAACCAAATCGCCCGCATGAATCTGCTCGGTACCACCGGGGACGATCCAATCCGTTCCACGCTGAATCGCAACGGCCAGGGTGGGCGTCGAGGCGAAGAGCAGTTTCATGTCGGAAACCTGAAGGCCGGCAAAATCCGAAGCCTCGGTAATCCGGAAGCCAGCAACGAAAACATTTCCCTCGATGAAGCGCATCACATCCACCGCTCCTGGAACCTCGAGAAGCGATGCGATTCGCTCGACGGAAGCGGTGTCGGGGTTGACGCAAACACCCTCTACGGGACGGTCCTGACAGGCCCTGGTAAAGCCCTCCTCGTGCCCAGCATCATGCACCCGAACGACAACCCGAGGCGTATTAAAAACGTGGCTCGCCAGGAAGCCGACGACGACGTTCGAAGCATCACTTTCTGTCGCCGCAACGACTAGGCCGACATTTTCGATGCCGGCGTTGCGAAGCACCGGCGCGGTTGCGCCATCCCCCTCGAAGATATGGATGTCGAGGATCTCTCCTACCTCGCGCACCCGATCGGGATTCTTTTCGACCAGGGTTACATCATAGCCATCGCGGGAGAGGCGACTCGCAAGAGTCTGACCCACGAGACCACCGCCCACGATGAGGACCTCATTGCGCTCCACCCCGACGTCCTCCCCCTTCTGGCCCACCCTTGGCCAGGCCGGATTTGATTCTGCCCCCCTACAATACCGCGAGCACCGGGCTGCGACGACATCCACCCGGCGATGAGTGAAAATTTCGGCGTGTCGACCCGGGGCCCGAGTCGACACGGGCGCTATGCTGCCTCCATGGAGCCGAAACTCGCCTATTGGACCGGGGCTACTCTGAATATGGCGACTCTGGTACTCCTTGCCTTTGCCGGCATCCGCCGGGCCCGGGACGGGCAAGCGGACCGGCACAGACGCCTGATGCTGCTCGCGGCGAGCCTGGTCGTCGCCTTCGTCTTGTCCTATGTGCTCAAACTTCTGGCCCTGGGCCGGGAGGATCTCGAGGCATGGAGCAACGGTGCGATCTGGACCCTTCGTTTTCATGAAACCTGTGTCCTCGTGATGCTAACGAGTGGTGGCCTGGCTCTGCGACGAGGGCTGGCACTCTCTCGAACCCGGGCAGCCAATAAGGACGCGAACCTCCCCAGCCCGCTTCCCGGGGAAATCGAGCGGCACGGGAGAATCGGGCGCATTGCTGTCTGCGCGGCTAGCCTGGGCTTGTTGAGCGCATGTGCCGTTCTGGCCGGCATGTACCAGAGAGCAGCGCTCTAGGGCCCGACTAGGGCATCGGGCACGGCCCGGGGAGCTGGCAGCAATCGACTCTGTAACGCAAGGCCTCTTGGGAGCCGCCGTCGGCCAGGCTGGATTCACCGGCAAGCTCGGGCGCCGAGCATTGGTCTGGGGAGCTATAGGCGGCTTGCTTCCCGACCTAGATGTTTTGGTCGCGGCGGGTCAAGACCCGTTCGCCGAGTTCGTCTATCACCGAGGCTTCACCCATTCCCTGTGGTTCGGGCCAGTCGCCGGCCCAATCATTGGCTGGGCGATTTGGCGCTTTTACCGATGGCGGGGGAGAGCGGGGCCAGGTGAGCCCGGTGAATCATCCGCGCTTTCGGCGTGGATGGGATTGATGGCTCTCGCCCTGTTCACCCACCCACTCATCGACGTCTTCACGAGCTACGGTACCCAGCTCCTGGCCCCATTCTCCCGGGCTCGCTTTGCCCTGGATGCCGTGGCGATCGTCGACTTCACCTACTCAAGCATCCTTGCCTTGGGCTTGGTCTTCGGCTGCTTCCTGCATCGACGCGGGAAATCTCCCCAAGCTGTCGCGATTGCGGCATTGATCCTCTCGTGGAGTTATCTGGGGTACGGGTGGTGGCTGAACGAAAGGGCCGAGGCTTCGATCGCCGAGGAACTCGTCGCCTCCGGTCACGCCCCCGATCAGGTCAATAGTTACCCGACCTTCGTGCAACCCTTCCTTCGTCGTTTCGTTGCGCGCTCTGATGATCGGCTTTGGGTTGGCCTACATACCCCCCTCGACGGTGGAGCGACTGTCTGGACAGAATTCATTTCAGCCGATTCCCATCCTTTGGTTGAGAGGCTGATGCAAACCCCACGCGGGCGGGTCTTCAACTGGTTCGCGATGGGAGAGATCGCCGCCCGGGTTCGTCCCACCGTCGATGGTTTCGGCGTCGAAATTGACGACCTCCGCTACGGCTTCCCGGGCCGCCCGGAATACGGGATGTGGGGCATCCGCGGAGTCTTCGGCGACGATCTCGAACTCGTCAGCCCGGTGGAGCGAACCCGTCACCGCGCTCGAACAGGGCTCGGGCCGAGGGACCTATGGCGAGCCATGTGGGGCGATTTCACCACGAGTAAAAAGCCCTGACTGTGCAGCCGATCTATTCTCCCTCGCTCCGCACGAACTCCCTGCCGCGCTTCCCGCGCCGCTCTTCGAGCCCCGGCCTGGGCCGCCCCGAGCTCTTGGGGTGGGTCTGCCTGCTGGGCTGGCTCACGCTCATTCCCGCCCCCTCCCTCAACGCGGAGATCACGGCCCCGCCTCAGGCGGGCGGAGAGAGCGCCGAGGAACCCCCTCCTGAATCCACGTTCGTCAGTCAATCCGGCACGTTCTCCTTGACCTTCCCCGGCTCGAACTGGTTCGCCGTAAAACCTGAAACACGACCGGAACTCGCGGGCCTCGATCTCGCCGTCTTCCGGATCGGGGGCGGCGGGTGGGTCAAGGGGCGACTGACGCGCCGCTCAAATCGCGGAGTCGAGGGGGCCCTGATTGATGAAGCCGAGAATGCCAAATACCTGATCCAGTACGAGCCCAACGCGGTCGAGACGAACCTGTCTTTGGGCGCGTATAGGGGTTCAGCACTCTATTGTGGGCGGCTGCGGCAGGGGAGCGCCCGAAAAGCGTGCTCCCTGGTTGCGGTGCGGTTGCATGGCCGACGGATGATCCGGCTTCATTCGCTGGTCGATGCCAAGACGCCGCGCCTGCGCGCGGCGATCCAGGCCGAGGTTGAATCTGCCTTTTTGAGCCTGCAGACCGCGCCCTCCTCCTCACCGGCAAAAGAGGCGCCAGTGACCCGTGAGGGGCCGGCAGGCCGCTAGTAGCTTCTCCTGGGGCTACTGCGGGCCAGCGCCAGCGACTCGGCTGCATTCCTGTGGGTTTTATTCCTGCACATTGCTGATTTATAACCTAAAAAAAAATTCGCAGATGCCGATACTCAGTGACAGTCATGCCTGAGAAAACCAGCCATTCGGCACCCCAACGAGCCCACTTGCCTTCCGACAGCACTGCTCTGTCTCCGGGTTTACTTGAGCAATTTCAAGGTTCTCGGAGCGGGTTCCAACAGGCGAAAGGCATTGGGCGAACACCACGCCAGGCGATTCGACAGGAACGATCGAGCCGAACGCTAGAGCGATCGGGGATTCGATATTTCGCAAAGAGCGGCGTCTTTGAGAGAACCAGGATGGGTGGGCCGGGGACAAAGACTGGTCGGCCCCCCCACACCTCCCATGCGTCCCGAATCAAAAACTTGAGTCGCCCCGCAAAACCAAGCCACCTCGGAAGCCGCCTCGATTCGGCGGGCCCGGTCAGCGAAGCAAGGGAGCAAAGGTCGTGAATCGGATCCAAGCACGGAGAGCCTACGGCTCGGGGGCGCGTTCCCTCGCGGCCCTGCTTTGCATACTCGCCTGCGTCCTGATTTTCCCCCTCTCCTCTCAGGCCCAGGAAGTTCCGGACCAGTGGCTCTCCGACCTCAATATACGGACGACCAAGACGGGCTGGAGCCTTGAAATTCAGCTGAGCGCACCCCTGATCCAAACGAGCCATTCGCCTCAGAAAATCGGGCAACTCGTCGAAATTTCGGTGATGCCGCTCCCCGGCCGCGATCGTAGCCAGGACGTTTTCATCCGAGGGGAAAAGCTCACACCTCCGAAGGAAAGCGACTCGCCGATTCGCGAGGTCACCCTGGAACCTCAGGCCCCGGGCCATGCCCTGTTGGTCGTCAAATTTTCCCGCAAGGTCTCCTTCTCCTTGAAATCTCTCTCGGGGGGGCGCTCTCTGGTCCTGGGCATCACGAAGCCCGCGACCCAATCGAGCACGGCCGGGGTTCTCGCCCCCTCCTCTGCGGCCGAGATCGAATCGATCATGAACGAGGCTCGGCGATCCATGACCGCCCGGGACTACAACCGCGCGGTTTCTCTCTACTCGAAGGTGCTCTCCATGGAGGGCGGTGCCGATCTCCCCAGCCCCCTCGAGTATCTCGGCCTGGCCCGGCTCAAGAACGGACAGCGCGCCCACGCACGCGCTGAATACGAGACCTACCTGGATCGGTTCCCGGATACGGACGGTGCCGTCCGGGTGCAGCAGCGCCTGAACGCTCTGCTCTCTTCGTCCCAAACCGATCGTAAACCCTTGCGCGCATCGAAGAATACCGACGCCTTCACATACGATGCCTACGGAACCGTATCGACTTCGTATCAGCGAGCACAGAGCTTCGTCGACCTCTCTGGGGCGGAGATGCGCGATTCCTCACAGATCATCAATTTCGACGGCGTCGGACTCATGCAAAATCAGAGATTCGACGCCCGGGTCCGAGGCAGCGGCTATTTCCGCTACGACTTCCTCGATTCCGAGGTCGGAGATGGCAGCCGTGTCCGCTACCTCAACGTGAGCCTTCGCGATCGTTTTCTCGAAGTCAGCGGCATCCTGGGTCGGCAACCGGGGAGGGGCGGCGGGATTCTCGGCCGATACGACGGGCTCAGCGCGCGTTGGGCGTTCGGAGACCAGGCCTACCTCGGTGCCGCGGTCGGCTTCCCCGTGTACTCCGCCACATCGGACAACATCAATACGGATGAAGTTTTCTTTGAGGCCCGGGTCGGCATGGAGAACTGGAACGATCAGTTCACCGGAGAGATTTGGAGCGTCGTCCAGATGTACGAAGGAAAAATCGACCGCGCCGCACTCGGTTACGAGTTGCGCTGGTTCGGCTCCAAGGGCTCTGCCTTCAGCGCCATGGATTTCGACGCCTACTACCAGGAACTCAATCTCTTCATGGCTTCTGGCAACTTCGAGGTTCGCGAAGGTACGGCAATCAATCTCCTCGCCGACTACAGGCGCGTCCCCTTTCTCACCATGCGAAGCGCCCTCGTCGGCCAGATGACCGAGCACCTCAATGAGTTGGGGGGGCCGATTGTCGACGACAACGGCGTCCCCCTCTCTCCCGCACTGATCACATCCCTCGACGAACTGCGCCTCCTATACAACTACAACGATTCGGAGGTCGAGAACCTCGCCAAAGATCGAACACCCACCGCAACCACCCTTACCGCGGGAGTCAATCAACGAATCGGCGAGCAATGGCAGGTTTCAGGCGATTTCACCATGGCGAAGATGACGTCTACACCCGAAAGCGGCGGAGTTCCCGCCATGCGCGGAACGGGATGGGATTACTACATCTTCACACAATTCATAGGCAACAACCTCTTGACCGAAGGGGATACCGGCCGGATCAATTTTCGTTATTACAACGGCTTTTCCTACTCGGGCTACGACGTAGGAACAAGCGGCCGTTTCCCGCTCTTCTATTCGCTGTGGATCACTCCGGGCCTCAATATCGCCTACAGAAACTACGACGAACTGAGCGATCAGATCGCGATCCGCCCCGGCCTCCGCGCCCAGTGGCGCGGCGACCAATTCACCGTCGAGAGTGATATCCGCCTCGAGTGGCTCGAAGGTGTAGGCGGCGGCCTGCCTCAGCCCCGCAGTGACGAGTTCGGATATCTCTTCGACTTCACCGTGCGCTGGGATTTCTAAAATGGCGGTACGCTCCCGATGAACTTGGATCTGTCCCCCCTGTTGATCTACCTGCTTCCCATGGCTGCGGTCTGGATCTTCTATATCCGAAGGCAGAAGCGGGTCCACGCCGATGCGCTGGACTCGCTCTCGGAAGCCGAGCAGTCGGGTCTGAACGAACCCGCATCCCTTCACCCTGTCATCGATCCCACTCTATGCCTCGGCTGCGGTACCTGCGTAAGCTCCTGCCCCGAGGGCGAAATTCTCGGACTGGTGCACGGCAAGGCAGTGCTCGTCAAGGCAGCGAACTGTATCGGCCACGGTGCATGCAAGGAAGCCTGTCCCCAGGATGCCATCCGACTGGTGCTGGGGACCGAACGCAGGGGCGTGGAAGTCCCTGTGGCCAATGAAGACTTCGAGACCCAGGTACCCGGGCTTTTCGTCGCGGGGGAAGTCACCGGCATGGGGTTGATTCGCAATGCCATCGCCCAAGGCATCCTCGCCATGGAATCTGCGGCCAACTTCGCGGCCAACGCTGCAGACAAAGTCACGGAGGATGACCGACTTGACGCGATTGTTGTCGGCATGGGGCCTGCCGGACTCGCCGCGTCGCTCAAAGCCCAGGAACTCGGGCTCAAATTCAAAACCCTCGAGCAGGAGACCGTCGGGGGAACCATCGCCCATTACCCGCGCGGCAAGATCGTCATGACGAATCCGGTAGAATTGCCCGGATACGGCACCGTCCGCATCAAGGAAACGAGCAAGGAAGCTCTCCTCGAACTCTGGCGCGATGCCATCGCGAAGACTGGCCTTCAGGTCAGCACGGGCCAACGGGTCAAGAGCATCGATCGGGATGAGGAAGGCCTCGTCGTCGAAACGACCAAGGGCGTCTACCGAACCCGCTCTGTCGTCCTCGCGATTGGTCGACGCGGGTCGCCCAGGCGGCTCGGAGTTCCCGGTGAAGACCTCGACAAAGTTGTCTACCGGCTCATCGACCCGGAACAATATACCGGTAAACGCGTACTCGTCGTCGGCGGCGGAGACAGCGCCCTCGAAGCCGCCGTTTCTATTTCCGAGCAGGCGGGCTCCGAAGTCACCCTCTGCTACCGGGGCGATGCCTTCTCAAGAGCCAAGCCGGCGAACCGCGCACGCGTCGAGAAGGCCAGCGAGAATGGATCTCTCGACGTTTTCCTCAGTACTTCGCCCAAAAAATTGGAATCCGAGATCGTTCACCTCGATACGGCCCAGGGTATAAAGAAAATTTCCAATGATGCCGTAATCGTCTGCATTGGAGGCGAACTCCCAACCCAGTTCCTGCGAGATTCAGGAATCGGAATCGAGGTAAGGCATGGCGAATAAGGTTAAAACCTGGAACAACAGCGGAATTTTCCTATCGAGGGAAATCCGGAAGCACCGATCTGGCGCCTTCTTCACCGCCTTCTTCGTTGCCTCTTTCTTTTTCACCGTTTTCTTCGTCCTGCTTGCGGGGGCCGAAGCTGCTCATGCAACAACGAGTGAAGCCGATCGCGCCCTTCGCTCGGGAGATTTCAAGCGTGCAGCCTTGGCGCTGCGGACCGCCGCGAAAGCGGGCGATCTCGACGCGCAATATAGGCTGGCCATTCTCTACCACCAGGGGAGAGGCGTTCAGCAGAGCGACCCCAAGGCGGTGACCTTGCTGAAGCGAGCCGCTTCCAACCAGCACACCCGAAGCTGCTTCACCCTTGGCGAATGGTTCCAGGCGGGGCGAGGCGTAGACCCTGATCTCGATTCTGCTCTCCACTATTACGAATGCGCCGCCCTTGGTGAAGACCGACGAGCAAAAAAACGGATCAAGGAAATTCAGGAGAAAGACAACAGCGAGTGGCGATCATCAGATGGCTCCTCGGACACCGCTCTAATTCGGGGAGTAAGGGAAGCCGATGTTTCCCTGGCCAGGCGCGCCCTTCGGGCCGGGGCTTCGGCCAAGCTTCTCGACTCCGACGGTACCGCGGTGCTTCTTCTAGCCGCGGAGACGGGTTCGGAAGCGATCGTCGAGCTTCTTCTCTCCTCGGGCGCCGAGCCGAACGTCAGGGATTCGGCGAACCGCACGGCATTGATGAGTAGCTCCGCCGCGGGTGAGACGAAGGTCGTACGTCTACTCATCGAGGGGGGGGCCGAGGTCAATCTCGCGGGTCCCAGCATGCGAACAGCCCTCATGATGGCGGCCCGTAAGGGGCATGTCGGCATAGTGCGGATTCTGCTGGACGCCCAGTCCGACCCGCGACTCAAAGACTCCCGGGGCAAAACTGCGGCTGACCTGGCCAAAGGCACCGGCTCAACCAAAGTGCTTAAACGCCTGGCGCGCGCCGGCGTTCGGCCCTCGCCCGATAAAAATAACGGCGATGCCGCAACCCGCGCTTGGCTCAACAAGAGCGCGCAGAAGGATGGCGGCATCTACCAGGACTGGCCCTCTCTTGTGGCCGCGGCCTGGAGAAATCAGGATCGTGACGTAGAACTTCTGGTGCGCGGAGGAGCCAACCTCGAGGAAAGGGACCCCGAGAACCACAACGCGCTCTCCAGAGCGGCCTGGCGCGGCAATGAGGAGAGCGTCTCGACATTGCTCCAAGCCGGGGCAAAGGTGGACTCCGAGGTCGGTGATGGCTGGACTGCCCTTGGGCTCGCCGCCCGTGAGGGCCACACTGGAGTCGCTGCGCAGTTGCTCGAGAAGAATGCATCCCTGGAAACCCTCCAGGGCGAAGGCGGCACCCCCCTGGCATGGGCCGCTCGCGGAGGCCATTCGGAAATGGCGATCCAACTCCTCGATGCAGGCGCGAGAACTGATGCAACCGACGTCGACGGTGTTTCCATCGTCGAGTGGGCCGTCCGGAAAGCGGACGGGGCACTGCTCTCCCGTCTCTCCCAAAACGCCACAGACGGGCCTTCTGGGGCCCAACTGCGTGCAGCAGCCTGTTTGGCCGTGGAAAGGGAGTCCTTCCATAAGAGCTTGCATGCGCTGGTCGAACTCGGCATTGAAGCGAACACGCGATGCCAGGACGGAGGCTCATTGCTGACGGCGGCGGCTCGACACGGCAATCTCGAGGCCGTGGTCACCCTGCTCGAAATGGGAGGCGATATCGACTCGGTGACCCAGAGAGGAAATTCCGCCCTCCACCTGGCAGCGAGCTCAGGACACATGGAGGTCGTCATAGTCTTGATCCATGCGCGAGCAGACCTCAACCTTCGCGGTGAAGGCCGCCAAACTCCGGTCATGATGGGAGCCAGCCAGGGCGAGGAAGAAGTCGTCGGGCTGCTCCTGAAAAGTGGCGCCAAGGGTGACCTTCGCGATGCTGAAGGCCGGTCGGCGCGGCTCCTCGCCAAGCAGGCCGGTTACCAGAACGTGGTCAACGCCTTCGACCGAAAGCAAGAACCCAAGGGACGACTCTTCGGGCTCTTCTAGGCCCCATCCGCTACGGCCTCTCCCCCCATTGGACAGGCCAGTGACCCAACACGGGTATACAGGGC
>JAPKBZ010000104.1 GCA_028823175.1 Myxococcota bacterium
CGAAAATGTCGCCCAGCGAGGTGGTCTACGAATTGGAACACGTATTCGGCCTGCCCGAATTTCCGGATTACCTGATCAGGGTATTCGACGACGGGGTGCTGATGAATCATTCCAGCGAGCCCACCGTACTCATGAATAATGTCTCCGGCGGACGTAAAACCCCATATAAGTCCTCTCCCGAGAACACGCGTGAAGTAGAAGAGTGTCTGCTGAGCGACCGTTTCGCCTTGATCGCCGCGCGAGACGTGGCAATAGGGGAAGAACTGACACACGATTACAACGTTGATGTCGAGGACCCCTCGTATTACGAGGTCCTATGCGAGCAATACAAGGTGTCGTGGTCGTGGCTGGAGGAGACAAGCGAATGAGCCACCTACCTCCGAGGTGGGGTCGGGGATAGGACATACAAGCTGGCTTCTGGCACAACGTCCGAGTATGGGCGTTATGTTAAATCCCTAGGGCAGCCCGTGGCGGGCATTGGAGGCGATGCCGAACACCCCGATGGGGGCGAGACGCACGATGAAGTTGGTTATGCGCGAGAGTGCCTCATGGCTGGTGTTCAACATTTCGAGCAGGGCATTTTTCGGTTCGAGACCGATCAATGCCACACCGAATGCGATGCTGAAGACCACGACTGCCGGGACGACGGTTTAGGCCTGCTCAAGCCCTGAGTGATGCCCTCAATGAGGAGAGCTGAAATTGGCCGATTTCACATTACCCAGGACAAAGCCGAGGCGAGCCGCCGTCGAAAGAAGTTCGGCGCGAGAGCCAATGAGTGTGTAGCGCGCCGATGAGAGGTCTCGTTCAGAGCGAAGGAGTTCGTCGATGGTACGCAGGCCGTTGTCGTAGGATTCACGCGTGGCATTGTAGGATTCCTCCGAAGCTTCAAGCAGAGCGACACCATATTCGTATCGGCGGTAGGAGGCCTGATAGTCGTTGTATGTGCTCCAGACTTCATTTGTAGTTTCAAGTTCGATTGAACGAAGAATTTCCTTCTGCCTTTCCGTTTCGGCCCGTGCTTTTCGGACACGATTGAGGCGGGAAAAGCCTTCAAATAGAGGCCACGTGATGACGACCTGCGCATCGTATATGGAACCGGTTCCATGACGTCGTCTTCCTGTCTCGAGTCCCTGTGTTCCAACGCCTCCGCCAGAAAGGCTGTAGTCTCCCCACTGCGCACCGTACGAGCCTTCGACCCCGATTACGGGGAAAAAGTCGGCTTTGGCTTCTCTGAGGGCGGATTCACTCGCCCGAAGGCGGGCTACTTGGGCTTGAAGGTCGGGCCGCTCGGCCAGTGCGAGATCCATGAGCGCATTGACCTGCTGTCCAAGTTCAGGAGGAAGGGGTTGATCGAAGAGGCTTACGACATGCAGCTCTGAGTTGGCGGGCAAGCCCATAGCGAGGGCGAGTTTTGAGCGTGCATTGAATACCGCCACTCTCGAACTTTCCAGGTCATAGACGCCTTGAGCTTTCACCTGTTTCGCGAGCAAGTAGTCGGGGCGCGTGGCCAGACCCAACTCCACCCGGCTCTCGACGTCGTCGAGGACCGAAAGAGCCAGCGCCAGATTCACGGCTGCGGCATTTTCAAGGGCTCTGGCTGCATCAAACTCATAGAAGCCTGATTCGACCCTGTAGATGACTCTTTGAATCTCCCGGTTGAAGCTGAAGTTAGCCGCCGCAAGCTGTCGCCTGGCCGCTTCGGAGCGAGCGCTGCGCCGTCCGAAGTCGAGAAGAATATAGGTAATCTCGAGTTCGGGAATGATGTCCGCGCCGCGGTATACGGCTGTGCCGGCGGGGAAGGGCAGGGCTCGTTTTGAGATGCCACCCATGGCTTCCACCTCAACAGTAGGGTAGAAGGCGCTCATGCTTTCACCCACCTCGGCCGCGGCGATGCGTGCCTGCTGCCAGCGGGCTCGGGTGTACGGATTTCTCTCAAGCGCGAAGTTGATCAGATCGACTAGGTGCAGCGGCTGAGTCGGGCTTGAGGACGGAACGTTCGCACTCAGTTGTGTCAGGATTTGTTCAGCCGTTTTCGATGAGGGGAGTTCCGTTTGGGCGGTCTGCTCGTGGTCGACCGGGGGCAGAGACAGCAGGTCGTCCAGCGATCGATTATTTGGCTTGGTATCGGGTGGGATCCAAGTCGCTTGGGGAGAAGGTGGGGCCGAAGCATTGGGATTCCACTCGGGGCTTTGTTTAAAAGTGGCACAGGATATGAGAAGTGAGGCCAATAGGAGCATGAGGAATGCGTACTTTGCGCGATCGGAGCATTTCGTGAAAAGTTTCATCTGCTCTATCATCCTGTGAATTTAGCGGAGTGGCAACTCCAGATGAGAGGGCTTTTACCGGTATGGATCGATTTAGAAGAACGGACCCATTGATCGGGCTGACTCTGGGCTTCTTGGCCCTAGGGCCGGTTGGCTGCGATCCTGTTCTGAATGTCGATGGAGCATTTTTCCCCTCCTGGATGCTCTGTATGATTCTCGGGGTCGGACTTACTTTTGCGTTTTATCCACTCTTTGTTCGAATGGGCATCGAATCCCATATTGGGCCGCCGGTCTTGATTTACCCGAGTCTGGCTCTTCTTCTCACACTCACGATATGGTTGATCTTCTTCCGATCGTGAAATAAAGGATATGGTCAGTCACGTGGATTCTGAACCGGATTCAGAACAGGGCGCATCGTCGGACTCCTCGTACATCCAGCGTTTCGTGGGCCGAGCGGTGGGCATTGGAATCGTTCTGGGGGCAGTGCTGCTGTCCCTTTGGGTTAATCGAGATCTCTCCATCTGGCCACGTACGGATGACGCGTACGTTCGGGCCAATACGGTTGGCATCGCACCTCATGTGAGTGGCCCCATCGTTCAGCTTTCTGTGGTCGATAACCAGCCTGTGAGTGAGGGCGAGGTTCTTTTCGTTGTCGACCCGCGGCCCTACCAGGTGGCTGTGGCCAGGGCGGAAGCGGAGCTCCTGATGACAGACCTTAAAATTGAAGGGATGGAGGGGGCCGTTCGCGCAGCCGAAGCCGAAGTCGAGCGAAGGAAGGCGGAGGCGGAGTACGCCGTGCAGTATCTTGAGCGACTTCGCCCTCTGCTGGAGAAGGAATTTGTGACGCCTAACCAAGTTTTTGAGGCGGAGAGTTTGGCCTCAGCCGCTTCATCAGCCATGGAGCGGGCCCGTTTTGAACTTGATCAGGCGAAGAAGGAACTGGGAGATCTCGACGGGATCAATGCCCATCGCAAGGCGGCCGAGGCGAAGTTGCTCGAGGCCGAGTTGAATCTCGGATATTGCGAGGTTCTTGCGCCATTCGATGGCTATGTGACTAATCTCAATATTGCCGTGGGTGAATATGCTAATCGAGGCGAACACGTCTTCGCTCTGGTGGATAACCGGAAGTGGTATGTGATGGCCAATTTCAGTGAAGTGTTTCTTGAGAACATAAAGCCGGGGATGAAGGCCGAAGTGTATTTGATGTCCTATCCGGGCCGACTTTTTGAAGGAGAGGTTCAGGGAATCGGCTGGGCGCTCTGGCAGCGAAATGGGAGTACGGTTGGTATTCTTCCTGATGTTGAGACGAGTCTGAATTGGGTACGGCTTGCGCAGAGATTCCCGGTGCGCGTCGTGCTTGAAAAACCTGACCCCGATTTCCCCTTTCGGATGGGGAGTACAGCGGTGGTTACCATCAAGGGCTTTCCGAGTGTCTTGTCCGAGTCAAGGTAAGTCTATGCGGGGCGTATGGTCGGAGCTTGGCTTCGGCGCGCTGAACCTCGCAGTCGCGCGACCAGGGAGAACCGATCGCCACTGATCGAAAAATCTTGGGTGTCCTTGGCCATTTGCGAGAGCAGGATTTCGAGTTGTTGGTAAAAGCCGAGCTGGGCACGTAGTAGGCGATGATAGTTGCGCTCTGGAGGTGTGGGCGAGTCGCTGAGTGACTCGCTTTGAAGCACGGATTCGGAGAGACGTAGTTTCTCGCAATAGCGAGACACGGCCTCGACCGCGCGAGAATCTGAAGACTCAGGATTTTTCAACCGAGTCGCGAGTGACTCAAGGATTTTGGGCAGCGTGCGCCCCACGTCTTCAAGTGCATTGCGTCCCGCGAGGTGGGGTGGTTCAATACTCAGGAAATCCAGTCTGTTCCAGACTACGGACATGATGACTCTCTGAATCGCGCGGGTCTCGTCAAGGACCGTGTGGAGAGCCTCGGAATCTCGCTGGTTCTTTCCTTTTTGTCGGGAAAACCAATCCTCATAGCTGGCTTCGGTGAGGAGTCTATAGCCAAAAGAGATGCGTCTATAGATCTCATAGCGGAAGCTATAGGTGTTGGCTTTTTCAACTTGGACTCCGGCCCCCTCCAATCCGATCAGGGCGCCTTTTGCCATCAGCCGGAGTGTCTCTGCGCTGTTGTCGATGGCCCAGATCCGGGCACGGATCTCGCCGAAAAGGGCATAGACGATAAGAACCGAGCCGAGTCCGGTAAAAATGCCCAACAAACGATCGCGAAAAGCCATCAGGTCTATGCTTGGGGAATGAGATGAAGCCAGGGCAAGCCCTACCACCAGCCCGATTTGCAGACCCATATAAGCGATCCGCGTGCTTCCGGTTTGCACCCAGGCACCCAGGGTGCAGACGAGTCCAGCGGCGACGAGGAAAGGTGGCAGGCTCGTAATGTTTGGGATGACGTACAAGATGACCATTATGCTGGCCAAGCCGCCGATGGCGGCACCCGCGATACGAAGGATACTTTTTTGGATCATGGCACCGTAGTTGTCGAGAGAGACCAGGACTGCGGTGACCACGGCTGTGATGCCTCCCGGCCAATCGACCGTATTGAGGTAGACGTAGGCAATCATGGCGCCGAGCGAGGCCTTGGCGGCGGAGACCAGGTCGGTGTGGTTGATCTTAGGGTAGCCGTTTGCGGTCAAGCTTCCCTTTTTCAGTCGGAACAAAGAAGTCGAGGAGGCCTTGTTTGAGTCAAGTGGGGCTGCTTGGCCGGGATTCCTCTTGCTCTGCGTCGTGTTTCCAGTGCGTAGGAAACCGACACTTTCGGTTATGGAGTCGAGAGCCTCTGAACTACTGACGGCAGAGGAGAGCAACGTACCCTCAAAGGTGTTCTGGGTTCCGGTCGCGTCCCCGTTGAGCTCGTGATCGTTCCCCTCCTCCGCTATGAAAGTTTCGGACACGACTTGATTCAAGAGTGGAAGGGCGTCGATGGAGGGTGTCCACGCGCGGTGTTCAATAGCCAGGGCATACGTGTTGCAGCGCTCCTGTATCTCGAGGATACGTTCCCGAATCGGTGCGCTGAATCTGGCATTTTGACCCCTGTCTGCAAGATACGCCGAGGCGCGTGCACTTTGCTGCGAGGCAATGGCAATTTGGTTCACGTCGCCTATCAGATTCACCATTTCGTGGTGATAGCCTCGGATTTTTTTTTGGACGTGCTCGGCATTGTCCAGCCACGTGACCAATTGGGCGAGTGAGTTCATGACCCGTTCCTCACCTAGGGCGAGCTGGCTTTCCTCAGTGATGACTTCTTCAGCAGGGAGGAGCGATTGGTTGAGTTTCTCAGCGGAAGTCCGGAGGCTTTTGGCGAGGCCCTCCAGTAGAAGCTTCTGAGGGTTTTCAGGCCACACGAGGGCCTGGCAAAAAGTTCCAATGATATTCCCGAGCGAGATACCAACAAAGCGCCAAAGGGCGATGTTGACGCCTTCAGGTTCGCTCACGTCGACTCCCCCAATGGCAAGAATCATGGTGAGCGCGCCCAGGATAGGGATGGAGGGAGCTGCGGAAGTTCGACTCAGGTAGACGGCTACGCCGATGACGAAAGCCATGCAGGGTATCAGGAGCCAGGGCTGTTGGTAGAAAAGAATCACCAGAGTGATGGCGGCTGCGCAGCCCGTTAAAACGCTCAGCTGACGTTGCACGGCGCGTTTGACGGAGGCTCCTGTATCGCCCATAGATACAATGAAGATAGTCAGAATGATCCAGCCGCCTTCGGGTATTCGAAGAGTCATCACCAGGGTCAGGGCGATCACGCAGCCGACTACAATGCGGCCGAGGGCCCGCCAGCGGGCCGGCGACAGCTCAAGCTCTGAGCGCAAGAAAGCGAATAATTTAGACGTCACACTCATGGAACGTAGCGCTGTCAGGACGTTTTCTAAAGAGAAGACGAACCGAGCGTTTTGATCTCATTTTGAGGATCGGGATAGGGGGATAGGGGGATAGGGGGATAGGGGGGCTTCGATGGCGTGAGCCCGTTCGCACTCCGAGGGGCAAGCGCACGGCGACCCAGGGATCTCCTGGTCTAGAGCATCTGTCGGTATGGATTCTCTTCTGCTTCATTTGGGCATAGGGAGCGGAGCTGTCTCCCTCGGATCCTGTTTTTTTGTGATCGACGGATCCCGATGTGGATTTCTTTGATAGGAAGAGTTCGTTGTGTGTATGTCGGATACCGAGCAGTTCGGGAAGTGTCGCGGTGATAGCTTTTATCTCGGGATTTTGATGAGTTTTGTGTCGCGCGATTTCAAAATATCGCCCAAGTAGGAAAAGAAAGAACATCGGGCAGACAAATAGAAGAAGCTTGAATCGGGCCATCAGAGTGCGAGGGAGCTTGGGGAGAGGCTGCTGGGCTTCGAGATCGCTGAGTTGACTACTTAACAGTCTTTGAGGCCACCACCGACGGACCCCAGCCCTCTCCCGAGAACCCCCGCGTCTCTCTTTAGCCTCTAGCGGGCATGGCCGAGGGTGCACCATGGGCCTTTGAAATTACTATCCGCCAGAGCAGACGCCTTCGGGCTCGCAGGCCTCGGGGCTCTCGGATAGAGTCTTGGCCATGAAGAGCGCCGCGACCTTCTTGCTGTTCGTAGTACTCGGTTGTGGGCCCATGGGAGAAACCCCCGGGATCCGACTCGGGGGATCCGGTGTGGGTGCGCCCGATGGCTTCGCATTAGTTCAGCACAGCGAGATCATCCAGCTCGAAGCGCAGGGTCTGTTGCTCCCCCGTGTCGTGAACATCTGGGGCGTTGGCTTCGATGACGCCATGTACGTGTGGAGCGACCCCGGAACAGGCTGGTCGAGGCGCGTCGAAGAACGGCCGGATGAGGTCCGCGTGCGGGTCGGCGACAACGTCTACGAACTCAGCGCCAGCAAGGTGAGCGATGCCGACGTCAAGCAGCGCGTGGCCGAGGCCTTCCAGGCGAAATACGCGAAGCAGATCGACGAGCTATACGGTGAGCCCGTCACCGTCGACGATTTCGACGTGCTCTACCGCCTTACGCCGCGCGACTGAAGCCGTGGAAAGTCAGAGCGGTTCGATCCCCGCCCGCCGCCGGGAGGAGCCTTGATGACCATTGTGGGGGATAGGACATACAGGCTGTCTTGTGGCACAACGTCCGAGTATGGGCGTTATGTTAAATCCCTAGCGGAGCCCGTGGCGGGGCGATGCCCGACGTCGCTCGGTCTGCGACAAAGACGCCGACCGCCAACACGCCTACGAGCACGGCGACCCCGCCCCAAATCCATCGCTTTGACATTCGAGCCCCCTTCAACACCCAAACCGGCTACAGCGGCTTCAAGTTTTCTGCCGCCACCCAGAGAACTCGTCGCGACAACTCATTCAAAATGACTAAATACTCTGGCGGATAGGGGTTTCAAAGGCCCATGGTGCATCCTGGGTCTTTTCCGGTACATCGAAAGACCGAGAAGACCGAGAAGACCGAGAAGAGCGAGAAGAGCGAGAGCAAGTAGCAAGGCCATTTTGGGCTCAGGAAGATTCCCGCTCTAGCAACGCCTATAGGGCCCAGATTTCCTCAACTCGGCCGTTCTCGTCAAGCCTGAAGACTTCAGTAATCGAGAGGACGGCTCCATCCTTATCAGAGATATTCAGATAGCACGTGACGCACGGGCCATGCTCGATGATATCAATAAGCTCTTGCTCGGCTCCGATGTCGCTGTGGAGAGCGGAAATTCGATTCGACCGGACCTTGATGAAGTGGAGGTTGACATCATCAGTCTCCTCCGTGCAGCGACGCGTGATCCGGGGCCCTCAGCTTACGGCAGCAGGGCCAAATCACGGTGGAGGTATCTTTATTTGATGAGAATTAAACAGCCGTTGCGTCCGTCCAGACCACGGTCAGTGACAAGATGCGTCCGTCCTCCAGTGCCGAAAAAAGATCGGCCGCCCTGAGAATGGGTTCGTGCCCTTGGGTGACCCAGATTCCGTCTGCGAACAGGTAGCCGTCATCGAAGCGTGCCTTTAACGTCTCGACTCGAAATTCTGCATCGCCGATCGCCCGGTAGAGACGCGTGAAGAATTCGTGCGGCGTCAGTGCGAGTCTTTCATTCGTTCGCCGGTCGTGAACCCGAACGATCGCTTCAGGGTGGAACGCCACCTTGAGTCCATCATCATCACGGGATTTGAATGCCTTCGAGTAGGCGGAGAAGACGCGTCCGAATCGCGAGTCCGTGCCTTCCTGAGATTCGTAATGGTCCGAGTGATTCATGAGTGATTCCTCATTTTTCATCAGTGAGAGAGCGTGGGCGCGGTCGTGCGCGTATAAGAAAACCGTACAAAAGTGCTTCAGGGATGGGGATAGGACATTCAAGTGGGCTCGGGGCGGACGAAAGCTACTCCGTGATGGAGATCGCACAACTCTTCGGAGCAGACACCTAGATGCTCGATGAGCGACCCGGAAATAGGATGGATGCCGCGCTGGATGCCGACAAGGCCAAACTCCTGGGCTGGCAAGCCAATCCCTCAGTGAGGACTACATCAAGGAGATCGCGGGGCAGGCTTGAGTAACCACGACTCCCTACCAAGAGAGTCACAGTCTCGCTAAGTTCCAAGAATGACTTCACCTTCAACAGACAAGAATCAGCAGACCATCTGGCGAAACCGCTTTCGGTCTCTCTGGCCGCAAGCGCCTCTCGGCACCGCCGTGATGCTAGCCGGGGTGCTCAATATCGTGGATGGGCTGAGGTACCAAGGACTGGATCTATCAGGCCTGGAACCTCTACTTGAACTGGATTCATCGCTCTGGGCAATCGGAAGCGGCAGCCAGATCTTCCTCGGTGGCTTGCTCTTCATAATCGGAATCGGGCTGCTCTGGCGGCTCTCCGTAGCCTGGTCCTTTGCGGTGGTCGTCATGACCTTCACGGTGGCCGCCAATCTAATCCAGGAGAAATGGCAATTCTCACTCTTTTTGCCTGGCATCGTTCTCGTGGCCTCAGTGTTCTTCCGAAAGAAATTCAACCGAAGAGCCACGGGCGCGAACTTCTTCTTCTCCCTGATCAGCCTACTTTCCGTGATCGCCTACGGTAGTTTTGGAAGCCTGCTACTGGGTCGCGGTTTCGAGCCCAAGATTTCTGATCTTGGCATGGCCTTCTATTTTACGGTCATCACTGTTTCGACCGTGGGTTATGGGAGTACAACGCCGGCTACTCTTGAAGCCCGCTTATTCGTAGTGTCTCTCATCATCGTAGGTCTATCGATTGTTGCGACCAGTACGGCATCGGTCATTGGACCGGCCCTATCGGGTGAACTGACCCGTATCTTCCAGCCCGAGGAGAAGCATATGAAACCGACCAATCACGTCATTCTGGCAGGCGATGGCCCCATCTCGGTCAATGCGGCCGCAGAACTAACGGAAAAGGGGATCCCCTTCGTGCAGATCATTCCACAGGGAAGCAACATCAGCCTTTCATCAGATCAGGTGATCCGAGGAAACCCCTGTGAGGAATCAGTGCTGAGCGAGGCCGGAATCGACTCCGCCAGACTCGTCATTGCCGCACAGGAAGATGATGGGCAAAATGCCTTCATCTCGCTGGTCTCCAAGGATCTCAAAGCCGGAATATCGGTGCTGGCCGTCGCCAACTCTGTTCAGGCCATCAGCCGGCTCAAGCTCGCCCAAGCCGATATCGTCTTTGCCCCCAATGCCCTGGGTGGCCGAATCCTTGTCGATCTGGTCATGGGTAAGGAAATCTCCGAAGACCATCGGGATCTCATCGAAGGGATATAGGAACAAAGCTTCTCCCTGTTCGCCTGAGTTGGGGGCCACCGCCGCCGAGCCCCTACGACTTCCCAGGGTCAATGTCTCGCGCGAGCAACCGCGATACGGAAACGCCAAATGTCTCAGACAACGCATCCTTCGATCTGCCGCTTCTGCCATGCGAATTGCGGGATTCTGGAGGAAGTCGAAAATGGTCGACCCATCCGGGTGGTCGGGGGGATAGGACATTCAAGCTGCCTTCTGGCACAACGTCCGCGTATGGGCGTTATGTTAAATCCCTAGGGGAGCCCGTGGCGGGTCCCGACTCTCGTGCAACGTGTGCAGATGCTTCGGCTGTTGAGTTGAAAGCCACGTGTTCACTGAGCGGAAGGTTCTTGTGTAGCCAGGCGTGGCACTGAGCAGTGGCGACCGGTATCGACATCACCTTGCTGATCGTCTCCAGCGAAGCACCGTTGTTGGCGAGCAGGTTCATTGAGACTGGCTCAACCAGCCGCCGCCGACGGACCCCAGCCGGCTCAGGGGAGCCCCGGTGCCCCATCTTTTGCCTGTACCGGGCATGGGCCAGGATGTAGAATGGGCCTTTGAAATGCCTATCCGCGGAAGGGTGTTCGACCATGAGCGAGCTCGACGATCATTCACCGGCCGAATGGCGCGACCTGAACCATGCATGGTGGGAGGAGCGGGCCCCGCTTCATTCGGCTTCGCTGCTCTACCGAGAGGGTGGCAGCGGTCTCAAGGAATTCGAGTGGGAGGATCTCGGCTCGGTCACCGGACTTAGTGTTGTTCACCCGCAGTGCCACATCGGTACCGACGCCATCTCGCTCGCAGAACGCGGTGCGACGACGGTCGGGTTCGACTTCTCGGCGGCGGCGATTAAGGCTGCCCCGGTGCTCGCCGAGCAACGCGGAACGAGCGCGACCGAGTGGCTTGTCGGTGATGTGTATGACGGTGCGCATGCGGTTGACGGCCGCACGTTCGACCTCGTCTATACGGGCAAAGGAGCGGTCTGCTGGCTCCCCGATATGCAGCGTTGGGCCGAGGTGATGTGGTCTCTTTGCCGTCCGGGCGGGCGTTTCTATCTTTCGGAGTTTCACCCGCTCACTGATCAGTTGCACGATGACGACACCACGTTCGCTCGCCCGTACTTCCCTACCGGTGGTGACCTATTCGAAGAACCGGGCAGCTACGCGGCTCGCGACGCCGTGACGACGAACAACGTCATCGTCGACTTCATCCATCCGCTCTCCGAGGTCATGCAGGCCCTCCTCGACGTGGGCTTTCAGCTGCGAAAGATACGGGAGTTCCCGTTCACGGTGTCGAAGCGCTGGCCGTGGATGGTCACAAACGGCGACGGTATCTGGCGATTCCCGCCCGAGGTTCCCGAGTTTCCGATGATGTACTCGCTGCTGTTCGACAAGCCCGAGTAG
>JAPKBZ010000209.1 GCA_028823175.1 Myxococcota bacterium
TGAGGACGGCGCAAGAGATCGAGGGCCGCGCTCCGGCATCGATCTTCACCGCGCCCCGTGGCAGCACGCCGTGCGATATCGTCAGAGCCTCGACAAGGATAGATTGAATAAAGGAAAATCATGCTTGAAGCAACGCATCAGATCGAAACTCCGGATGGCACGATGGAGGCTTTCAGCGTTCATCCCGATGGCGATGGCGCACACGCCGCCGTCATCCTCTATATGGACGCACCCGGTATTCGCGAAGAACTGCGCGACTTCTGTCGGCGAATCGCTGGCGAAGGCTATTACGTGCTGCTGCCCAACATGTACTACCGCCCGGGGACCACGCCGTTCGATTACGACGAGTTGATGGATCCGACGACGAGTGCAGCGACGATGAAGAAGATGTTCGCAGCCATGGCGAGCTTAACCAACGAACTCGTCATGCGGGATACGCGTTCGATGCTCGACTTTCTCGCGACGCAATCGGCCGTGAAGCCGGGTGCGAAGGGATGCATCGGCTACTGCATGAGCGGGCAGTACGTCGTTTCCGCCGCGGGCACCTTCCCCGAAGATTTCGCAGCGGCGGCGTCCCTCTACGGCGTATCGATCGTCACGGATCAGCCCGATTCACCGCATCTCCTGGCCGACCGAATCCGCGGCGAGCTGTATATAGGCTTTGCAGAAACAGACGAGTATGTGCCCGACCACGTGATTCCGGATCTGACTGCCGCACTCGACGCAAACGGCGTAACGCACCGCACGGAGACATTCCCGAAGACCCATCACGGATTTTGTTTTCCTCAGCGGGGCCCGGCCTACTCCGAAGCTGCAGCCGAGAAGGTCTGGGAGCTCGTATTCGACATGTATAAGCGCCGGTTGGGCTGAGCCAGGTCCCTCGTCCAGACTCCGATCGTTCCATTGATGATGCGCGGGGGCGAGTCGTCGGCCGACAAGCCCCCTTTTCGCTCGGTCGCCGCTGTCGTCTCAACGGACCCAACTTACGTGGCCCAAGTCGCGCAAAAAGATCTATTGTGACGAAGAAGCAAGTCGGAGAAATCGTGGTCATGAGATTCAGTGCCAACATGGTCTTTATGCTGGCTCCGCAACGGCATGGGTCCAACAAGACGCAGAGCCTGCTTACGACGCATAACCCGTCGTTGTTCGGGCCATTTCCGCCAGTGCTCGGCCATTGGTTCCTGCCGCTTGCGGAACCTCTGGGAGACGGTCTCGTGGAAGCGATGGTTGCCATCGCGAACCTGAGCCCCAGACCCATGTCTCCTTCCAACGACGCGGCCATGAGCTCTGCCGACGTCCGCGAGATCATGGCGAAACAGGGCATTCCAGGCACCGTGCTAGGCATCATGTCCGCCATCTACCGCACGGGTGCGGTGCTGATGAACCGTGGCAACGCGAGGGTCTTGTGCAAGTCACCGGACAACCTCCTCCTCATCGACGAGATCGCCAATTGTGTGGAAGACGCGACCTTCGTCCATCTGGTTCGGGACCCGCGCGGAGTCTGGAACAGCGGACGCGGCACAGTCCGTGGGCCACAGACGCCGTATGCCTCGGCCATGGCATGGAAGGACTACCACAGCCAAGTTCTTGCATCGGCGGGTCGGTTGTCGCTTCACACAGTGCGGTTCGAGGATCTCCTCAGCCAGCCCGAGGTGGAGCTGCGGCAGGCCTGTAGTTTTCTCAGTGTTCCCTTCGAGCCGTTGATGCTCAACGCCCATGAATCTCCCGAGGCCCGCTGGGCGGCTCAGTCGAGCCACCAGCTTTGGGGCAATCTCGACAAGCCCATCCAGACCGGCAGGGCAAACGCCTGGGAACTCGAACTCCCCGCACAAGAGGTGGAGATTGTCGAAGCCGTCTGCGCGGACGTGATGGCCGAGTTCGGGTACGCACGCACGCTACCTGCTCGCTCCATGACGCAGGCACAAATTGACAGCAAGCCGGCCATCGAAGCGCAGCCCGAGGACGCCGACCCGCGCCGACTCCAGCTCGCTTACTTGCGCAAGCTCTACAGAGAACACAACTTGTTGCCCGAGCAGCAGGTGGGGGGGGCCACATGAGTCTCGCAAGTTTTACTGATTCCGTAGACCGATGGAGCTGCCCCGACGTTGAAGTGTTGTTGGGTCATCGAACCGGGAGCAGGGAGGTCTCGCAGCTGGGTTCTCACTCCCACACCTCTAGCAGGCTGCGCATCCAACCATGACCCTTCTCGCTCTGGCTGTCTTCAGCATCGTCGGCATGGCTTTGTCCTTGTTCGGAGGAGGGGGTGCCATCATCCTCATCCCGTACC
>JAPKBZ010000210.1 GCA_028823175.1 Myxococcota bacterium
CAGTCGGGCAGGGTGGGGCGCTCGCCGGCGAGGAAGGGGCGGCCGTCGGCGAGCCGGTCGTCGAGGCATTGCATGGGGCCGGGCAGCGCAGAATGCCCCTCGGCGGCGACTTCGGGGTTGGCGGGCAGACCGAGGGGTGAGTTCGTGGCGTGGACGATGTGGCCCACCGAGGCGAGGACCCCGCCGTTGGCCAGGCATTCGAGTTCGCGCACCCGGGCGCGCTCGGCGGGCGAGGCGCCGAGCATGGGCGGATCGGGGTAGATCTCCTCGAGGTATTCCGCGATGGCGCCGGACTCGGTGAGGAAGCTTCCATCGTCGAGTTCGAGCACGGGCAGCTTGCCCAGGGGATGCCGGGCCAGGTGCTCGGGCTGCTTGTGCTCGCCCTCGATCAGGCTGACGGTGATTTCGGGCAGGTCGATCTCGGCCCCGGCGGCGCGCTTTTCGGCGAGGAGCAGGCGCACCCGGGTGGGGTTCGGGGCCATCATGAAGACATAAAGTTTCATTGTTGAGGACTTCCTTATTCGGTGTTCGCTTGTTCGATGTTTCCCTGGGCCCGCTAGTCGGCGGACGGCGGCGGGGGCGCGGCGTGCACCACGCGTTGGGGGAAGGGGATTTCGATTTGGGCCCGGCCGAGGGCCTGGTAGATCGCCGTATTGAGCCCATCGATGCAGGCCCCGCGCTGGGCGGGGGCATCCACCCAGGCCTGGATGCGGAAGAGCAGGGCGGAGTCGCCCATCTCGATGAAGCGCACGTAGGGGGCGGGGTCGGCGACCACCGACGGTACGGACTGGGCGGCGGCGAGGAGGACGGCGTGCACCTCTTCCACGTCGGACCCGTAGGCGACGCCGACTTGGACGACCACTCGGGTTTTTTCGTGGGGGCCGCCGGATTCGTTGACGACCTTGGCGTTGGCGATATGCGCGTTGGGCAGGGTGATCTCGACATCGTCTCGGGTCATCAACCGGGTGCTGCGCAGGCCGATCTTGACGACTTCGCCGCGCTCGCCGCTGTCGAGGTTGATGTAGTCGCCGATCTTGTAGGGCGCATCCATGATGACGAAGAGCCCGCCAAAGAGGTTGGCCAGGGTGTCCTTGGCGGCAAAGCCCACGGCGATGCCCATGATGCCCGCCGAGGCGAGCCAGGGCGTGAGGTCGAGGCGCCAGGCAATCAAAAAGCAGTAGACAGCGACCGCGAGGACGACGATCTTGCTCAGGTTCTCAAAGAGGGGAAGCGTGCGCGACTCGAGCCAGGTGACGCGATCGGCCAGCCGGCTGAGCCCGGCCAGGGTGGCCGAGGAGAGCTTGAAGCCCGCGCCCGTCCAGATGACGATGGCCGCCGTCTGCAGCGAGGCGACCAGGATGCGCTCGGTCTCGGGGCCCGCCTTCAAGATGCGCAGGGCCACGTAGAGCCCGGTGAGAATGACGCTCAGGAAGACCGGGCGGTGCATGAGTTCGATCAGCCGGTCGTCGAGGTCGCTATGCGTCCGCAGGGCCAGGCGAACCAGGAAGCGAGAGACCAGGGCGTCCGTCATCTTGGCGATCGCCATCGAGGCGAGCACTACCGCCGCGGCACGCACCCAGGGGTGTGAGAGGGCTTCGAGGAGCGTCGCGAGGGCATCGTTCAAGGGGGCGAGTCCTTTGCTGGAGCGGGGCGGCGGGGCAGGGGATGCCCGCAGTCTATCTCTTTCCACGAATCGAGGCCGGGACCTCGGCGGGCGCGGCACTGGGCGCAAAGCGGCGCTTTACCCTCGCAAAAGCCGTGCCTGGGTTATTCTCGGCCAATCCGTACACACGGCAGCGCCGGGGGTGGCGGGCCGGGCACCAGGGGGCAGGCTGAAAATGACGAAGGACCATGGAGCAGGCGGCCACCCGGGCCAGGAAACGTGGCAGAGGCGCCTCTTTCATCGCTACTACCACAGCCGGCCAGATTGGGTGACCGGGACCGAGCGCTTCCGGGCCCTGCTCGAGGAAAGCCTGACCCCGGGCGGCTCGATTCTCGAAATCGGGGCCGGCCCGGCGAACGCAACCACCGACTTCCTGGCCGGCCTGGGCACGGTCACCGGTCTCGATGTCGATCCCGACGTCGCGGGCAACGCCGCGTGCAGCGAGACCCAACTCTACGACGGCGGCGCCTTCCCCCTAGCCGATGCGCGCTTCGACGCGGTGGTCTCGAATTACGTCCTCGAACACGTCGAGAACCCGGGGCAGATGGCGGCCGAATGCTTCCGCGTTCTGCGGCCCGGGGGCGTGGTGGCTTTTCGTACGCCCAACCTCTGGCATTATGT
>JAPKBZ010000211.1 GCA_028823175.1 Myxococcota bacterium
TTTGGTTCTGATGGCGAGCAGTGCGCAGGCGGCGACGCTCAACGTGGTTGGCGGGCAGTTGATGGGCGCGTCGAACGTCCTAGTGGACGGCAGTTTGTACGACGTTCAGTTCCTCGATGGAACGTGCATTGATTTGTACAACGGTTGCGATGAAGTCTCGGACTTTACGTTTCAAACGCAGGCTTCTGCCGTTTTGGCCTCTCAGGTACTGAATGAGCAAGTGTTTTTGGACGGAATGGCCGGAAATTTTGATACGGATCCCTCGCTCACGAATGGGTGTTCCGATCCGTCCGCATGTTTCTTCTTTACCGTCTATCGCTTTGTCCCCAACTCGTCGCCCCAGCGAGTTCTTTCCATTATCATTTCGAACACAGACATTCCCAATGAGATAGGCGTCCCTGGTCAGTCAGAGACCTCAACTTCTTTTGATTTCACTAATTTTTCGACCGTAACTTTCGCTGTTTGGTCACCCAGCGTCGTCCCGGAGCCTTCCACCGCTCTCCTCCTCAGCCTCGGCCTAACAGGACTCGCTGCGAAGGGACGTCGGCGCAATCGCTCCTGACTCTTCTGTCTGAGTACATGGCACCCGGGATCGCTCGTAGAGGGGCTCGGGAGCCGTGCGTTCATCCGGGCGGATGTTTCAGGCCGAGATGAGTCAGAACGTGGTGCCATGTGCGTTGTGCGCCTCCTTTCCAGCGAACCATTCCGTCGAGGCCGCCGAGGTGCCAACGCCACCAACGCAAGACGATCTAAAGAAGGCGTTGCCAGTCGCCCTCTCGCTCATAAAGCCGGCGAGCACGAACGCGCATGCGACGCAGCCCCTCGGCGGAAGGCCGAAGCCTCGCCCCCGCACGGATCCGGTAGCCGAGAAAATCAAAACCTTGGGTGGTGCGCCCTATGAAGCGCTTGATGCGGTGCAGGTGTAAACCGAGCGTGGCGATCTCTTCGTGCAGCGCTGCGATAGCGCGTCGCAACTCCCAGCGGGTACGGGCCAGCAGCACGATGTCGTCCATGTAGCGGACGTAGTGGACAAGCCGCTTCCCTTTGCACAGCCGATCCATGCGGCGGTCGAGGGGTGTCAAGTAGAGCGCCCCGAGCAGCGGCGAGAGACCACCGCTGGCCACCATGCCCAGGCCAGTGTCTCGCATGTCCGGCAAGGCGAGATAGTCGGCGATGAGCTTGCGGTGATGTGTGCCGAGCCCAGCCTCTTTCACCTGGGCTTCGATCACATCGTGACGCATCGACGTGTAGTAGGCCGCAATATCAAAGCGAGCGACGAACCGGGCCTTCGGCACCCGCCTTTGGATCTGCCGCAGCGCACCCTTCACACCCCCGTGGCCACGCACATGGGTGCACGAGCGCGGAATGTGAGGCGCGAGGCTCTGCGAGATCGCCTGGGTCTCACGCTTGAGCCTACGCCGGCTGGGCTCGCTCCAAAGCGCCATCTTGCGACCATCGAGATACCACAGGCCGCGAAGTTCGAGGGGGGGCATGGTGGGAGAGTACGCGCTGCGGCAAGGCTACGGGGATCTGGTAGGCCGTGGTCCGGGGAGTGGGAAGCCCGGGTGGCGGGCGCTTGCAGGCGAAGACTCGAAACTTACGGATTCGGAACGAACGCCTCCCCGAGGAGCACTCTCAGGTCAAGAGATTCGCTGACGGAATCATAGATCTCCCCAACCGAATCGTGCACTCGGTAGCTCACGCTCAAATAGGTCTGATCTCCGGTGGGGCCAGAGATCGTTTCAACGTTGAGTGCGAAGACTTCCCAACGGTGCGTCATCGCCTCCCGCCAATGAGTCGGGATGTACAGGTTGGTGTGTCCGTGGCCCATCCAGAGCGTATCGATTACGAAGCTAGGGAATGGCTGCTGGTCTCCCGAGGCACTGCCGAGTCGGTCCTGGAGCTTCATGGTCAAGCGTTTTCCGTCCAACTTGATCGTCGCGATATCGACGGTATTGCTGGGGGAAATGTCTTTCAGGGAACTGCCGTAAACTTCTAAGACGCGGATGTTCGACTCTTGGTATGAGTCATCGATGGGGCCAGGCTTATCGCTCGCAACGAGGCTTACGTACGCGCCCGAGTAGGAATCCACTGCAACGTATGCATGGACATACGAAAAGTACGACCAGTTCTTGATGGTCGCCTGATAACTGTCACTACCAGGATAAAGCTTTCTAAAACCTGTCGCGACAAATCGAGGTAGGCATCGGTAGCCCACTATGCACGTTGGGCTCCCCGGGTTCGGGTCGAAGGGGTAAATCTCGAGCCGTTCCAGCTTGAC
>JAPKBZ010000212.1 GCA_028823175.1 Myxococcota bacterium
AAGATGTTCCTGGCAGTCATCTCTTCAAAATTTCGCGCTTCATCCGCTCTCGTCTATCTCGTGGCAGGGCTTCTACTCCTCTCAACGCTTCCCCTTCAAGCCGACGCTCGGGGAAGATTTCAGGGCAAGAAGGCTCCGGGAAACCGAGCGGCGATTAAACAATTTTTTGCCCAGGATTCCCTGAGCCTCACGCTCTTTCCCCAATACTATGTCGAGGAATTGGGCGAAGTGATCGTGCCCACCGAACTCGAGAACGGATCCATTCTGCGCATCGAGATCCCCTGGGAGGACCCCGACACCCTGGAGGATCTACCCCAGGTGACGATTTATCCTCGGGAAATCGTCGACTTTGCGGGAAGGCTCTCCCAGGACGAAGACGTCTCGGTGCTCGAGGGTCCCATCGCCAAGCACTTGACGAACCGTAACAAGGCGACTCTTTGCGGCAATCGCTCGGCCTCTGCCCTCGCGATCCTGCAGACGCCCTGGGGCAACGAAGAAACCGAAATCGGATTCATCTACCAGCCCAATGACTCGGAGTTCGTCGCGCGCTCGGTGGCGGCCAGCGCGGGTTGTCCGCTGCTCGCTTCGCGAAAGGATTGCCAGAACCACAAATATTGCGAAGTCCGAGTCGGCATTCCGCCCTTTACCCTCACCGTTTCGGGTCGCTGCTACCCGGGACCCTGGCCCCTCGGCAAACTCTGCCGCTGCTGGCTACTCGCCCCAGATCCCAAGGAAGTGGCCATCCAGCACTAGGCCCAGGCGATACGGCGATAAAAAGTGCCGGGAACGGGGTGCGCAGGGCTGTCCCTCTGAAAAGGGGGAGGGTTCCTGCCACCTCCTTCCCATTTTCGACTTCAGGCGATCGACTTCCGGTTGTCGACCCTACAAGAGCAGCGCCCCGGAAAAAACGACGCCCGTAAAGAGCAGGGCTACGAATGTGTAGGCAAGGATGTCGCGGGGAGCGAGTTGGGCGATGGCCAGGACGGGCATCAGAGTCAGGGGCTGGATTAGATTCGTCCACTGATCACCCAAGGCCACCGCCATGGCGACCCGAGGAATATCCGCGCCGGCCTCGGTGGCCGCAGCCATCATCAACGGACCCTGAACCGCCCACTGGCCGCCCCCGGACGGGATGAAGATATTGAGCAGGCCGGCGGAGAGGAAGGCATAGAGGGGCAGGGTCGCCGCGCTCGAAATGGATACAAAAAACTCGATGATACGAGCCGCGAGGCCCGACTCGGCCATGATCCCCGCGATGCCGGCATAAAAGGGATATTGCAGGAGGAAGGGGGCCGCGACCCGCCCACCGTTCAGGATGATCTCTGCATAGCGAGCCGCCGAGCCCGCCAGAGCGATGCCCGCAAAGAGAAAGGCGAAGTTCAGGATATTGAGCTCGAGACCTTGCCCCCGGATGAAGAAGTGCGCCGCCAGGTAGAAGATCGCCATGACGAGGAAGGGAAGAATCAACCAACGCGACCGATCGAGTTTGCGGGCCGGGGTCAGCGCCTCGAGAGTTTCGTGTGAGTCCGCCTCGCCTTCCTCTTCGCCCTCGATCTCCGAAATTTTTTCGGCATCGCGGGGATGGAGCCGGGCCATCACGAAGGGCAGGGTGCAGAGAATTCCCAGAGCCAGGAGAATATTCCACGTCGTAAAAAGAGTGGCCGAGGTGGGAACGACCCCGATCAACTCCGAAAGGAAATGGTCCGGGGTGGCGATGGCTAGGCCCACCGAACTCGTCAGGCCCTGGTGCCAGATCACGAACCCCGAAAAGGACGACGCCACCAGGAGGGGATAATGAACCTTGATCCCGCGCTCCCGGCACGCCTTGCCGATGGCCCGCGCCACGATGCCCGCCGAAACCAGGCTAAGGCCCCAGGAGATCAGGGCCAGAACCCCCGTCATGCCGCACGCTGTCATGTAGGCCGAGGGGGCTGAACGAACCCGCCCGGCCAGAAAGTGGAGGAGTCGTTCGACGGGAGGCGTATTCGCCAGGGCGTAGCCCAGGAGCAGGGTAAGAGTGATCTGGTTCGTAAATTTGAGGAGGTTCCAGAACCCATCCCCCCAAGCCTGAACCGTCGCCTCGAGGGGGTATCCGACGACCCCAACGGCGCACGCCACGGTCACCAGGGTCAGGACGAGGGCAACCGCGAAGGCATCGGGCATCCAGCGCACAAAAATATCGGCCCATCGATCCATGCTAACCGGCTACTGCCTCCAACCCGGAATTTTTGTCCTCGATGCGCGCCCGCGCTAATTGGCTGC
>JAPKBZ010000033.1 GCA_028823175.1 Myxococcota bacterium
CGGGCTCAGAGCGGGCTCAGTGCTGGGCGATGCGCGGCGCCAGGGCTCGAACCCGATCCCCTACCTCAATCGGCCGACGAGAGCCCGTCACGTAGGCAACCGCCGTATGGTCGCCGACTTCGATGGCGACCAGCGCGGCATCACTGCGATCGGGAGTCGTCACCCGCGTCCCCCGAACCCGCTCGGTCCGCGGCCCTCCGGGTTGATAGACTTCCAACTCCGAACCCACGCGCAGGCCGTCGAGGCTCCCACGGTTCAGGTAGACGAAATCACCGTCCGCCACATGGGCGCGGCCCTCGGGAATGAAGACAATATCCGCCTCGGCAGCCTCGGGGGTGAACGTCAGCTCGACCTCGGAGGGCGGAGCGAGGCGCGGAATCAGGCGATCCCCGCGCTGGATCTCCGACCGGGACATTCGAATCTCAGCCGTCGCGGTATCGCCTTCGACCTCGCGGACGACGAGCCAGCCCAGAATATCGACGTGATAGCCAAGCTTGCGTCGGCCGCCGAGATCGTACACCGGGACCGCGTCCCGATAGAGGGTGAATTCATCGCCGACCTCGACCTCACCCTCACCCTGGCCGATATACACGAGGTCGTTGTCGGCAAGCCATTGTCTCGGGCTCGGTGAATCGACGATGCTCGTAGAAGCTTGGACCGCTTCGGTCGAGACAAATCCCATCGCACCCCGTTCGGCGATTCGAATGCGCGGACCCGCGGAAAATACCTCGCGAGTGGCCTCCTCTAAAATCGCCTCCACCTCGGTTTCAGCCTGGGCGCGCTCGAGTTGTTCCCGGCCGGCGGCGATCATCGCGTCGGCGCTCTCACGGGTCACTTTTCGCATCTCGCCCGCCGTAATCCAAATCCTGTCATCCGGCAGGATCAAGTGGGGGTCGGCGATGTCTTCGTTGTCGCGCCAGACCGCGGGCCAGACCCAGGCCGTGCCGAGGTAGGACGCCGAAATATCCCACAGGGTATCCCCGGGCACGACGGTGTGGATTCGGCCCGCGTTCCCTTCCCCGTCCACCGCCCACGGCCCAAGTGTCGGGTCGGCGGCGGGAGGAGCCGCCAAGGCGGCTCCTACAGCGAGGGCCTGAATCAGGACGATCATCGAAAGCCACGCTCTCATTCGAGTTCTCCGGGGTTCGGCGGGAGCTATGCCCGCGTCCGCGAATTCCGAGGATAAGACGAGCCGCTCGAAATCGCTCGCTGTGGGCTGCTTTTGCCCTCGGTCCCCGCCGCCTCGGAAGAATCCCGGAACGACGACCAACGCGAGGGGCTCGAGCCCTCCCCTCCCCTATCGGCATCTGGGGTGGCGGCTTGATACCCCCCGGCGAGAGATAGGCTCGGGATTGGCCTCAGCCCGAAGCCTTGAGGCGGTCGATCTCCGCCTGGACACGGCTTGCCCAGGGGGGAGGCGGACCCTCCTTGGCCATTTTGCCGCTCTCTCGCAGCTTGTCTACGTCTTCGAGCGCTTCCTCAAGGGTTTTCAGAGCCTTGTCGTTGTCACCGGTCGCTTCGTAGGCCTTGGACAGATGCAGCCGAATTTCTCCGATGGCCACATCCTCGCCCCCCGCCACCGTCACCGCTTCGCGGAGATAGCCGATCGCAGCGGAGTGTACCCCGCGCTTGTAGAGCACCCAACCCAGGGTATCCGCAGCGCTCGCGCTATCCGGCATTCCCGCCTTGGCCTCCTGAGCGAGCTTCAGGGCACGATCGAGATCGCGGTTCTCCTCGGCCATCATATAGGCAAGGTTATTCTTGGCCTGAGCCAAATTCGAGTCCTTCTGCAGCGCGACCTCGTACTGTTCGCTCGCCTTGGTCGAATCCCCAGTCATTTCGTAGAGGACACCCAGGAAATGGCGAATAGTCGCGTTGTCGGGCTCCTGTTCGCTGGCCTCGAGGTACTGCTCCAGCGCCTTGTCGATCTGGCCGGCCGACGCATAGAGTCGAGCAAGTTGGTTGTAGGATTCGACCCTGCCGGGCTCGAGTTCCACCGCCTTCTTAAAAGCCGCCTGAGCCTCGGCCAGATTGTTCTGACGAATCGCTGCCAACCCGGAAACGTGCCAGAGATCAGCCGAATCCGGCTCCGCCGCCAGGGCTTCCTCGATCATCTTCAACCCAAGCTTGGTATTCCCTTCGGCGTCGTAGACCGCTACCAGGGAGTTCAGGATATTGGGGTCGTGGGGTCTTTGCTCCGCCGAAAGCATCAGAAATTCCTTTGCCGTGGCGATATCACCCTGGGCCATGGAAACCCGACCAAGCGCGAACAGGGCCTCGATGGTCCTGTCCTCAGCGGGGATTCCCTGCAGGATTTCCGTTGCCTCCTCAAAGAGGGCCAGCCGCACCATACTCTGGGCGACGATGATTCGCGTTTCCTGATCGTCGGCATTTCGATCCAGATAGCGCCGACCGTTCTGAATCGCGTACTCGTGTTCGCCAAGCTCCGCGTGCACCCGCACCAACAATTTTCGCGCGGGGAGGAGACCGGGGTTAAGTTCCACTGCCCGGGCAAGTTCCGCTCGTGCCCGGTGAAAATCGCCCGTCATCAGCAGAGCCGACCCCAGAACGAAATGAGCCTGAGGCCAATCCGGGCGAGCAGCGATCGCGTCGCGAAGATTCTCAATCGCCCCCAAATGGTCGCCCTGAGCGATTTTCGTTTTACTCAGAACAAAGAGGGCTTCGGAGCTGGACGGATCCTCGGCCATGATCGCATCGACTATCGCAGTCGCTTCTACCAGCTGCTCGTCGTTCCCCTGGCGAAGGCCCAGATCAACCAGCAACTCCGCCTTGCGCAGTTTCGCCAGGGAACTCTCCGGATCCGCTGCAACCGCCTGGTTTGCGGCCTCGAGCGCAGCCTCAAGATTTCCTTCTCGGCCCCTCAAATTGGAAAGAGCCAGCCACGGCTCGGAATCGGAATCGTCGAAGGTGGTCGACTGCTCGAGTATCTTCGTGGCCTTTTCATTCTCGCCCGCCGAACGAAAATATTGAACCAGCATATCACTCAGGACCCTGCGGCCATCTGTCAGCTCCTCGATCCCTCTCTCGAGGATCGCGACTCCGTCTTCGCTCCTCTCCTGCTCGAAGTAGAAAGCCGAGAGGTTTGCATAGCCACCAACAAGGTGTTTATCGCCTTCACCTTTCTCATTCACGTCCTTGGCAAGAGCCAGGGCCTGTACCAGATTCGATTCGACCTCCTCGTAGCGCTCCTGGGCCATCAGCATATTCGCAAGATGATTTCTAACCAGCGGGCCGTCGTCTCTCTCCACCGCCTCTACAAGTTGGGCCTCTGCCTCCTGCAACCGATCGGCACCGGAGTAGTAAAGGGCGAGAGCAATCCGATAGCTCGCTTCATCCTGTTCGAGTTCAACTGCTCGGAGAAGATCTCCTTCTCCTTCTCCCGGTCGCCCGAGGGATTCCAGAGCCCCGGCGCGAATCAGATGAGCCGGCGCACTCGAAGGATCGAGCTCAATAATGGCATCTGCCTGCTCCAGGGCGAGGTCAAAATTCTGGGCAGCCATGGAAATTGCCGCGTAGGCGAGCCTGGATTCGACATCCGAAGGGTCCAGCCGAATCGTCTCGCTAAGTTCCCAGTAGCCCTGCTTGAGTGCTTCTGAACCCAGATAGGCATTGGCAAGCTTTCGGTGAACCTCGGCCAGATTGGGATCCAGCTGAAGCGCGTTTTTGTACTCGATAATCGCTTCCTTGAGCTGCCCAGCTTCCTCGTACCCATCTCCCCGTTCCATGAATCCGGAGATTTTCTCCTCATCGCTGGTGCAGCCCAACGCCAGAGCCGTTCCAAAGACTCCAAGGAGCAGCCAGAGCCCTATGGACGAGGACCGCGGTCCCTTGCCTAAAATCATGATCAAACCTCAGCCTCGATCGGCTCGAAATGGGTAAAAATCCACTCTCAAGGGCTTTTCGCCCCGGCTCACAAATCTTGCGCCCCGGAAAACTGCCCTATCCGGAAGGTGAAGTCCAGCGACTCCACCCCGCCCTCTACTAAGCCGACCAGACTCGCCTCCGGCGACCCCAGAAACCCGGAGAAAGCGACGAGGGCGGCCCCCGAACCTCAGCCAAGCCTTCTATGTCAGATCCCGGCGACCCTTCTTGCCCAGAACGGCAACCATTTTCCGAAGGTCGTGACTCCTATCCAACCGGGCTACGAGAAGGGCATCTTCGGTATCGATGATGGCCAGTCCCTCGACCCCCAGGAGGCCGATCAACCGGTCTCCACCCCAAACGAGATTCGAGGAAGAATCTTCGAAAAGGACTTCCCCAGCCAGAACCCGATTGCCCTCCCTACCGGCGCCCCCAACGCCGAGTTCATCGGCGAGGGAGGACCAGGTTCCTACGTCGCTCCATGCAAAATTCACAGGCATAGTCCAGACCCTTTGGCTCCGTTCCATCACGGCTACATCGATGGGAACTGAGGGCGCGCGCCGATAGGCAATATCTACAGCCTTTGCGTTCCGGCCCCGAGGCTGCTCACGAAGAGGCGCCAGGGCGCGGTGGAGATCGGGGGCACAGTTCTCGATTTCCGCGAGCATCGTCGAGGCTGCAAAGATGAAGACGCCCGCGTTCCAGAGGTACTGGCCCGAGGCCAAATAACGCTGTGCCTGGCGAGCATCCGGCTTTTCTACGAACCTGCGGACTCGATATAGACCGGAATGCTCCGGCCCGGCCGCCCCGCCTCGCTGGATATAGCCGTAGCCTGTATCCGGTCGAGTCGGCTCCACTCCCAGAGTCACCAAGGCGCCAGCACTCGCCGCTGAGCGCCCGCAGCGACGGATCGCCGAGGCGAAAGCGCGCCCATTGGGGATATGGTGATCTGCCGAAAGAATCGCCAGGACGGCGTTGCCGTCTTCGGCCTCAATTCTCTGCGCCGCCCAGGCTACCGCCATCGCAGTATTGCGACGACGCGGCTCCACCAGTACTCGACTGGCCGGCAGCCCCGATTCCGCCCTGATCGCTGCTGCGTGCTCTTTGCCGCAGACGATCCAGACGCAGCCCTCGCCGGCAAATTTGTGAGCGCGCTCCAGGGTCGCGGCAAGCAGAGATTTTCCACCGACGACCTTCATCAAGGGCTTCGGGCAGTGCTTTCGGGAGGCCGGCCAAAAGCGCTCCCCAGCCCCACCGGCCAGAATCACCGCATGCAGGGATGCGGACCCCTTCCCCTTTTGGGTTTTGCGTCCAGCCCCCCTGGCTCCCTTCTTCATGAGCGACCGATACCCCAGTACTCGAAGCCCTTCGCGCGAACACTTTCGGGATCGTAGACATTTCTGAAATCAACGAATTTGGGTGCCGCGAGAACCTCCCTGAGCCGGGCCAACTCGAGTGCTCGAAACTCGTTCCACTCGGTCACGATCGCGAGAACATCGGCCCCTTCGGCCGCATTGTAGGCGTCTTTACACATGGTGACTTCCGGAAATTCATTAGAAGCCGACTCCATCGCGTGAGGATCGAACGCCCTGACCTGGGCGCCCGCCGCAAGCAACTGCCGGATAATTTCGAGGGCGGGACCCTCCCTGATATCATCTGTCTCCGGCTTGAACGAGAGTCCGAGGATCGCGACGGTCTTGCCCGCCAAATCCCCATCACACGCAAGAACTAACTTCTCGACCGCATAGTCGAGTTGACGTCCATTGACCGCCATCGCCGCTTCCACGATTTCGAAACGGCGCCCACGCTCCTTTACGAAGTGAGCGGCTGCTCGAGTGTCCTTCGGAAAGCAGGATCCGCCATAGCCCGGACCTGCGTGCAGGAATTTCGAACCGATCCTTCGATCGAGCCCCATTGCCCTAGCGACACCCTGAATGTCTCCTCCAACGTCATCGCACAGAATCGAGAGCTCATTGATAAAGGAAATCTTCGTCGCCAGGAACGCGTTCGCCGCGTATTTCGAAATCTCTGAGCTGGCAACATCGGTAAAAACGAAAGGGGTCTCATTCAAGAAGAGCGGCCGATAAAGGTCCTTCATAATGGCTTCCGCCTGATGGTCCCCCGACTCGGTCCCGACAACGACGCGATCCGGCCGAAGGAAGTCGCCGATGGCGGAGCCTTCGCGTAGGAATTCCGGGTTGGAAACAACGCTGAAATGAGTCTTCTTGCCCGTGGCTTCCAGTTCCTCCTCGATCCAGCCACGCACCTTCTTCGATGTTCCAACCGGCACCGTGCTCTTGGTGACGATCACCTTGTACCCATCGAGATTGCGGCCGATCTCTCGGGCCACCGCCTCAACAAAGCTCAGGTCCGTACTTCCGTCATCCGCAGAGGGCGTGCCCACCGCGATAAAGATCACGAGCCCGGCTCGAATGGCCTCATCGGGCGCATCGGTAAAGCTGAGTCGGCCGGCCTTGCAACTGCGATCGACAAGGTCCGACAGCCCAGGTTCATAGATGGGTATTCGCCCCGCTTGCAAATCCTCGATCCGGCCGCGATCCCGATCGGTGCACGTTACGTTCAGACCGAACTCAGAAAAGCAGGCACCTGTCACGAGGCCTACATAACCACAACCGACGACGCACACGTTCATTTATCTGCTCCTGACCCTATTGAACTCAACCCCATGCAATCGATCCCCGACCGGAGCCTTTGGCCCGCTGCATTTCTGGGGGAGTGGGGGCCTTTTCTGAAAGTTCACCATGAGCCAACCTCGACGAGCGAAAGGCTGACCCGAGACAAGAGCCCGCGAAGTCCTCAGCGAGAACCCGCCCCGCCAACGCGCACGCCATGGGCCCTCTCCTGGGCCTCGAGATCCGAGTCAACCATCAGACGAATCAACTGCTCGAAACTAGTCTCCGCTCGCCAACCCAAATCACGCTCGGCTTTGCTCGCATCTGCGAGAAGCGTATCGACCTCGGCCGGCCGTTGCAGGGCTTTATCCGTTTTTACAAAATCCTCTGGATCGAGGCCAACGTGGGAAAACGCAAGCTCATAACACTCCCGCACCGAGTTCTGAACGCCGGTTCCGATCACGTAGTCGATCGGCTCATCGGCCTGGAGCATTCTCCACATCGCGTCGACGTACTCAGCCGCATAACCCCAATCACGTTTGGCCTCGACATTTCCCAGCCTCAACTCATCATCAAGACCGAGCTTAATGCGAGCAACCGTCTCAGTGATTTTTCGGGTTACGAACTCTCGGCCACGTCGTGGAGATTCGTGATTGAACAGAATTCCCGAGACGGCGAAGAGGTCGTAGCTCTCACGGTAGTTCACTGTGATCCAGTGACCGTAGAGCTTTGCCACCGCATAGGGGCTTCGCGGGTAGAACTCCGTCGTTTCGCTCTGGGGCACTTCTCGCACCCGGCCAAACATTTCTGAGCTCGAGGCCTGGTAAAAGCGAATAGCGGGGTCGATCGTCCGGATCGCATCCAACATACGGGTGACACCGAGACCGGTGTATTCACCGGTCAGGGAGGGCTGTACCCACGAGGTCGGAACAAAGGACTGGGCCGCCAGGTTGTAAATCTCGCTCGGCTGGGAGTCGCGAATAGCGGTCTCAAGAGACACCTGGTCAAGCAGGTCGGCCTGGTGCAGGTGAAGTGCATCGTGGATATGCGCGATTCGCTCGAAAGTCTCGGTGCTCGACCTTCTCACGACGCCGTGAACCTCATACCCCTTTTCGAGGAGTAATTCGGCGAGGTAAGAGCCGTCCTGGCCGGTAATTCCCGTAATCAGGGCTGATTTTCCACTCATTTTTCTTCTTCCTCCAAGGAGCGCTTTTGCCCCCCACCATCCCCAGCGGATTCAGACCCTTGGATGCCAACTCCCAGGGCCCCAATATTCCTGAGCAACCTGACTGTGAGAAGTACCACCGCCAATAGAAAGATGTAGGCGGAGTAACCTTTCAACTGAGAAAACGAAAGGGCTATCACGCTAAAACACAGTGTTTGGAAGTATAGCCAAAGAACCGCTCGTCGGTGGGAACCCTCACGAGCGAGCACGAGGTGATGAATGTGGCCCTTGTCTGCCGAGAATATGCCCTTCCCCGAACGCCAGCGCCGCCAGATCGATGACGCCGTATCCAGAAGTGGTACTGCCAGAGAGAGGAGGGGCACAATAAAGGTCAGCAAGGCCGCTTTGCGATATCCCTGGATGGAAATCAGAGCGAGCGCGTAGCCGATAAAGAGCGCTCCAGCATCGCCAAGAAAAATCCGCGCAGGCGGAAAATTGTAGGGAAGAAAGCCAGCCAGAGATCCGAGCATGATCAGCGCAATCACGACGCCCGCGGGCTGCCCCGCCTGAAAGCAGATGATTCCCAGCGTACCCGAAATAATCAGACCCGTTCCCGTCGTGAGTCCATCGAGTCCATCGATCAGATTCATCGCATTCGTAACGAGGATGATCCACGCGATGGTGATCACCCAGGAAATTCCAATTGGCAGCGTATGCGTGACCAGGGAAAAAGGGTTCGTAAAATAATCGATCACGAAGCCACCATCGATCGCGATGGCGGCTGCCAGCAGCTGAAAGGGGATCTTCTGCCAGGCCCCAAGTTCGAACCGATCATCCCAGGCACCCACCAAGACGAGTAGAACGCCCCCCGCTACAAATGCCGACACCTGTTCACTAATTTCGCCATAGCCGTTGGCGCCGGCAAACCATCGGAAGGAAGCCAGCCCAGCCATCACGCCCGCGACCACCGCCAGTCCCCCCAAGAGAGGAATTCCCTGGCGGTCGCTGACTTTCCTGGCCGAGGGTCGGTCGACGATATCGAGTGCCTTCGCCAGACGAGCCGCAAGCGGGGTGCACGCCAAGGTGGCGACCGCCGCCACACTGCCGGCAATTGTCGCCGAGAGGAGGTCCACTAGCGACTGCCCCTACCCATGAGCGAAAGACCGGGCCATTCGGCCATATTAGTAGGGCCTACCTTGAGATGCTTCGCGATCTGTCCCGTTGAGCAGGAGCCCCAGGACCCGCCGCTGGTCGAGAATTTCAAGAACCGTTTCAATGTCTTGTTTCGGAGTCACTCCCGCCCTCACGACGAGTACTACGCCATCGCTCAACTCACTGATCGTCTTTGCATCTGGCAGCCCAAGACATGCCGGGGTGTCGAAGATGATCTGGTCGTAGAGCCCCGACACCTTCGCTATGAGTTCCCGCATGGCTTCCGAGGCGAGCAGTTCCGAGGGATTACTTGGGCGCCCCCGAACCGGAAGAACGTCTAGGTCAACTCCTTCGACACGCATCACGGCATCTTCCAGGGAGGCCTTCCCCGACAGAACTTCCGACAAACCAAAAGCGGGTTCGAGTCCAAGGCTGATATGAATCTTCGGCTGCCGAAGATCGCAGTCCACCAGCAAAACTTTTCGGCCGACACTCATCGAGGTGACAACAGCGAGGTTGATCGAAGCCATGGTCTTGCCTTCGCCTGAATTCGCGCTCGCAATCGACACTGTTTTTATGGCTTGCTGGGTCGCCAGCGAGTCAATTCTTCCACGGAGCGTGCGGAACTGCTCCGAGGCAAACGACTCAGGCTGTAGCATCGCGATCCGCCGCTTATTCAGATCACTCGCCGTCTCCATCCCCGACTCGGCGACCTGACGCCGCGAGAGCATCTTGTCGAGGAGACCCTTCTTGTGCTTCGGTGCGCTTGCGGGAGTCGTATCCCACTCTGTAGGCGCCACAGGAGCGGGTTCGCCGACGACCTTTCGCCTTCGCTCCGCCTCGGCCCTCTGCAACGCTTCATAATGTTTCGCCATGACAACTTAATTCCTTCCTGCTACCGGAAAAATCGAAGAATACTTCGCGACCGACGCGGTGACGCGTCTCCCGACGGCTTTTTCTTACCCGCCTCGGCTTCAGCGGGTTCGATCGGCACTATATCCAGATCCACTGCGGCTTCTCGAATCATGTCCGTATCCACAATTTTTTGCTCCCGGGCAAACCCCATGAGCAGCGCACTGTCGCAGAGAACGTTAATCAAACGGGGCGTCCCACCTGTCAGTCGATAAAGCTCTCGCATGGCGCCTCGCTTGAAAAGCTTTCCACCGGTATGGCCAGCTCGACGGAGCCGATCCTCGACATATTGTCGAGTCTCCTCTTCATCGAAGGGGCGCAGGTGGTGGCTCAAAGCGATCCGCTGCCGAAGTTGCCTCAGCTCGGGCTTGCGGAGCATTTCCTTCAATTCTGGCTGCCCGACAAGCATGATCTGGATCAGCTTGGAGCGAGGCGTCTCTAGGTTCGAGAGCAACCGAATCTCCTCGAGCATGTCGATCGAAAGATTCTGAGCTTCGTCGACGATGAGCAGGGTTTTCTCGTTCTTTCCCAAGCGTTCAATGAGGAATTCGTTCAACTGGATTAGGTAGTCGGCCTTGTTCTTTCTCCTCGGTTTGATGTCGAGTTCCTCGAAGAGTACCCTGAAAAAACCGAGGGGCGTCAGTCTCGGGTTAAATATAAAGGCAGACTTCGTATCCGATTCCAGCTGGCCCAGTAGAGCATGAAGGAGTGTCGTCTTCCCCGTACCCACCTCACCCGTCAGCATCACGAAACCCTTACCCGCTTGGACGCCATAGACGAGGGTGGCCAGACCTTCCCTGTGCGCCTCGCCTAGAAAAAGGAAAGACGGATCGGGTGTCATCTCAAAGGGTGGCTTTACAAGGCCGTAATATTCACAATACATAGTTGCTCCGGAAAGCCATCAGGGTTTCGAAGTGGGCTCTAAAAACGCGATCTTTGCTCCAGGGATCAAGTCATCCCCCGACCTGGATTGGTCCTCTCCCGCCTCAGGCAGATCGGACTCAACGGAGTCGGGAAACAGGGATATGCCATTGACGTAGGCATAGGTGAGCCCTCCTCCGACAAGGCAGAATATCACGACTGCGCCTGCCGCCAGAACCTCGCGGATGGCTCTTCGTCGGCGCGCTACGAAATCGGACTCGAGCATCACGGACGGGATCGACGCGAGCACCGGAACATTCGTCGCCGCCTGGAGGGCACGCGAATCATACACCGAGCCATCTGTGGCCTCGAGAACGAACCCCAGAGCACCCGCAACACCTCCCCCAAGCAAAATGCCCAGAAAAAGAATGAGAGCTCGGTTGGGAGAACTCGGGTTTGGCGCCGGGAAGGCCGCTTCCAGGATCTGGAACTGCTCGCCCAGTTGTTTTCGTTCGAGGTCAGCCTGAACACTGGCCTGTTGCCTGCGAGCACTGAAATCCTGAAACGAAGCATTCAAATGGGAGTACTCTCGAGTGAGCGCTTCCAGCCTGGCAGCCGCAGCCGGGGTCGCCGCGAGCCGTTCACGGGCCGCTTCGGCCTGAGCGGTCAGCCGTTCCGCATCTCTCTCGGCGGCTTCAACTCTCAAAGCCGATCGCCGTTGCTCTGATTTGGCGTTCTGCTCGGCATAGGAGCCCGGATTATCCTCACCCTCTACGCCGCTAATCCGTCCTTCGAGAAGTAACAACTCTTGACGAGCCTGGAGGATATCGGGGTGCCGCTCGGTGAACCCACGAGCTTGCATCATCCCGAGCTCCGCCTCGACCATCTTCTTACGATAGGCAGGGCTCGCCTGATCATTGAGGCCAGTCATGGCACCCGCAGTAATCACCTGATTCTTCCAGAACGCCTCGTCGCTTCTCGCGAGATCAAGAGCCCGCTGGACCTCGCGAAGTTGTCCTAGCGACGTCTGAAGGGCATCCTGGTTAGAGAGAAGATCCTCGGGGAGGTGCCCGACATTTGCGTCCTTGACTTCCTTGGTCTCGCCTTCGACTCTGGAGAGCCTAGTCCGCAGATCATCGATAGAGTCCTGCATGAAGTCGAGACTTTGCTGGGAGACATTCACCCGGTCGTCGATATTGGCTTCGAGAAAATCATTGGCGATGCTTTGGGAAACGACTGCCGCCGTTACCGACGAGTTCGAGCGGAAGGTGATCCTGAAGGAGTTAAACTCGACTTCGCCCCGCGCCCTGGTCTCGGCCTCCAGAGCACTCAATACGGGCTCAACAGAGATATGCGATCGCATGAGATCGATAATTTCGGACCGCTGCAGACGTCCCGACTCCTCGGGATAGAGATCGAATTCGTCGATCAGCCTCGACAGGCGTGGCCGACTCAAAATCTCTGCCGTCATGATGCCCAAGCGCTCTTTGAGGTCGCTCGCGCGGACGCCAGAGCTGACAAGACCCTCATCGACAGCCTGGGGCTCGACAAGGATTGTCGCATAGGAGGAATACTGGTTAGGAAGCGCCATCGCTAGCCAGTACATCCCGAGCACTATCGCTCCGGCGACCATTACCATCACCTTGGCGCGTCGCCTGAGGAGGCCAATGATATCCGGTATCTGAGGTGCCTGCTGAGAATTCATAATCCAGTCGTTTTCATCTTTTTTTGGGTTTCAGAAAAGCGATGAGTCGTGCCATGAAACGCTTATTTTGATCACTAAAATATATACGGGTCGAACCTGTAATTTATGCCCACAGACCCGGTGTAGTTATCCTGGGTGGGCTGATCTACGCCATTCACTTCGTAGTCCGCAATCTGCCTATAGCTGAAGCCCAGTCTGGCCGTCAGGTTTTCCCCGAGACGCCGAGTGAAGCCGATACGTCCCCAAACCTGGTGCTGGCTGGTCTCCTGAGTAAAATTAAGAATCTCGCTCGGGTCCATGGGATTGACATAGATGAAGGAATTCACGCTTTGCCGGAAATTCCAACCCAGGATCATGTCCAAGTCCCATAACGCGCTCAGATCCAAGGATACCTGGGCAGATAGACTGTCGAGAACGGAAGTCCCGTTGTTCCCTCCCGAGGCATCTTCATTGCGGGAGTAGCGAAGGACATAGGCCGATTTCTGTCGCTCCTTGGACAGCGAAACATCCATAAAGTAGGTCAGATCGGTTGCGGAGGCGGGAGCCGCTTCACCCGCGAGAGTGCCGGGCTGCGAATAGATGATGGACGGCCCTCCCTGAAAGCGGAAATTCCAGTCCTTCGCAAAAGTGTAGAAGAAGAGCAGATTCAGGTTGGAGATCGTCGTCCTCGAACTGCTGATCGAACCCGAAGTCGTTACCTGGGCATCGAAGAGCCTGTAGCGAAGGGACAGGCTCCCGCCCAGTGTAAGCCGAGGACTCAATCCGTGGGTATACGAACCGCTCGTCCCGATCGACTTATTTCCCACGTTCGTAGACTCACCAAATGAGTAGTCCTGAAAGTCGGCGTCCAAATTGAAGCTAGACCTGGCATCTACGCTTCGGCTGTAGCCGAGATTCACAAAGGCACGAACTGTATCTCCCGCTTTATCGGCGAGGTTGTCGATACTTCCATCTGGATTGAGTTGGGACGACGACCGGATCGAACTGAACTCGGTATAGGAGGCCATCGTTCGGAGGGTCTCCCGCGGGCTCAGCTGAAGATCGAGGCTGGCTTGCGCGCGCGTATCGAGCCCATTGACTCCTTGGGTCTCGAAGTAGACCAGATAGGAGGGGTTATATAAAAGGCTGTACTTAGCGTTCTCGAACTCGCCCAGCCTGCCGCTCAACTCCAAAAGGGGAATCACTCGGTAGACACCGTCAGTTACGGGGTTCACCGTGGAATTGAACATATTGCTCTCGACCCGTATATCCTGACCAAGGCCCACCTCAAACTGGTGCGCGCCCGCAACTGTGCTTCCAGCCGCGAATGCCGCTACCAGAACTGAGATGACGAGATTAAGCACGAAAGGTTCCTATTCGGGAATAACGACGGTGTCGCCGGGTTCTACGAGAATATTTGCGTCGGACTCTTTGCCCGCCACGTAGGCGGAGTAGTTGAACCTGTAGGAGACCAAGCCTTCGGGGGTCGGTCTGAGAATTCGAATATCGGAACGGTCGGCCCAGGTATTGAATCCCCCAACAGCCGCAATGACCTCGAGGACCCGCATTTGGCGGTTCAGCGGGAGCGTTCCTGCGCGCAGCACACCCCCCACAACGGTGACCACCTGGCTATTGGCCTGGATGACGATCACGGTGACGTTGGGCGAACTGATATACTCGGCGAGCTCCCCGCTGATCACTTCCTTCAACTCAGCCGGGGTCAGCCCCTCAGCCTGGATATCACCGAGAAGCGGCACGGAAATCTTGCCGTCACTCCGAACCGGCACTTCGACGCTGAGTTCGGGATTTTTCCACACCGTAATTCTCAGAATATCGGGAATCCCGATCACATAAGGAACACGAAGCCCTGCCTGCTCCTCGGGAGGGGATTCCGCCGCTGGACGCGCACAGCCAAAGGTCATAAACCCCAGCAGGAAGACCGCAGCCGCCATCACCGAGAGCTTGTGGAAAGAGGACATCTTTTCTCCTTGGCAGGGACCCATATCGAGCGCTTCAATTCCCATCACTTAATCCGTTTTCCTTCATTTTGTAGAGAAGCGCCTTGTAGCTGATCTGCAAGCGCAGGGCGGCTTCCTTCCGATTCCAGCGGGTCTGGGTCAAAACTTTTTCGATGACTCGCTTCTCCGCAACGCGAGCGGCTCGCTTGGCGATCGCCTTAAGATCCAGAACGTCCTCTCCGGCAAGCTCGCTACCCAGAGAATTCGCGTCGAGGGTTTCGTCGCCAGCGGCGTCTCGAGTACGCGCAACCACCACGCCTTGCCGTTTGATTTCCTTGGTCACAGCGTCTTCGTTTCCGAGCACGACCATTCGCTTAATCATATTCTCGAGCTCTCGAACGTTCCCGGGCCAGCCGTAGGCCATCATCTCGCTCATCGTCTCTGGAGAGAGGGATGGAGCTTCTTTGCCGTACTGCTCCGTGTACATCGAAAAGAAATGCTCTGCGAGCAGCGGCACCGCGTCGATGGTCTCTCGGAGGGGCGGAACCTGCACCATGACAACATTCAGCCTGTAGTAGAGATCCTCGCGGAACTCGCCACTCCCAACCGCTTCCTCTAGGTTTCGGTTGGTGGCCGCGATGATTCGGGTATCCACTTTGACGTCGCTCTCGCCACCGAGTCGCGAAAATTCACCGTCCTGCAAAACCTGCAACAACTTGGCCTGGAGTCCCGGAGCCATTTCGCTGATTTCATCCAGAAAAATAGTTCCGCGATTGGCGTACTCAAATTTACCCAGCTTCCTCTTCTGGGCCCCCGTAAAGGCCCCCTTCTCAAAGCCGAAGAGCTCGCTCTCGAGCAGTTCTGAGGGCAGCGCCGCACAATTGACCTTCACGAAAGGTCGTTCTCTGCGACCGCTCAATTGGTAGAGAGCGCGAGCCACGAGTTCCTTGCCAGTCCCGCTTTCGCCCCGGATCAGGACGGTGATATCCGTATCAGCGACCTGCTCGATGGTTTCCCGGACCTCCTTCATCTTGGGGCTATCGCCCCGGAGTAAAAGACCGTCGACCTCGCTGCGAACTCGCCCCCTGAGGTGGACGACTTCCTCCTTCAGTGCATGGGTCTCGAGCGCCTTTTTGAAAGCAAGTTCCAACTCTTCGACTTCGAAGGGCTTGCGCAGGAAATCTGATGCTCCGAGTCGCATCGCATCCACGATCATCCGGGCCTGGCCATGGCCGGAGAGCATGATTACAGGAACGTGAGGGAGAACTTCCTTCAGTGATCGGAGGGTTTCGAGCCCGTCCATTCCGGGCAGAATGGCATCGAGGGTGACGATGTCGGGGCGGCTTTCGGCTAGGCCTGCCAAGGCGCTCTCCCCATCGGGCGCCGAAAAAACGTCGTAGCCCTGCCGCGAGGCCACCGTATGGAGGTACTCGCGAATCCCGGGATCGTCATCGATCACCAGCACCCTGAATCGCTCGCTCATCGTCGACTCGCTTCCCTCTTCCGGTCCGTTGATGCCGCCATATTCCCAGTCGCTCCCGGTCATCCGCCCTGGCTGAAGACCACTCATGCCGGCCACCTAAGGCCGCCTCCCACTGGGAGTGAGTGAAAAACAATTCCTGTTTTGGGTAGATTATCCTCTCTTTGGAAGTCCTTTCTCTCATTCGACCCCAACAGGGCGAAACTTTTATCTTTTTTTGCTTCCACGAGTGGGCATTTGACCACATTTCGCGCAAAATTTGCCCATCAAGGTCGTGTTCGACCGATCCCAAGGTGTCCCCTGGGGGGAATTTGTTTGTGACGTACCCTCGGGGAGTTTAGACCGACTCACGTGAACCCTCCCATTCCCACACCCGCTCGCATCGGTATGATTGCCGCCTCAAGTCGGGCCCCGTCCGCAACCGATCAAGCAACCACCCGCGCCAACGCGCTGACCTTCCAAACAGGATAAGGACTCCCAGGTAATGCAGACTCAGCCCACCTCACGCGATTCAGCGCCCCTGCGGGTCGTCGTGGTTGCTGGCGCTCGGCCCAACTTCATGAAGATTGCTCCGCTGATGCACGAGTTGCGGGCACGCTCCCGCTTCGAGGCAATTCTGGTGCACACCGGCCAGCACTACGACGAGGCCATGTCGGAGAGCTTCTTCCGAGATCTCGACATCCCCGAACCGGACGTCAACCTCGGAATCGGGTCGGGCTCCCACGCAGAGCAGACAGGCAGAGTGCTCATCGAAATGGAGAAGCTGCTCTTGCGCGAAGCGCCCGATGCCCTGGTGGTCGTAGGCGATGTCAACTCCACCCTGGCCGCCTCCCTGGCGGCGGTCAAGTTGCAGATCCCGATCGCTCATGTCGAAGCCGGTTTGCGTTCAGGCGATCGGACCATGCCTGAGGAAATCAATCGTATCCTCACCGACTCGATCTCGTCCTGGCTCTTTACCACCGAACCCGACGGAGATGACAACCTTCAGCGGGAAGGCATCGATCCTACCCGTATCCATAGGGTCGGCAACGTGATGATCGACACTCTCCTGCGCAATCTGGCAAAATCTCGAGAGCTGAAAACCCTCGACGATCTCGACCTGGAGCCCCAGGGCTATGCGCTGCTAACTCTTCACCGCCCGTCCAACGTCGATGATGCAGAAACCCTTCAGTCTCTATTCAAGGCACTCGAAGAAATCCACCGCGAGCTTCCCATCATATTCCCCGTTCACCCGCGTACCGCGGCAGCCATCGAAGCGGGCCTTGGAGGCTCGAAGCCGAACCTGCGGATGACCGGCCCCCTGGGCTATCTCGACTTCCTTCAATTGATGGCCAACGCCAAGCTGGTACTCACCGATTCCGGGGGCATTCAGGAGGAATCCACGGCCTTGGGGGTCAATTGCCTGACCCTGCGAGAGAATACCGAGCGCCCAATTACCGTGAGCGAGGGCACAAACTCGATCGTCGGAAGAGACCCCGCTGTGATCCTCTCAGAAACTCAAAAAGTCCTCAGGGGCGGGGGCAAGAGCGGCCGCGTCCCCGAACTTTGGGACGGTCAGACTTCCGGGCGAATCGTAGACATCCTTGAACGCGACCTCGGGAGTTCCAATTGAGCCTACCCACGCCTTCTCATTCAGACTCACCTGGGTTGAATTCGCGCGATTCGCTCGCCTGGCAGTCCGTCGGACTTTTGGCACTACTGACCATCGTCTACATGCCGATCCTGCTGTCGATGGTGGACCACTGGCGGATCGTGCCCGACTATTCTCATGGCTTTCTGATCGTCCCACTGGCCTTAGTCTTCGCTTATGAGAAGAAATACCACCTCATGGCCGCCGAAGTCGATGGCGATTGGTGGGGCGTCGCGCTGCTTCTGGTCGGGCTTTGCCTGTTGGCCGTTGGCCAGCTTGGAAGCTTGCTTGCCCCCCTGCGTGCGGGGTACGTCTTCAGCGTGATGGGCCTCGTGCTCCTGCTCTTGGGCCGAAACATCTTCATGCTCCTTCTCTTTCCCATGGCTTTCCTCCTCCTGATGATTCCACTCCCCCAATCCCTGGTGAACGTCGTTGCCTTCCCGCTGCAGCTCATCGCCGCCCAATGGGCCGTTTCACTTCTCCAAACGATCGGAATCCCAGTTCTACTCGAGGGAAATATTATTCATCTCGCCGGGGGCGACCTCTTCGTCGCAGAAGCCTGCAGCGGCCTCCGGTCATTGATGGCCCTTCTGACCCTGGGGGTCGTTTTCGCTCATTTTTTCCGAAGGAACAACCTTCCCCTTCAGATCATCCTAGTCGCCTCAACAATCCCAATCGCCATCGTCGTCAACTCCCTGCGAGTCGCCGTCACCGGCCTGTTGGCCCATGAATTCGGGCAGGAAGCGGCGGGCGGATTCATTCACGAATTCCAGGGATTGATCACCTTCAGCCTGGCCTTTCTGCTCTTGTTGGGCGAATCAAAACTCATGAGCCGGTTCCAGAGAACCCAACCCGAAGAGGAGGCCTCCTGAATGGCCAAACTGCTCGTAGCCCTCGCCTTCCTTTTTCTGAACTTTTACACCTACAATTATTTTGCGAAAGAAGATTCCATTCCAGACCGGGGAGATTTCGTCGAGTTCCCGCTCGAGGTCGAATCGTGGAGTTGCTCTGAAGTGCAAATCATGTCCGACGATGTGCTTCGAAAGCTAGGCGTTACGGACTACTTGCTCTGCGACTTTTTTAACCCCGAGCTCAATGCTGTCGCCAACGTCTACGTGGGCTACCACGAGCGCCAGACCCGTGACACCGGCGAGGGTGACAACATCATCCATCCACCGGAACACTGCCTTCCGGGCGCCGGTTGGGACATCATCAAGAGCGATATTGTGCCTCTCGACATGGGCTTCGGAGGCGAGGCGAGGCGAGTAGTCATCGCTAAGGGGAACCAACGAAATCTCGTCTATTTCTGGTATCAGTCGCGAGGTAGAACAATCGCACGAAATCATGAAAAAGTGCTTTACATGTTTATCGATCGCGCCCTGACACAAAGAACGGACGGTTCGCTCGTGCGTTTCACGATTCCCGTCATACACGGCGACGAACAGAGGGCGGAAGAGATTTTTCAATCCCTGGCCATGAGTATCACGCCTCTCCTCCCCCAATATATACCCAACTAGCCCCCCTCCAAGGCATCGGGAAAGTCCAGCGTGCGGATTCTATTCATAAGCCACTACTTCCCTCCGGAGGTCAATGCCCCCGCGAGTCGAACCCACGAACACTGTCGCCGATGGGTCGCCGAGGGGCACGACGTGACGGTGATCACAGGTGTTCCCAACCACCCTGCCGGAGCCGTCTTCGACGGGTTCCGGAACGCCTGGATCCAGGAAGAGGAAGTCGACGGCATCCGAGTCATCCGGACCTGGATGTTCCTGGCGGCCAACGCCGGCTTTGCCAAGCGAATCCTCAACTACGTCCTCTTCGGTGTCACAGCCCTCATTGCCTCCAAGCGAGTGCGCAAGCCCGATCTCGTGGTGGCCACGACACCTCAATTCTTTTGCGGCCTGTCGGGCGCATTGATTGCCCGACTGAAACGCCGCCCCTTCGTGCTTGAAGTCCGTGACCTCTGGCCCAAGTCCATCGTCGAGTTGGGGCAACTCAAGCCGGGGCTAGTTCTTCGCATTCTCGAAGGGCTCGAAAATTGGCTCTACTCCAGCGCCGCGGGCATCGTTGTCAATACCCGAGCCTTTATCGAACACATTACGACCCGTGGCTACCCTCGTGAAAAAATTGAACTGGTCTACAACGGGATCGACCACAGACAATTCAAGCCCAGGCCCCCCGTCGAGAGCCTCATCGCAGCGAATGACCTGAGAGGAAAGACATCTGTCGCCTATATCGGCACCCTAGGCCTGGCTCATGGGCTCGAATCCGTGATCGACGCGGCCCAGGCGCTCCAGCAAGAACCCGAGATCACTTTCCTGCTCATCGGCGATGGCGCCGAGCGTGTAAAACTCGAACATTTGATCGCCAAGCGGGGGATCAAGAACATCAAAATGCTCGGCCTGCAACCCCGTAAAAAGATGCCCGAGTGGATCGCGAGTATCGATATCCTGCTCGTCTGTCTGAAGGATCTTCCGGTTTTTGAGACAGTGATCCCCTCCAAAATTTTCGAGTTTCTCGCCCAGGAACGGCCGGTGATTGTCTCGGCCCGAGGCGAGATAAGGAGAATGACTGAAGAGGCCGGCGCCGCCTGGACCATCGACCCCGAGGACCCCGAGGCCCTGGCCGAAACCATCATGGCCGTCGCCCAAAATCCCGAGGAAGCCCAGCGCCGCGCTAAGGCCGGACGGCTCTGGGTCGAGCGGGAATTCGTGCGGGACACCCTGGCCATGCGCATGCTCACGTTCATGCAGGAAATCGTGAGGAGCGAAAAGTGAGCTCCGCCACGACGCTCCTGAGGGTTCGCTCATGATCCGTGTCGGCCTCGCACGCGGCCCGGCCCACTACAAGGGCCTTGAAGCGCCCTGGCATCCCGATTTCGAACCCCCCGAACTCGCAGGAAGGCTCGAGCCCGCTCGCAACCCAAGCCCCAATGCTGTCTTCCGGGCCGTTCGCTCTTCCCTGCTGGCCCTCGGCCTCGACCAAGAGAACGCGGGATCTCCCGACTGGAACCCATTGAAGGGCCTAGTCGATCGGGGAAAGACCGTCGTCCTCAAGCCCAATTTTATTCGACACTGGAACCCGGCGAGCGACGAGAACGAGGGAGCGAGCGTCGATAGCGTCATCACCCATGGCGCGATTATTCGGTGCGTCGCGGAATACGCTTTCCTCGCCGTGGGTTCAACGGGCAGGGTCATCATCGCCGAGGCGCCCCAACAGGATTGCGATTTTGGCAAGATCCGGAAGATTGCCGGCCTGGATGCGATGCAGGCTCATTTCCGATCGACGATCGGCATGGAACTGGAGGTCATCGATTTGCGCCGAGAGGCGGTGACCTTCGAAAGCGGAGTGATCGTTTCTCGCCAGCCATTGCCAGGCGATCCTCTCGGGTACCGATCGGTGGATCTGGGCAAGCAGAGCTTCTTCGAGGGCTCCGGTATCGACCCGAACAAGATGCGAGGAGCGGACTACGACCCGGGCCCGACCTCGGAGCACCACTCCAATGGCCGCAACGCATACCTGCTCTCGGAAACCGTGCTCGCGTGTGACCTCATCATTAACCTTCCAAAGCTCAAGACCCACAAGAAGACCGGGGTGACCCTCGCACTCAAGAACATGGTGGGCATCAATGGAGACAAGAACTGGCTCCCCCACCACTGTGCGGGTTCAGCCGCCACCGGTGGGGATGAGTTTCCAGGTGGAGCCCTTATCGATCGCGCCCGAAGCCGGCTGACCGAGTGGGGACGCACCCTCCTCGGGCACGATGTCGGGAAGGGACTCATCAAGGCCTATCGACGGGCCGAGACCCGGGCCCGTGGAGACGAGTTCATCCGCGCTGGAAACTGGTATGGCAATCGGACGACCTGGCGCATGTGCGCGGATCTCAACCGGTGCCTCTATTACAGCGACAAACAGGGACTCCACCTCGACGCCCCCTCGCCGGTTCGCAAGATCCTGACCGTTCTCGATGGCCTGGTGGCCGGGGAAATGAATGGGCCCCTGGCCCCCCAAGATGTTCCCCTTGGGGTCGTGCTCAGCGCCCTGGATCCAATCGCCCTCGACCTTGTGGCCGTCCGCTTGATGGGTTTCGACGAAGCACGCCTTCCGAAGCTCCAGGAGGTCATGACGAGCCAGGAACTTCGGGTTACCGAGGTTCGAAAGTCCACCGATGTGGAGATTGCGGAGAGGGGAGCCGCCGATGGGAATGACCTTGCCCCTCTCCGGGTGTACCCTCTCGATGACTTGGAAAGCCCCCATCGCTTCATTCCCCATTCGGGCTGGCTCAACCATATCGAGCAAGCTGCCGATCATGAGATCGCTCCCCTGAAAACGCCAGACGAGGCCAACGCGTGAAACAGATCCTTCAAAGCGCCCGGAGCGGAGACCTCCAACTGCTCGACATCCCGGCACCCGCTGCTGGAAGGGGCCAGGTGTTGGTCCAAAACCATTTTTCCGTGGTTTCTCCGGGCACCGAAAAAATGGCCATGGAGTTCGCCCGCAAGTCGTTGCTCGGCAAGGCACGCAGCCGGCCGGATCTTGTGAGCCAGGTCCTCCGAAAGGTGAAGCAGGAGGGGCCGCTCCCCACCTACCGAACCGTGGTCAACCGACTCGATTCCCCCCAGCCGCTCGGCTACTCGTGCGCTGGAATCGTCATGGGGGTCGGGGAAGGCGTCACCAAATTTGCCGTCGGCGACCGTGTCGCCTGCGCCGGCGCCGGTTATGCGAACCATGCGGAGTGGGTCGCCGTGCCCGAGAACCTCGTTGCCCGGGTTCCAGAGGGCCTCGAACTCGACCGCGCAGCCTTCGCCACCCTCGGATCCATCGCGCTTCAAGGAATCCGCATCGCCAACCCGAGCCTGGGAGAGATCGTCGTCGTGGTCGGCCTCGGCCTGATCGGACAAATCGCGGTACAGCTCCTGGTCTCGAACGGCTGCCGCGTCCTGGGAGTGGACATCGACGAACGCCGCATCAAGCAGGCGATGGAACAAGGAGCCGAGTGGGGTGCTCGACCGGATTCCCTACCCCCGAGCTGGAAGGAAAGCGCGACGGCGGGCTACGGCGCCGACTTCGCCCTGGTCACCGCCTCGGCGAATAGCGCCGCTCCGATTCAACTTTCCGCCGAACTCTGCCGCCCCAAGGGCCGGGTCGTCGTCGTCGGCGCGATGCCCCTCGAACTCGACAGGCGAACCTTCTACGAGAAGGAATTGGAACTTCGCCTGAGCATGTCTTACGGCCCCGGCCGCTACGACCGCAATTACGAAGAACTCGGCCTCGATTATCCCCTCCCCTACGTTCGCTGGACCGAAAACAGGAACATGCAGGCCATCCTCGCCCTGGCCCAGCGCGAGTCGATTCACCTCGAACAACTCGATACCGAAACAGTAGACTTCAGCGAAGCCGAAGGAGCCTACTCCCAACTCGCCAAGGGCGAGCGTCCAAATCTCGCGGTGATCTTCAAGTACGACATTTCCTCCAAGCCCTGGCGAAGCCTCACCCTCGACAATGCCCAGCCGCCTCGCGGCGCGAAGCCGACGATTGGCGTGGGTTTCCTCGGAGCGGGGAACTATGCGAAAGCGGTGCTCCTGCCCAACCTCTCCAAGGCTTCGAATCTTCGCAAGATATCCCTGGTGACCGCGACCGGACCATCGGCCCAGCGGACCGCAGAGCGCTTCGGTTTCGAGCGATGCAGTACCGACCCCAACGATGTGATTGGCGCCGACGGAGTCGACGCCGTCTTCATCGCGACCCGCCATGATCTGCACGCGCGCTCGGCCAGCGATGCCCTGAGAGCGGGCCAAGCCGTCTGGCTCGAAAAACCCATGGGGCTGACTCCCGAAGAAATCGGAGACGTCGCCGACGCTGCCCGCCAGAGCGGAAGTCCGTTGGCCATTGGCTACAACCGACGCTTTTCATCGCATGCCCGGGCCTTCGCGGACGCTTTCGCCAATCGCTCCTCCCCCCTGCATATCCAGTACACCGTTGCAGCCGGTCCGACACCCCGGGGCACGTGGGTCACCGACCCACGCGAGGGAGGCGGCCGCGTCGTCGGAGAGGTCTGCCATTTCGTCGACCTCTGTGCCTTTATTGTCGGGAAGGTTCCGCTCCAGGTCTATGCCAGCGCACTTTCCAGCGACCCGGAGCAGGACGATTCGATAACGGCACTGATCCGCTACGCCGATGGGTCGGTGGCCAATATTCACTACCTGGCCCAGGCCACCACCGAGCTCCCCAAAGAACGTATCGAGGCTTCAGCAGGGGGTATCACCGCGGTGTGCGAGAACTTCAAGCAAACTCGAATTCTGGGTTTGAGCAAGGCGGCCGGCGTCAAGGGCGTCAATCAGGACAAGGGGCAGGCCAACGCGGTGACCGAATTCTTCGCCGCGGTGAAGTCTGGCGGACCCAGCCCCTTCTTGGTCGACGACCTCGTCGCGACGTCACGGGTTACCTTTGCCATCCTCGAGTCCATCCGCACCAGCGCCCCGGTCACGATCTCAACTAGTTGAACAGGGAGTTCAAAAGGCATGTGCGGAATCGGGGGGGTGTGGTACGCGGACCGGCGAGAGCCGGCTCGGGAGGTTCTCTCCCGCATGTCCCTGGCTATGAAGAGCCGAGGGCCCGATGACGACGGCATCTTGATAGAAGAGGGAATCGGCCTCGTTCACCGGCGCCTGAGCATCATCGACCTAAGCGATGCAGGCCGCTGCCCGGTCAGCAATGAAGACGGCACTGTGAATGCCGTCCACAACGGCGAAATCTACAATTTCGCTGCACTTCGAAGCGAGCTCATCGAGGCGGGCCACCAATTTCGATCGAGCGGCGACAGCGAGGTTTTGGTCCACGGCTATGAGGAATGGGGGACTGGCCTTTTTGCTCGGCTCGATGGCATGTTTGCCGTGGGCATCTGGGACTCGCCGAGGCGGCGCCTGCTCCTGGCGCGCGATCGGATCGGCGAAAAGCCTCTCTACCTACTCCGAAAGCCGGGCGTACTCGCCTTCGCATCGACCCTGAACGCCATCCGGGAGGGGGTCGACGGCGATCTCGGCGTTGATCTCTCCGCCATCGAATGTTTCCTCTCGCACTCCTTCATTCCCCATCCCCACACCGTTTGGAAAGATGTGGAGAGCCTGCCCCCAGCCCACTTCGCAGTCATCGAGGGGCAGTCTGAGCTGCGCATGGAACGCTATTGGGATTTCCCCTCCGAGCCTTCCCGGACCGTCACCGTGGAGGAAGCCGAGCAACTCGTCGAAGAAGAACTCGACCGCAGTGTCCAGGCACGACTGCTCGCAGATGTGCCCGTCGGCGGATTTCTCAGTGGAGGCGTTGATTCATCCCTCGTCATGGCCTTGGCGGCTCGTCACAGCCCGAGCATCGACACATTCTCGGTCGGCTTCGACGAGGAAGACTTCAGTGAACTTCCCTATGCACGTCGAGTTGCCGAACATATCGGCTCCAACCATCACGAGTTGGTCTTCCAATCGGATTCCATTCTCAAAATATTGCCAGAACTGGTCTGGCAATACGGCCAGCCCTTCGGTGACTCCTCGGCGGTTCCCACGCATCTCGTTTCTCGGCTGGCTCGAGACCACGTCAAGGTCTGCCTTTCCGGGGACGGAGGAGACGAATCCTTCGCGGGCTACTGGCGTTCTGCCAGCCTCTACTACGCGGACCTCTATGGCCGACTGGTTCCCTCTTTTCTACGCAAGAACGCGGTCCCCGGCCTCGCGAGCTTGATCGGAGCCGCCGGGGGGAACAGGCTCGCCAACCGGTTGGAATCGATGAATCGTCTCTCCATGGCCCCTCCGGGAGCGGGTTACGCCAATCGAGACAGTTGGCTGGACTGGCGCGGAAGCCTGCTCGGGACAGCGTTTGGCGATGTGGATCCAACCCATGATGTGATTCGTTGCCGAGCGGGTCGTCCCTTCTCGGGGACCGAGGCGACTCTCCTCCAACAGGCCCTCTATGATGATTTCCAGGTACAACTCACCGACGACTACCTCGTCAAGGTAGACGTCGCCAGCATGGCAGCCTCCCTCGAAGTTCGGCCGCCGATGCTGGGCCACCACTTCGTCGAATCAGCATGGAATCTCCCCGACCACTACAAGCTGCGCCGAGGCGACCGAAAGTGGCTCCTCAAACGGGTGGCTGCCAAGCTTGTCCCTCCGGAGGTGATCTATCGCGCCAAGAAGGGCTTCGCTATGCCCATGCGCATTTGGTGGAGAGGGGAGCTGGCCACGGTACTCGGCGACCTCATGCAAAATAGTCGATGTGTCGAGATGGGCTGGCTCCAGGCGGAGCCGGTCAAGCGTTGCCTCGAAGAGCACGTGGCCGGCACCGCAGAACACGGAACTCGGCTATGGCTCATCCTGTGGCTCGAATTGTGGGTTCGCATCGTTCTCGAAGGCTCGATGGATCCGGGGACTTCCCTCGCGGCTTGAAGGCGGCGCGAAAGCTAGTCCTCGTCCACTACCTCGGAGAGCAGAGTCGCGAGCCGCTCTGCCGCGAGCTGCCAGGTAAAGAGTTTGAGGCGCTGCTGACCTGCGGACACCAACTCCTGGGCCAGCGTCCCATCCGTCAGGACTCTCTCCATGGCTCCGGCCATCGCTGCGGAGTCGAATGGGTCGACATAGAGCGCCGATTCCGCCGCGATTTCCCGGAACACGGGAATATCCGCCGCGATCACGGGCACCTCCGCCGCCAAGGCCTCCAGTAACGGGTGACCGAAGGTCTCGAGGTAGGAAGGGAAAATAAAAAGATCCGACTCCGCGTAGTAGCCAATGATCTCCTCATAGGGGACCGCGCCCACCAAATGAATCCGATCCGCCAGAGGCCCTGCTCGCTCCCGGGCCCGACGCAGTTCTGCTGAATACTCGGGATCCTGATCGTCCCCCACGATCGTCAGTGGAGGTGGATCCGGGAGCCTGCTTGCCAATTCGCAATAGGCCTCCACCAGTCGCACGAAATTCTTGTAGCGGTAGATACTGCTCACCGAGAGAATCCCCGCCGAGCCCCCCCGTGGCTTCGAGCCCAGCTTGGATCGCCAGGCCTCGGCGTCTGCACCGTGATGAATGACCGCACGCCGAGCCTCGGGAATCCCTGCGGCATCCCCCATCCACGAGGCGGAGTCGTGGCTCACGAAGATAACTCTCGCCGCGCGCTTCCCGGCCAAAGTGGCCAGGCGTCGAAGGGTAGCCAGGCGAAATTTCTGGTATCGGCTCCAATCGAACTTGATCGATGTGAAAACGTTCGGGTTCCGAAAGCAGATCACAACCGGGCAGGACACCTTCATCGGCGCATATTCGCCAACGGAGAAGTAGAGGTCCGCTCCCCATTGGCTCGCTATGCGCGAGGCCCTGAAGAGAAGGAACGCGATACGTCCCAGCCACTTGATTTCGGGAAGAACCCGGACCTCGATATTCGGCAGCGGCGAAAGCACTTCGACGAGCTTCGCATTTCGCACCAGCACCAGGAATGTCGCCTCGGGCGCCAGAGTAGCCAGGGTTGGAAGCATGTTGACCAGGTAGGTATAACCACCCCCACCCGCCGCCATCGATCCATCGATCAGGATTCGGCGCCGATCAAGCATGCGAAATCTCCATGACCTCCAGTTAGGGCAGTGGGTTCGCTAAAATCGAACCCTTCAGATCACAGAGCATTGGCCACGACAACGGCAACGCGGCTTTGTTATCGAGCCTACAGGCCCAGTATAGGGAAGCGGATCGGGTGGGAAACCCGAGGCTCCTAATGGGTGACCTGTACTCCGCACTCCTTGATCTTGAGCAGCAGGGTCTTGTAGCTGACACCCAGCAGCGAGGCGGCCTTCTTTCGGTTCCAGTCCGTCCGACGCAGAGCCAGACCGATGGCTTGGCGCTCGACCTCGGAGGAGACTCTTCGGCTCACTTCCCGCAGGGGTACCTCACCCGCCGTGGCCGTGACCTCCTCGAGCAGAGAGTCGAAATCGAGATCGTCCTGTTTCCCAGCTTTTTGTTTTTCGCCGAGTTCTGCCAATACGGAATCCTCGCTTTCAAGGACCACGATCCGCTTGAGCATATTCTCGAGTTCGCGCACGTTCCCAGGAAAGTCGTAATTCGCGAACGCTTCCCGCATGAGCTCCGACAGAAGCGTCACTCCCTTCCCATAATGGCGCGCATACTTTTGAAGGAAACGATCGACGAGCGGAGCGATTTCCTCACGCCGATCTCGGAGGGGCGGAATATGGATATTGACCACGTTCAAGCGGAAATACAGATCCTCTCGAAAATCATTTCGCGAAATCATTTCGAGCAAAGGACGATGGGTCGCGCACACCACTCGAAGGTCGACCTCCACATCCTTGTTGCCGCCGAGCCGAGTAAATCGACTGTCCTGAAGGACCTGGAGAAGTTTCGCCTGAAGGCCCGGACTCATCTCTCCGATTTCATCCAGGAAGATTGTTCCTCCCGTCGCCACTTCGAATTTTCCGTGTTTCCGGCTATAAGCTCCGGTGAAGGCGCCCTTCTCGTAGCCGAAGAGTTCGCTTTCGAGCAGATCTTCTGGCAGAGCAGCGCAATTGACCTTGACGAAGGGGCCGTCCGCACGGTTGGAGAGTCGGTGGATCGAGCGTGCGACGATTTCCTTGCCCACCCCGCTCTCTCCCTGCACGAGAACTGTCACGTCGGTATCGGAGATCTGCTCGATAATGCCCCGAATTTCCACCATGGCCGACCCGGACCAGACCGAATCATCGACTTCATCCGAAGCAGCCGATTCTTCGGCAATCGCCTGGCCAAAGGGGACGAAGAGTTCCAGGACCCGGTCGAGATCCTCCTCTTCAAATGGCTTGCTGATAAAATCTACGGCTCCGAGCTTCATGGCCTGAACAATGGTCGGCGCGCGACCGATTACCGAGATCACGGCCACGCAGATCCCGGGAACGATTTCGCGCATGCGTTCGAGTGCCGCCAGACCTCCCATTCCCGGCATCATCAGATCGAGCAGGACAAGGTCCGGAAGCAGGGCCTCCTCTTCGAGTAGCGAAAGGGCACTCTCACCATCTTCCGCACAGCTCACCCTATACCCCCGGCTCACCAGAAGGCTCTTGAGGTAGCCACGAATTCCTTCCGAATCGTCAACGACGAGAATACGCGGAGGCTGCTCACCCGAATCAGGAGAGCCTCTCTTCGAAGACGGCGGGGCAGCTCCTGCTTCAGCCATGAACACTCTCCTCGCCGTCTTGCGGCTTAGCGCAGCGGTCCGCGGACAGAGTGAAGGCAAATCGAGCACCTCCGCCCGGCTCGTTTTCCGCCCAGATATCGCCTCGGTGGGCTCTCACAATCCTTCGAGAAATCGCCAGACCCAGTCCGTGTCCACAACGCTCCTGCCCGCGGAGACCGCGAACGTAGGGCTCAAAAATCCGATCGAGTTGGCTCTCTTCGATGCCGCACCCCTGATCGAGGACGTAAATCTCTACGCACGGGGAAGCGCTCCTCGAAGACGGTCTCGCCCCAATGCGCACCTTTCCCCCGGGCTCGCTGAAGCGAATTGCATTGCCCAGCAGGTTGCTGAGAACCTGGCCGATACGGATCGCGTCGAAAAATGCGGAGTCCGCTCTCGGATCGACATCGATTTCTACCTCGATAGATCTGGCCGAAAGTAAGGGAGCCAGAGACTCGCAGGTATCCGTGATGAGGGTGTGCAATGAGAGGGAGGAGGGGGCGATGACACGGTCCAGGCTTTCCCAGCTGGAAATTTCCAACATGCTCTCAACCAGGGCATCGAGGTGTTTGCAGCTCTTCAGCGCCTGGGACACGTATCGCTGCTGAATTTCACTGAGCGCCCCAGCCTCCCCCGATAAAAGAAGTCGTCCGTAGCCGCCGATTACGGTGATCGGCGTTCGCAACTCATGACCGAGCAGGGCGAGAAAATCATCCCGCTCCTCATCGCGTTCCTTCAACTTTGCGCGGAGACTCGCCGCCTCGGTACTCGCTTCCGCGAGCAACGGGACCACAGATTCGCTCTCGGGCACCCCGTCGCCGTCGCTGATAAACCACAACTCATCGTCGCCGCTGCTTACCCGACGGGCCAGCAACTCCGCCGGCGCCCCATCGGAAAATCGGACGCTGCAGCGCTTAGGCTTTCCGTCGCGCACGGGCAGGCCGTCGCCTGTGTCCAGGAGATCGTCCAGAAAACCTCTCCCCACAAGGGCCTGGGGTCGCTCGCAGGAAAGCATGACGCCGGCTCCCTGGGAGGCCCAAAGGACACGGCCGTCGCGGCAAAGAAGAACCCCCTGCCGAGATTCTGCCCGGGAAGCCCTATTTTCTGGTTGGGTCATTGAACTCAAATCTTCGCGCTCCAATCCCCTGCCCGGATGCAATTCCGGACGCTTGAATCGCCGGCCATCAGGCGTGGTATTCTTCGGGTGCAGATTCAGCCCGCAACGCATTGCAGTTCTCTATATCGCCCTTTTGAAGCGCGGACTTTAATCGGGTTTTTCTTCAGGGAAGCATCTTTGGCGAATTCCCCTCCCGAAAGCAGTCGCCGCAGGGTCGACGAACTCACTGCGGAGATCAGGCGTCACAACGCCCTCTACTACCAGAACGATCTCCCGGAGATCGGCGACGCCGAGTACGATGCGCTTCTCCGTGAGCTCCAGGGGCTCGAGGCCGACCACCCCGAACTTCTCGCTGCCGATTCCCCCAGCCGGAGCGTGGGCGCCCCCCTCGAGGGGACAGGCTTTGCCACCGCGGCCCACCGCACGCCGATGCTCTCCCTCGACAACGCCATGGATGCCGATGAGTTGCGTGCCTTCGACCAACGAATTGCCAAGCTGCTCGGGCGCAGCGAGGCCTTCGAGTACGTGGCCGAGCCCAAGCTCGACGGATCCGGGGTCGAGTTGATCTACCGCGAGGGCAAGTTCAGTCAGGGCCTTACCCGAGGGGACGGCCGGATGGGCGAAGACGTCACGGTCAACCTCTCCCGGGTCCCTTCCATTCCGAAGCAACTGCGCGGAGCGGGCGCCCGCCCCCCCGGCTTTGCCTCGATCCGGGGCGAGGTCGTCCTCCCGCTCGCCGCTTTCCAGGCGCTCAACAGCCAGCGCCGCGAGCGGGAACTCGAGCCCTTCGCCAACCCCCGCAACGCCGCCGCCGGGGCCCTACGTCAGATCCACGATATCGACCTGCCTCGACTGCGCTCCCTGGAATTTTGCGCCTATGCCCTGGCCGAGGGCAAACCCGAAGCGCATGCGAGCCAGTGGCAAAGCCTCGAAACCCTGGGCCAGTGGGGCTTCCTCGTCTCCCCAGAATCTCGCGTATGCCAGGGCCTCGAAGAGGTTTTTCTCTTCTACCGCGAGCTGCTCGAGCGGCGAAGTGAACTCGATGTGGAGATCGACGGGACCGTGGTGAAGGTGAATGACCTGGCCCTCCAGCAGGCCCTCGGGACGCTTTCGCGAGCACCGCGCTGGGCCATCGCGTACAAGTTCCCCCCCGAGCAGGCGACAACCCGAGTCGAAGCCATCCACGTCCAGGTGGGCCGCACCGGGGCGCTGACGCCGGTGGCCAAGCTGGAGCCCGTCCGGGTCGGGGGCGTCCAGGTCTCGAACGCGACGCTCCACAACCAGGACGAAATCAACCGGAAAGATATCCGGGTGGGCGACACGGTCGTCGTGCAGAGAGCCGGAGACGTGATTCCGCAGATCGTCCGCATTCTCTTGGCTGCGCGCGCCGAAGCCAAGGCCCCCCTCGAGCCCTATGCGCTCCCCGTCGACTGCCCTGTCTGCGGCGGCAAAACCATCCGCCTCGACGGCGAGTCGGTCACGCGCTGCCCGAACCTCGACTGCCCGGCCCAGCTCAAAACCAACTTGCGCCACCTCGCCGGCCGAGGCGCCCTGGATATCGACGGCCTGGGCGAGAAAATCGTCGAGCAGCTCGTCGAATCAGGGCTGGTGGAAAGACTCTCGGATCTCTTTACCCTCGAAGCCGAAACGCTCGAAGCCCTCGAACGAATGGGCGCGAAATCCGCCCGGAATCTCGTCGCGAGCCTCGAGAAGGCCAGGGATACGACCCTGCCCCGCTTTCTGATCGCCCTGGGGATTCCCCATGTCGGCGCCACCATAGCCGAGGTGTTGGCCACGGAATTCGGAGGCCTCGAACCCCTGATCGCGGCGAACGCCCCGGAAATAGAGGAAATCGAAGGGGTCGGCCCCGCCATCGCGGAGAGCGTGGCACGCTTCTTCGCCGACCCGAGCAACGTCGCCGAGGTGGAGCGACTGCGCGAACTCGGGCTTCGCTGGCGCGACCCCGACCCGGCGCCTCGGCAAGCGGGCCCGGGCGGAGCCCTCGTGGGCCAGAGCCTCGTTCTGACCGGAACCCTGAGCGCCCCTCGGAGCGCGTTCAAAGCGCGTATCGAAGCTGCGGGGGGCAAGGTCGTCGGCTCTCTCTCCAAGAAGACCGATTTTCTGGTCGCCGGCGACAATCCGGGCGGAAAGCTCCAGAAGGCCCTGAACCTCGGCGTGAAGGTCCTCGATGAGGGCGCTCTCGAGGCGCTTCTCTAGGACGTCCTCACTCTCCTTCGGGTGAGAACTCGAAGCGCCAGCAGCCCGACTCGAAAGCCTCCGCCTCGCCCACGAGGCAAGCCCGATCGGCTTCGATTCCAAACTCGGGGTAGTAGGGGATGCGCTCGATTCTCCAATTCACCTCGACGGGGAGGATCACGCGAAGGCGCCCGCTCCCGGCGAGGCGAACGTGGGCTTCGGTGCCGCCCTCCTGATCGTGCACCAAGCGCGGCTCGAGACCCGGGGCCAAGGGCAGCGCCAACCGGACCGCGCGAGGCACTCCCTCCACCCAATCCCGGATTTCCAGCACGCCGCCGGCCAGGGAAAATCGCCGGCGGTGAAGCGTATCCGGGGTCGACCACGAGGCGCAGGTGGCCTCCAGGGAGGCTCGGGGTTCGAAGGCCACGAGAGCGGTGCGAACGCGCCCACCAACCCGATGCGCCGCCCAGATCTCGGACTGCTCGGCCCCCGCGATCTCGAGCGTCGCGTGGGAGCGAGTCGCCCGCGCGACGTCGCGCCGAGGCCCGGGCTCGTAACTGTGCACCCCGGTATCACACACCACCCGCTCCCCCGCGCACGTGAGTTCGAAGGAAAGGGCGTCGCAATGCGCATGGCCCGGCTGATGAGCGGGGGACGGAACCCCGAACGAGGCCAGCAACGCGAAGGGGCCTTCCTCGAGACGGGCAAATCCCGCGCTCGCCAAGAGCCCGGGCGTCTCGGGCGCCAAGGGCTGAAGTCCCAACGCGCGACCGTATTCGAGTAGGGCATCCGGCGGCGGGGCGATTCCCAGCGCGGAATCGCCGAAAAGAGCGATCTCGCCGTCCGGATGCCTCCAGACCGAAAGCGCGGCCAAAGCCCTTTCGGCGGTGGCCGCCAGTTCTTCCGCCAGTGGCCGGGGCGCTCGCTCTTCGCGAACCCGCAGCAGGTTCAGCAGGTCGAGGAGATTCTCGAGAAGCAGGGCGTGATACATCGGGCTGCGCTCCTCGTGTGCCCCCTCCCGACCGAATTGGCGGGCCAACTCGGCGCGCAGATCCTCTTCCCGCTGGAGCCAGGCATCGGCCCTCGGCCCTTCGAAGAGCAGCCCGCCGAACACCAGGCCGATCAGGTTCGCGAGCAGGTGATTGGCCTGCAATCGAAACTCGAGATTGCGCTCCAGGCCGTCCAATTGCTGCGCCATGGAACCGCGAATTTCGCCCGCTTCACCCGGGGTGAGTTCGACGGCCCCGGGTGTCAGGAGAAGCTTCCCCCAGCTGAGCACCCTGAGACAAGTGGGGTGCGGGTCCCAACCCGCTCCCGCCGAACACGTGCGGACCCAATCGAGCATCAGGTCGCGTCGGCGTTCGGGGGAAAGTTCCTCGTCGCGCAGGTGGTCGCATTGGTTCAGGTGATAGAGCCAGAGCGGGCCCTCGGCGGAATGACCCCAGTCGACCCCGGCGGAAAAATCGACTCGGCGCTGGATCAGCTCCAAGGCATCCGGAGAAACCCAACGGGCATGGCGTGGCGCGGGCAAGAAGGCCGCGGGCTCGCCGCCCGGAGAGAGTTCCGGGACCGGCCCGAGAAGGGGCGGCGGCGGGCGAAGGCCGCGAAGCGCATAGACACCCTGAGCCCAGAGTTGGCGGGCACCGATCGGGCGCAGAGTACGCGCAATCCGAATCATTTTTTCTTTGGCCCTCAACCCCGGCTGGCCTCCGGCTCATCTTTGCCCGCGCCCTCGGCCGCCTTCTGCTGGGCCACGGCCCGGGCGTAGAGTTCCCGGCGCGGAAGCGGCGAGAGCGGCGCCAGCAGCGCCGCGATCTCCCGGGGCCGGCGCCCTTCGGCCGCCAGTTCGGCCATGCGGAGCTCCAGTTCGTGCTCCTCGAGAAAGGGCTGGAGGAAAGCCGACTCGGCCCCCTCGCCGCCCTCCACGACCAGAGTGACCTCGCCACGGACTTCGCCGGCGAAGCGCTTCGCGAGCATTTCAAGCGAGCCGCGCACCACCTCCTCGTGAATCTTCGTCAACTCCCGGGCCACGCATGCCCTGCGCTCGGGGCCGAACACCGCGACAAGATCCGCCAAGGTTTCCGTCAACCGGTTGGGGGACTCGAAGAGCACCAGCGCCTCGGAGCGATCGCGATAGGGCCCGAGCAGGCGACGACGCGCGCCGCTCCGGCGCGGAAGAAAACCGAGAAACGTGAACGGATGTGCACGAAGGCCGGAAACCGAAAGGGCCGCCAGCACGGCGGAAGGGCCGGGAATCGGCTCCACCCGGTGCCCGGCATCGGCCGCCGACGCGATCAGGCGCGCGCCCGGATCCGAGATCAGGGGCGTTCCGGCGTCGGAGACCAGGGCCAGGCATTCGCCCGCGTCGAGTTGAGCCAGAGCCTGGGCGAGCCTGGCTTCCTCATTGCCGGTATGCAGCGAGATGGTTTTCGTCTGGATGCCGTGGTGATCGAGCAGCACCCGGGTTCGACGGGTGTCCTCGGCGTAGATGCGGTCGGCCTCGACGAGCGCGCGCAACCCTCTCAAGGTCATATCCTCAAGGTTGCCGATCGGCGTCGCCACCACCTGAATCGTCCCCATCGGCTAGACTCGCTCCCCACCCCAGACCGGTCCCGAGGAGTTCGTCATGACCTCGCAACCGCCCGCCGGACGGCGCCAAAAAACGGGTACCCGATCGCGACCCTCATCCAATCCCTCTCCTGAATCGCCGGCAGGGGGAGCCCCACCCCGCCATCCCCCGGCCCCCCACCTCGCGCTAGGTGACGAAGGCGAAGCCCGGGCAGCCGACTATCTGGAGTCCCAAGGGTACCGCATCGTTGCCCGCAACGTCCGAGCCGCCGGCGTCGAACTCGATCTCGTCGTTCGGCGAGGACGAACCGTCGTCTTTGTCGAGGTCAAGACCCGCCGCAGCCATCGCTTCGGCGCGCCGGAACTCGCCGTCGACGCCCGGAAACGGCGGCGACTGGTACGCGGCGCCTACGCGTGGCTTCGGGAACGCGGCCGAGGCTTCCGAAGCGCTCGCTTCGATGTCATCGCGTGGCAGGTATTTTCCCGGGACCCGGGCGAAGCGACCTGGAAGCTGCGCCACATCCAAAACGCCTTCGATGCCGAAGATTCGGATTGATGGGCGCGGGGTTTGGAAGCCAAGGTCAGCGCCGCTAGCATTTGCCGCTTCGGGATCACGCCCCGCCGGGCGTACGTGGAGAAAACCAAGCCGTGCCGAATACCGCACCGAGAAAAGTCAAAAAGCCCTGGGGGCACGAAGTGATCTGGGCCGAGACCGATCGCTATGTCGGCAAGATCATCGCGATCGAGCCGGGGCATCGGCTTTCGCTCCAGTACCACGAGCGCAAGGATGAGTCGCTCATCGTGACCCGGGGAACCCTGCGCCTGCATCTCGAAAATGAGAACGGCGTGATCGAGATTCACGATCTCGAACCCGGCCAGCGCAGTCGAATTCCCGTCGGCCGACGCCACCGCTTCGAAGCCGTGGAGACGTCGGTCGAACTCTTTGAGGTTTCGACACCCGAGATTGACGACGTCGTCCGCCTTGAAGACGACTACGCGCGCGAGGGAACGTCCGAGGCCTGAGCCTCGGCGGCCGAACCGAAGCTCAGCTCTCGGTTTTTTCCTCAGCCGCCGCTTTTTCGGCGGCTTCGGCAGCGGCCGCTTCTTGGGCGGCCTTCTTCGCCTGCTTGGCCTCCTCGGCCTCCTTGGCGGTAGCGCGCTTCACGGCCTCAACCTTCTCCACCTTCATGCGCTCGACTTTTTCCCGAGCCTTGGCGCGCTTGCGCGCCTTGCCCTTGAGGCCACCCTGCTCTTCCGTCGTGGCGGCCTCTTCCTCAACCACTGCGCTCTCGGCCTCAACAACCGGCGCTTCCTCTTCCACCGCGTCGCGCTCGTCGATTTCCTGCGGCGAAACAAGGTCGGAGAGGTCGCGAACCTTGCTCTGAAGCCGTGCCTTCTTGCCCGAGAGGTCCCGAAGGTAATAGAGGCGGGCGCGGCGCACGTAGCCTCGGCTCTTGATGTCGACCTTCGTCACAAGGGGAGACTGGATGGGAAAGACGCGCTCGACCCCAACTCCGCTCGTCACCTTACGAACGGTGAAAGTCTCGCCGGCACCGGCACCCCGGCGGCGAATGACCAGCCCCTCGAAAACCTGGATTCTCTCCTTGTCCCCTTCCTTGACCTGCACGTGGACACGCACGGCGTCCCCGACCCGAAAGGGCGGCAGATCTCGACGTAGGGATTCCTTCTCGACAAAGTCCAGGCTTCTCATTGCTCTTGTTTCCTCTCTTCTCGCTGTCGTCTCGCGCTCGCTTGAATTGCACCGGACCCATTCGGATCTCTTCCCGGGGCTCTCGGTCTTGACCTTTTTTTGGTTCTGGGCCCGCTCAGCCGCCGCTCTCTTCGTTTTCGTCTCCGGCCAAAAGGTCGGGCCTTCTCTCCCGGGTCCACTGGACCGCGGCGTCCCGACGCCAACGCGCGATGGCCGCGTGGTCGCCTGATCGGAGCACTTCGGGGACTCCGTGACCACGATAATCGGGCGGCCGAGTATACTGCGGTCCTTCCAGAAGATCTCCCCCAAAGGACTCAAACTGGGCGGATTCTGGATTTCCCAGAACCCCGGGAACCAGGCGAACAAGGCCCTCGATCACCGCCATGGCGGGGATTTCACCGCCTGAGAGGACATAATCGCCGAGCGAGACCTCCTCGTCCACCGCCAGATCGAGCACTCGCTGGTCCATCCCCTCGTAGCGACCGCAAACCAAGAGGAGCCTCTCGCGGGTCAGGAGATCCTCCAGCCCCTTCTGGGTGAGGGGCCTGCCTTGGGGCGAGAGGGCCACGACATGGGTTTTTCGCGTCGGGCCTTTGGCGCCAGCCAGCGCCTCGATCGCAGGAATCAAGGGCTCCGGAGTCATCACCATTCCGGGCCCGCCCCCGTAGGGAGTATCGTCGACGCTGCGGTGGCGGTCTGTGGCCCACCCCCGCAAATTGTGGGCGACCACCCGAGCCAGCCCCTTCTCCCGGGCCTGGCCGACGAAAGCCGTCTCCAGAAAGGGAGCGAATAGCTCGGGAAAGAGGCTGAGAATGTCGATTTCGAGCATTCTAATCCTCTTCCTCGCCCAACAAACCCGGAATCGCGTCGATCACGATGCGGCCCTCGGCTCGATTGACTTCCTTCATGATGGCGCGCGCGGTGGGAACCAACACCTGCCCCCGCTCGCCGACCACGACCAACACATCGTGGCCCCCGGTATTCCAGAGCTCGCGGACGATGCCCACCGACTCCCCTTGCTCGGTCCAGACCGACCACCCCATCAACTCGTGCCAATAGAACTCGTCGTCGCCCAGGGGCTCGAGTTTTTCGGCATCGACGAGCACCATTGAACCCCGCAATCCCTCGGCAGCCGTCCGGTCATCGACGCCTTCGAGTCGCAAGCGAATCTCGCCACGGCGCCCGCTCCCGCCGCCCCGAACGCCGTAGCGCCGAGCTTCCGAGTCCTCGCGACCCTCGCCCAGAAAAACGAACTCGGAACCGAGCAGATGATCCGGTCCATCCCCGAACCAGCGGACGCGCACCTCACCGCCCAGCGCGTGTGCGCCCACGATTCGGCCCAATTCGACGCGCAAGGGATTCGCCAAGGGATCGGTCCAAGGGTTGGTGACCCGCCAGGCCACACTGGAGGCGGCGAACATCCCTGCCCCGATGAGCAGGGAGGCCAAGCGGCAAGGAGAAGTCCGGGGGAACTCGAACGGGCCGAAGCCCGGGTTCTTAGTCGACGATTTCTAGCTGCAGATCCGAGCAGCCGGGGGTTCGCCCAAGCAGGGCGCGCATCGCCTTGGCCACCCGGCCCTGGCGACCGATCACCCGGCCGCGGTCGTCTGCGTTGGCTTCCAATTCGAGAGCACCATCGTCGGCGAGGACGACATTCACCTCGTCGGGCTTGGAGACCAGCCCGCTGGCAATGAATCGAACGAGTTCGGCGCCGCGCTCTTCAGCTTTGGCCATCAGGAGGCCTCGGCGGGGGTGGGAGTCGGAGCAGGAGCGGCGGCCGCGGCGATGGCTCGGCCACGCGCACGCTTGACGAGAGTGCGCACCGTGTCCGTCATTTGGGCGCCCTTGGCAATCCAAGCCTCGATGCCCTCGATGTCGAGCTTAAGCTCTTCCTGGCTGGGCCTCGGGTCGTAGGTTCCAAGAAACTCCAGGGGACGGCCATCGCGCCGTTTGCGCTCGTCGATGGCGGTCACGCGGTAGAAGGGGCGTTTCTTCGAACCCGCCCGGGTGAGACGAATCTTGACCATGAGCGGAAAATCCTCTTTTGAATCGTGCGGTTTTAGATGCCCGGACCGGCGGCTACAGAGGCCGCTCTCGGCCTCCTCGGGCGAGGGCCGCGGAGCCTAGAGGATCGTCCTCATGGGGTCAACCGGCCGAGATGACAGCCAGCCGGGCCCGATCCTTGCGTTCGAAACAATCGGGGCAGGCGTATTGCACCGCGTGGGGGGTGATCAGGCGTTCGTAGTCCCCGTCCAGCGCCACCCTTCGCACGCTGGCCGCGGTCGATTGGCAGAAATCGCACTCCAGGCCCTGACCCGCGGGGTTCTCTTCACTCATTGTCTCGAGTTGGCTCGGCGCATTCACTTGCTCACCCTCCTCTGGCCCGGACGACTCTCTCAACCCTTCGAAGTGTAGCCGACCCGAAAGCGAAGATCCTCCGGGGCCTCTTCACCGAGTTGCTCGCGCAGGGCCTTGAGGATGGTCGGCCGCCTCATTTGCAGATCCTGACACCAGACACTCGTCTCCACCGAGACCTCCAGAATCCCCGCCCGCAAGCCCTCCGGTCGGGAATGACTCGCCACCTCGGCACCCACCGCCCCGGGCCAGGCATCGCAGACCCGGGCCGCCCGGGAGATCTCACCCAGGCCAAGATCCTCGAGAACCGAATCGAGCACGCCACCCAGGGCCCGCAGTTCCGATTTTCTGCGGCCCCGCCGCCGGCCGCTCATCCCGCCGCCTGGTGCAGCCGGAAAACCATGCCCGTCGGAATCTTGGGATAGAAGAAAGTCGACTTCTGGGGCATCACCTCACCGACCCCGGTCACCCGGAAAACGTCGTCCGGGCTGAGAGGATTGAGGTAGAGGGCAACAGTCCCGTTCCCCTCGCGCACATCCCGGGCCGCGCGCTCGGCGCTCTTCGGAAAGCCCACGGCGCCGTTCCGGATATCGTCGATATCCAGCCCAAAGACCGCGCCGATTACTTCCTCTTCGAGAATTCGAACCACCAAACCGTCTCCCAGAGGCTCGTCTCGGGTCCAGAGGTGGAGCTTGCCATCCCCGGCATCGGCCACGAACGAGGCCCGGCCGCTGGCCTTGCCGAGGTTCTCGATGGCCAGGGCGGAAACCGCCCCGGCGTCCCCCGGCGCGGACACGGATTGGCAGGACCAGCCCGGGAGCCGGCTCGCCCAGGCGGCGTGTTCCGGAGCCGGCACCTGGCGAATCACCCTGTGAATCGGCAGCAGCAGGCTACCGGGCGCGTAGGCGTTGGCGAGGTAGGCCAGGGTCGAATCGAAGGGAGCCGTTCCGCCGGTATCCCCCGTGGCCTCACGCTGTTGGCGGCGATACTCCAAGGCTGTCTCGTAGCGGTGATGGCCGTCGGCGATCACGCAGGGGCGATCGGCCAAGAAGGACTGTATAAGGCCCACTGCCTCGGGACGGGTGAGCCGGGCGAGTTCGTAATCAACGCCGGCGTCGTCCCGGGCGCGTCCGAGCGGGTCGCCGGCTTCGCCAAAGGCCGACTCAAGGCTCTCGGCGAGGGCGGCCTCCCTATCCTCATAGAGCAGAAAGACACTGGAGAGGTTGGCCCGCGCGGCGCGCAGCACCTTCAAGCGGTCGGCCTTCGGCCCCGCCAGAGTCCGCTCGTGGGGCAGAACCACCCGGCGCTCGTATTCCTCGAGCCCAAGTTCGCAATAGAAGCCCGTGCGCTCGAGGGTCTGGCCGTCGGGCGCGTTGAAGCGTTGGCGCAACACGTAATAACCAGGGACGGGATCGCGCACCAGCACACCGCTCTTCTGCCAGGCTTCAAGGGTCTCGGCGATCTCCGAGTAATCCGTGGCGGCCTCGTCGGCCACATCCCGAGTGAGTTCGAAGCGAATCGCGTTGTGCGCATCCCGATCGAAGAAATCGCCGCGCTCATCCGCCGCGATCACGTCGTAGGGGGGAACGATAACCTTCGAGAGTTCAACCCGATCCGTATCGTAGTGCAGTGCTGTAAAGGGACGGACCACCGTCATCCGGTTCTCTCTCCTTCTGGAGACCCGGACGGATCTCCCGCTGACGTCTTTTGGCTCATTTCGATGAAGGGCCGAAGCATAGCCGCAGTGACGCCGCCTTCACGCAGAATGCGAGCCGGTTCGGCTACGACGTCGAGAACCGTCGAGGGCTCGGCGCCCCCGGCATCGTTCGCGCCCGCCTCGATGACAAAGGGGCCGGGAGCGGCGGCGCAAAGCGCCCGGGCTTCGGCCTCGGTCTGGGCCGGGGGCTCGCCACTGCGGTTGCAACTCGTCGCGGTCAGGGGCCCCAGCCCCGAGGCCTCGGCCGCGGCGACCAGTACCGCGACCCCGACGTGCGGGCTACAGCGCACCCCCACGCTCCCGTCCGCCCGGGCGACGCCCGGGGCGAACGCCGAGCGGCAGGGCAGCACGAGGGTCAGCGGACCCGGCCAGAACTCTTCGATCAGCGCCCGGGCCAGGGGGCCCACTTCGAAGCCGTATTCGGCCAAACGCGACGGGGCCGAGACCAGGACCGAAATCGGCTGATCGTCCGCCCTACCCTTCCAAGCACGAATCCCCTCGACAGCGGCGGCGGAACTCGCCGACGCCGCCAGGCCCCAAACGGTCTCTGTGGGAACCGCCACGCAGCCGTCCCGGGCCAGGACGCGGACCGCGTCGGCGACCAAGCCGGCCTCGGCGAGCGCCACGGCCGCACCCGGCTCAGGCTTCACGGAGCGGGCCAAGCCGGGTCGCTCACGCCCGAGCCAAAGCCCGGTAGGCGATATCCGTCCTGTGGTGGGCTCCCTCGAAATCGATGGCCTCCACCGCAGCGTAGGCACGATCCCGCGCGACCTCGACGCTCTCCCCGCGAGCGGTGACGCCGAGCACCCTTCCTCCCGCCGTCTCGAACCCGCCGTCGGCCCCTCGGCGGGTGCCGGCATGAAAAACCACGACGCCCTCGGCGGACTCCGCCTGGGCGAGCCCGCGGATCCCGTAGCCCGTCGAATAGCTGCGCGGATACCCTCCGGAGGCCAGCACAACGCAAACCGCCGCATCGCCCCAACCCAGCTCAAGATCCGGGTCGAGACGGCCCCGAGCCGCTGAATCGAGCAGGTCGGCCAGATCGCCGTCCATTCGCACCATCAGGGACTGGGTCTCGGGATCGCCGAAGCGAACGTTGAACTCGATGACCTGGGGATCACCCGCCGCGTCCACCATCAAGCCGACAAAGAGCACGCCGACAAAGGGGTGCCCCTCGGCGGCCATGCCTTGAATGGTTGGGCGCACGACGCGCTCGAGAATTTTCGCTTCGACCTGGGGATCGACGACGGGAGCGGGGGAATAGGTGCCCATCCCGCCGGTATTCTCCCCCTCGTCGCCATCGAGCAGGCGCTTGTGATCCTGAGCCGCGGCCAGGGTGACGAAATTCTTGCCGTCACTGATCGCGTAATAAGAGGCCTCTTCCCCCTCGAGCCAATCCTCAATGACCACCCGGCTGCCCGCTTCGCCGAAACGGCGATCCTGCATGATTTCACGCAGGGCGCTCTCGGCGTCCGCGGGCGTCTCGCACATGGCCACGCCCTTGCCAGCGGCCAAACCATCGGCCTTCACGACGCAGCGCCCGCCGCGTTCGGCCACGTAGGCGAGCGCCGCATCCACGTCGTCGAAAGCTCGGTGCTGCGCGGTCGGAATACCGTGCCGCTCCATGAAATCCTTCGCAAAGGCCTTGCTGCCCTCGAGTTGGGCCGCCGCGGCCGAGGGGCCGAAGGTCGCGATCCCCTCGGCCCGCAGACGATCGGCGAGCCCCGCCGCCAGGGGATCCTCGGGGCCCACCACGACGAGATCCGCCGCCTGTTCTCGGGCCAACTTCACCACCGCGTCGAGATCCGCCGCAGCGACATCGGGATGGCATTCGGCCAGGCTTTCCAGCGCAGCGCTTCCGGGTGCGGCCAGAATGGCCTCGACCCGGGGGCTCTGGGCGAGTTTCCAGGCGAGCGCGTGCTCGCGTCCTCCACCGCCGACCACCAGAATCTTCACCTGCTCACCCTCTTCATCGCGCTCGCTCCCCACCGCCGTCGGACCGGCCCGCCGCCGGCGAGGGCCCGGAGCCGATCTGCCGAAACCGGCCCAAGGCCGAAATCAATGCCGAACTCAGTGCCTGACACTTAGTGCCT
>JAPKBZ010000034.1 GCA_028823175.1 Myxococcota bacterium
AAGCGCCTGCGGCCGAAGAAGCACCCGCAGCCGCGGAAGAAGCACCCGCAGCCGCCGAGGAGGCGACCGTCGCCCCGGAAACGCCGGTGGATGCTGAAAGTGAGGAGAAAGAATCATGAGCGCACCCGACTCTCCCAATACGAGTGATCGCCCGGCGGGTCCTTCTAATTCTAGCGCTGGCAGCGAAGACTCAGGGGCGCGACCGCCCCGAGGTGACTCCCGACCGGGTGGCGATCGAGGTGATCGAGGCGACCGAGGACCGTCGCGCGGTCCCTGGAGCGTCAAAGCTCGGCTGCGCTCCGCGGCCCGCAAGAAGGCCCGCAAGGGTCAGAAGAAGGGGATGTTCCAGCGGAGAAAGGTCTGCCGCTTCTGCGCGGACAAGACGGCCGTGCTGAACTATCGCGAGGCCAAGACGCTGCGACTTTTCATCTCGGAGACGGGAAAAATTACGCCGCGAAGAATCTCGGGGACCTGCGCCAAACATCAGCGCAAGCTCGCGTCGGAAATCAAGCGCGCTCGGCATATTGCGTTGCTCCCGTATGCGGCGAGTCACTACTAGGCGGAGGGCGAATCATGTCGCTTGTCAAAATCATTTTGAACGAGGAAGTCCACCGCCTCGGTGCCGCCGGCGATGTCGTCAGCGTGAAGCCGGGCTTTGCTCGGAATTTTCTCTTGCCCCAGGGGAAGGCCAGTTTGGCAACCCGGGGGAAGGTCAAGGAAATCGAGCACCAGAAGCGCGTGATCACCGAGAAGCTCGCCAAGGAAATGAAGGACCTCGAGGCGCTCAAGAGCCGCGTGGAATCCCTGGTTCTCGAGTTCGAAGCCCAGGTCGGCGAAGAGGGCAAACTCTTCGGTTCCGTGACCGCGCAACAAATCGCCGAGCAACTGGCCGAGAAGGGCCAGTCGATCGATCGCCGCAAGGTCTCTCTCAGCGAGCCGATCCGGAGCGTTGGCGAGCATTCGGTGAGTCTGCGCTTGGGGGGTGATCTCACGGCCTCGGTCAAGGTCATCGTGAAAGCGTCCGACTGATTCTCCCGCGAGCCGCTTCTTGATCGCGGGAGGCCAAGATCCGTTCTGGGCCGCAGTGGAAGCGCCTGGGTGGGAACTTCTTCGCCTCGAGGTGGGAATCGCGCTTTCCCGTGACCACCGTGCGGTGATATCATGCGAGCGCCGGCTGCCCCCTGCTGATCGCGTCGCGGGGCCTCCGGAAGGGGGTGGGGATGAGTCTGAGTGATTTTCCGAGGCGACCGGGGGGGGCACCCCAGGATCGCGGTGTAGGTGAGAGTGCCGGCCGCGAACCGCCCCACGACATCTCCGCCGAGAAGGCGGTTCTCTCGGCGATCCTCCTCGACAACGGCGTCATCCATAGCCTGGTCACCGAGCTGCGGGATGAAGATTTTTATCACCCGGCCCACCAAATCCTCTTTCGGGCGATGGTCCAGCTCAAGGATCGCAACCAGCCGGTTGATCTGACTACGCTGAATAGCCACCTCCAGGTCGAGGGTCTGCTCGAGGCCATCGGCGGAGTGCTCGTGCTGGCGGAGATTGCCGACTACGAGGCGACGGCGGCGAACTCGGCGCATTACGCGGGCATTGTTCGTGAGGCCTCCAAGAAGAGAAACCTGATCAGCGTGGCGTCGGAGATCGTCAGCCTCGGCTACGACCGACGAGAATCGGCGGACAAGCTTCTCGATGCCGCCCAGGGGCGAATCTTTACCCTGGGCACCGAACAGGGCAGTCAGTCCCTGGAAAGCCTGAAGTCGGGCGTTCATGACGCGATGGATCACATCGACATGCTCATGAACCGCAGCGGGGAGTTGACCGGTCTTTCCACGGGATACTCGAAGCTCGACCAGATGACGGGAGGGCTTCAACCCGGCGACCTGTTCATTCTCGCGGCTCGGCCGAGTATGGGGAAGACGGCGCTGGCATTGAATGTGGCCCGGAATGCCGCGGTGGATGGCGGCAAAAAAGTTGCGGTTTTTTCCCTCGAAATGACGACCCGCTCGCTGGTTATGCGCATGCTCTCCTCCGAAGCCCAGGTCGATTTTTCGACCTTTCGCAGTGGCCTCATCTCCAGCGAGGTGCACGGGCGCTTGATGGTTTCGGCGGGTTCGCTGGCCGAGGCCGGGATCTGGATCGATGACACTGGGGCGGCGACAATTCTGGAGATTCGCGCCAAAAGTCGCCGCCTGCGGGCCGAGCAGGGCCTCGATTTGGTGGTGGTTGATTACCTGCAGCTCGCCCACGGAGGGGGCGGCTCGGCCAGCCGCGAACAGGAAATCTCTGAGATCAGTCGAGGCCTCAAAGGGCTGGCCAAGGAATTGGATATTCCCGTGCTGGCCCTGTCCCAGTTGAATCGTGGCCCGGAGAGCCGCAAGGAAGACAAGAGGCCAATGCTGGCGGATCTTCGCGAATCCGGGGCCATCGAGCAGGATGCCGACATCATCGGCTTCATCTATCGCGACGTTGTCTACAACAAGGAAACCGAGTTCGAGAACATGGCGGAGCTGATCATTGCGAAGCAGCGGAACGGCCCAACGGGCACGGTCCAGCTCGAGTTCGAGGGGCGCTATGCGCAGTTTAGGGACTGGCCGATCTCGGAAGACCCCTATGGGGGTGCAGGTGGTGGAGGCGGCTTCGTCGGCTCCGATAGTGGATTTTCGGGCGGCGGTGGGTTCGCGGATGATGACCCCTTCTGAGCCTGCCGAATTTCGCGTCGAGCGTTGGGCGCCTGATCCCGGAGATAGGCTTTGCCCGCCGGCGATCGCCGATCAGTGAGGAGGCCAGTGGCTGCCCCATTGCAAGCTCGAGCTCTTCGACCCGGTGCCCGCGTGGGAATCGCGGCTCCGGCGGGTGTCGTCGATCCCGACCGCCTAGAGGCGGGGGAGCAGGCACTGCGCGCGCTCGGTTTCGAGCCCGTGCGCCGGTCCGATCTCACCGACCGATCGGGCTATCTCGCGGGGGAGGACACACGGCGCAGCGCGGAGCTGAATGAACTGGTCGCGTCCCCGGACATCGACGCGATCCTCTGCGCCCGGGGCGGATACGGAAGCAGCCGTTTACTCGGCCTCCTCGATGTCGAGGCCTTTCGGCGGGCTCGCAAACCGCTGGTGGGGTACAGCGATATCACCTCCCTGCTCCTGTGGCAGTGGCAGGCGGCGGGGCTGATGGGGATTCACGGCCCCATGCTCGAGCGAGCGGAGGGCCTGGCGGGAGAGAACGGTGAATCCCTGGCCAATGCTTTGCTGGGAGAGGCTCTGCCTCCCCCCATGGCCGCTCGCCCGGTGGTGGGGGGCCGGGCCCAGGGACGGCTGCTGGGGGGCTCCCTGACCCTCGTGACGGCGAGCCTAGGGACGGCCTGGGAGATCCAAACCCGAGGATGCATCCTGCTCCTCGAGGAAATCGGGGAGTCGCCCTACCGCATGGACCGGATGCTCGAACAGCTGCGATCGGCGGGTAAATTCGAGGCCCTCGCTGGAGTCGGGGTGGGCACTCTGGTCGATTGCCGGGACGAACGCTTCCCCGAGCGCGATGCCGAGGTGGTTCTTCGCGAGTTTTTCGAACCCCTGGGAGTGCCGGTGCTCTTCGACCTTCCCTTTGGCCACGGAGAGCGCAACCTGGCGTGGCCCTTTGGGGGGCTCGCTGCTCTTGACGGTGATCGAGGCGAACTGGAACTGTTAGAATCGGCCGTGACACCTCGCTGATCCCCCCCCGGTCGAGCGTGCGAATGAGCCTCGGGCCGAGCGACCTTTTGCGGAGCCGGCGGGGCGTTCTGAGAGCTTTGAACGGATCGGGAGACATGAAGCGAAGTCTAATCAAGAGAAAACTGGGCAAGGTCGAGCGCGCGCTCGACAAGGCGATCGAGCGGGCGGAAATACCCGGAGCCGTCGTCTTGGCCCGGATGCCCCGGGAGGGGGAGGTGCTGGAATTCGCCTGGTCCCAAGGGCTTTCGGCCATGCGGCCCGAGCGCTTGCCGATGACCCGGGAAACGGTTTTCGATCTCGCCTCGTTGACAAAAAGCCTTGCCACGACCACGGGCATCATGCTCCTGGTGGGCGACGACAAGATCGCCCTCGATGACCCCGTAGCGAAATATCTGCCATCGTTCGCCGAGCGCGACAAAGAAGAGGTGACGATTCGTCACCTACTGACCCACTCGGCCGGTCTGAAGCCCTGGCGTGGCTACCACGAAACCCTGCTCGAAAAACAACGGAAGACCGGGGAGAGTCATATCGCCACGCCCGAAGCGAAAGCCTGGATCGTCGATCGGATCGTGCGCTCGGGCCTGGTGCATGAGCCGGGAGAAGCCGCTGTTTATGGCGATCTGGATTTCATCGCTCTCGGTGCGCTGATCGAGGCGGTCTCGGGCCAGTCGCTCGATGTTTTTTGCCGAGAGAGAATTTTCGAACCCCTGGGTATGAAGGACACCCGGTTCATCCCTCTGGCGGGGGGTCTCGAAGGGGGTTCTGAGTTGTCCGAGGCCGAACGTCGGAGGCTGGCGGCGACTGAAAATTGCCCATGGCGCAAGCGGATCCTCTGGGGTGAGGTGCACGACCCCAACGCCTTCGCAATGGGGGGAGTGGCCGGGCACGCCGGCCTTTTTGCTCCGGCCGACGACATCATGCGCTTCGCCCAGGTTCTTCTCGACTCATGGCATGGCCGCAGCGATGCCCTTCCTTCGGCGCTCGTGAGGCAGTTTTGCGAGCGTCAGGAAATACCGGAAAAATCGGATTGGGCGCTGGGTTGGGATACGCCAACCGAGGGCCAGTCATCCTCAGGCCAGTATTTTTCGTCGCAATCTGTCGGTCATCTCGGTTTTACCGGTACATCGCTCTGGATCGATTTGGAGCGCGAGTTGGTCGTGGTGATGCTGACGAACCGTGTCCATTTGATTGCCAAGCGCAGCCATTTTGGGCTGCGGCCGCAAATCCATGACTTGATCTTCGAAGGTCTGACTGCAGATTGAGGGAAGAGAGATGAAAGCGCTCCACCACGCGCATTTCATCGCGATTGGTGGCACCGGGATGGGAAGCCTTGCGGGGCTCCTCAAGGCCCGTGGGCTCGATGTCACGGGGTCGGATCACGCGATCTACCCGCCCATGAGCACGGCGCTCGAGGGCTGGGGAATCGAAGTGGTCGAGGGCTTCAGCGCGGAGAACGTTCTTTCCAGAAAGCCCGACCTGGTCGTGATCGGAAACGCCGTCCGTCGAGACAACCCCGAAGCCTTGGCAGTGATCGAGGCGGGGCTCCCCTACCGATCTTTCTCCGACGCTCTCTACGAGTTGGCGATTGCTCAAAAACACAGTGTCGCTGTGAGTGGAACCCACGGGAAGACCACGACGACGAGTCTGCTGGCCTACCTTCTGCATTCGACCGGGCGTGATCCATCCTTTCTCGTGGGCGGAATATCCCTTGATTTCGGCGATTCTTTCCGAGAGGGCAGGGGCGAGCATTTTGTCGTTGAGGGGGACGAGTACGACACGGCCTTCTTCGATAAAACACCAAAATTCCTGCACTACCACCCGCGCACCGCGATTCTCACTTCCGTGGAATTCGACCATGCGGACATCTATCAAGACCTGGAGGCGGTCAAGTCGGCATTTCGTGAACTCGTCGACGGGATGCCCGCGGACGGGTCGCTGATCGCGGCGTGGAACCACGCCAATGTGCGTGAGGTCGCCGCTGGGAGCCCGTGCCGTGTAGTGCGTTACGCCGTGGAGGGGGTGGATGGATCTGTCGATCCGGGCGAAGTTGGTTTTTACGCCAGCGACCTTAGAGTCGAATCCGGAGGCACAGGTTTTGCCCTGTCCGCCCCCGGATGGGAAGGGGGCCGAGTATTTTCTCCACTCTATGGGCGCTTCAACGTGGAGAATTCCCTGGCCGCCCTGGCCGCGGCGCATTCGCTGGGGGTTCCTCTGGCGGAAAGCATCGAAGTCCTTCCCTCTTTTCAGGGAGTGAAGCGGCGCCAGGAAATACGAGGCTCTCGGCGCGGGGTGACGGTTGTCGACGACTTCGCTCATCACCCGACCGCGGTGAGGGGTAGTATCGAGGCGATTCGTAGCCGTTACCCGGAAGGACGCTTGATTGCAGTTTTCGAACCTCGGTCGAATACCAGTCGCAGAAAATTATTTCAAGACGACTACGCACTCGCCCTCGCAGGTGCCGATCTGGTGATCGTCCCGGAAGTCGTCCAAGAGCCGATCTACAGCGCCACCGGGGAAGTGACCGAGTTCTTGTCAGCCGGCGAACTCTCGCTCAGCTTGCGGTCCAACGGAGTCGAGGCGCGTTCCTGCTCGGGCGTCGATGAGATCGTGACCCAACTCGCGAGCGAGGCGATTTCCGGGGATACCGTGCTCATTATGAGCAACGGAGCCTTCGGTAATATTTGGGAAAAGTTGCTGACGGCTCTGGAGGCGGGCGAAGCTAATCCCTAGTCGGGCAGAGGCCCTTCGGGCCCTCTCAGGCTGTGGCGAACGTGTTCCGTCCATCGATGTAGGACTCGTCCTGTTGGCCAACTTCGGCTCGGGGGAGATCCAAGAGTTTCTGGAACAAGCGCACCCGGAGCTTGAGAACCTCCAAGCCGAACTCCTCGACGACTTCCATTCCCTGCGTCTTTTGCTCCCGGGAGGCCGCAGCGGCTTCGAATGCTTTCATTTCGACTTCGAGAGATTCGAGAGAGGTGCTGATCCAACTCAGGGAGAGCGGGGAATCCTGCTTTCCGTGCAGCACGATTCGCAGGAGCATCTGATCGCGGAGCGATAGCGTGTGCTTGACATCTCCGTCCAACCAACTCCGAAGGCTCGCTCGGCCCTCGTCGGTGATGTGGTAGATCTTGCGGGCCCGGCCATTGTGAACTTGGGACTCGTGGCGGATCAGCTTGTCATTCTCAAGCGCGTGAAGGGCGGGATAGATCGCGGCGTTGGTCATGGGGTAGATCCACGAGAACTCGCCCGCGCGCTTGCGGAGCTCGTAGCCGTGCATGGCTTCTTTGTCGAGAATTCCCAGGAGTGTGTGTTTGAGCGGCATCGTAGTTCCTTGGTCTGCTTGAATCCTGAATGTCCAACTTTGCTTCCCAGCTGAGATGCATCGGGTATCGGACCCGATGAATCTTGACTCTCCCCGGCGACTCTCTTTATCTGGATTATCGGGTTGTCGAGAGCGGGCTCGGTTCCTAGGCAGCGATCCGGCGAGAGAGGCTCTCGGTGTGTGGGGTGTTCCCATCGAATCAGCGGCTCCAGCGAACAAGTTTACATCTGTGTAATTTGATAGACAAGAGAAGTCGAAAGATTGCGGAATGAAAGAGAGATCCTCCCCACAGAGGGGCTTATGAGAAGAGGGGTTTACGAGCCGGGGTAGGCACGGCTGGCCCCAGCCAAACGGTTCTCAGCGTGGCGCGGGATCGATCTTCGGGGGACTTCTCCCACGGGTTCTGGGAGTCTCAGGCGTCGCGTTTCAGACGTCGAGTCCGATGGATCGCATCAACTCGATGGCGTTGCTCCGGGTCACGACGCCCTCGCGCAGCCTGTAGTCGAAGACCATTTTCCCGTTGTCGATGCTGTCCTGGAAGTGGACATTTCTGACGCGAAGCTCCTCGTGATCGGCGATTCGGGCGAGGGCGAGGTCGTGGGTGGTGACGATTCCGGTGGCTCCCCGAGCCAGCAGACCCCGCAGGACGGCATCGGCTCCGATCTGTCGGTCGTGGGAGTTGGTGCCGTGAAGGACCTCGTCGAGCAGAAAAAGAACCGGCCAATCTCCATCGGTGAGGTCGACGATCTGCCGTAAGCGCTTGATCTCGGCGAGGAAATGCGAGGTTCCCTCCTTGAGGGAGTCGCTGATCCGAATCGATGCTCCGATCTGAAGCGGGGAAATATGCAAAGCCGTTGCGCGGACGGGAGCGCCGGTGAACGCCAGCACGGCGGTGCAGCCGACCGTCCGCAGCATGGTGCTCTTCCCCGACATGTTGGAGCCGCTCATGACCAGAGCCTGGTACCCCTGCCCCAGGGCGAGGTCGTTTGGCACGCAGTCCGAGCCGTCAATCAGCGGGTGCCCGAGTCCTTCGCCCTCGAAGATCGCGCCGGAGTCGACAATCTCTGGGAAGACGTATTCCGGATTTTCATAGGCGTAGCCCGAAAGCGCACAGAGGACCTCGATCTCGGCAGCGGTTTCTATCCAGGGCCCGAGGGTCGGGCCGCAACTCGAACGCCAGCTCTCGAGTGCAAAAGCCATCTGGGTGCCCCAGAGGAGCAGCCCTGCGAAAGGAGCAAAGAACTGGTTTCTCCGTGCATCGATCAATTCCATCAGGCCACGAAGTTGGGCGATGCGCTTGGAGGGCGGCATCTTCAGGCCGCCCAGGGAAGCGGAGAGTTCCTCGAGGTGTTCGGACTCCATGGGCTCGCGTTCGATCCGGGCGAGCAATCCGGCGAGGACCGAGAGGTTCTGGCTGGGTGCTTCCGCAGCCGCGAGAGCGGCGGTGACCTTGGGCCGGAGGACCAGCGCGAAGGCTGACTGGAGGCCGAGAGCCAGGAGGAAGGGCATGGCCCCCGCTCCGCTCAGGATCCAGACGCCCAGTCCGCCCAAGGTGAGCAGGGTGAGTGCTCCGCCGATCCAGCGCCAGGCGGGTCCGGGCAAAGAGGAGGGGGCCTCTCCCCATTCGACCAGGCGCTGGGAGGTGACCCCGCTGCCGATTTCTTCGCCGAGAAGCGAAAGGTCGCGACGCAGTTCGACTCGGGGGATGAGTTCTCGGATGGCATCCTGGCGCCGCTTGGCGACCTCGCTGGTGGCGGGTTCAAGGAGCCACTGGGCCAGCAGGCCTTCCCCGGCCGAAGTGCGGACCGTGCACAGGAGCTCGAAAAGCGAACCGGATCCAAAAATGTCCAGATCGTTCGCGTAGGGGTGGCCGGGGTCGAAATAGTTCTCCCCGGACTCCCCTTGCCCCTGCCACTCGCCATCGAGCCTCGCCAGGCCCGATCTGAAGAAGTCCGCGTTTCGCGCGGCGAGCTTCATTCGGCGAATCACCCGTTCGTGAAGTACGATGAGGAGCCCGAAGATGAGGGCGGGCGGGAGCATCCATCCGCTCGCGATCTGGTGGCTGCCAAACGCCAGCCACCCGATCACCAGCCCGAGGACGAAGACGATGAGCCTGGCGTGGGAAAGTCGGCGCTCACTGCGTCTCCAGCGGGCGGCCGATTCTTCGTGTTCCGAGGCGCCGGCCTCGTAGGTTGCCCGGGGGCTCATGTCTCCTCTGGGTTCGGAATTCACTGGCCATCCTTCGGTCCCAGAAATCGGGCGCCGTTGCCGAGGCTCGCTGCATTCAGCAGGCCTCGTACGACAAATTGCCGAGCGTCCGCGACGGCCCTCTCGAGCGAATGGCCTAGGGCGAGGCCGGCTGTGATGCCCGAAGCCAGGGCGCAGCCCGTTCCGTGAACAGCCCCAACATCGATGCGCTCTCCGCCGAGCCAATGGAAGCTGATCCCGGATTCCCCACCGAAGGCGAGCAGATCGTCCGGAGGCCCGGTGCTGTGGCCCCCCTTGATGAGGACCCCGCGACAACCGAAATCCTCGATAAAAATTCTGGCTGCTCGTTCGCAGTCCTGCGCCCCGGAGATGCTGGTCTCTGAAAGCAGTTCTGCCTCGGGAATGTTGGGGGTGACCAACTCGGCCCCATGCATGATTTCCCGGAGTACGGGCCAGGCACGCCGCTCCAGAAGGGGCGTTCCGTCGCTGGCTGCGAGGACGGGATCGATCACGCGAGGCACATCGGCGCCCAGATTGGCGAGGCCGAGCTGAACCATGCGTGCGACGTCATCCGTCGCCAGCATTCCCACCTTGACCGCTGACGGGGTGATGTCCGCGAGGAGCACCCTGATCTGATCGAGGGCGACCGAGGGGAAAACGGGCATGACCGAGTGTACTTTTGCGCTGTCCTGGAGCGTCAGGGCCGTGACGACTCCGGCGCCGTGGACCCCAAAGGCCGAAAATACCTGGAGGTCGGCTTGGAGGCCCGCGCCACCGGTGGGGTCCGAGCCCGCAATCGAGAGAGCACATTTCATCGAGTCGGATGGTAAGATTCAAGAGAAGGTCCCGCATCCCGTCGAGTCTTTATTTGCAGATTGCGAGAGGACTCCAGTCGGGGCGGCCTCCTCCCTGGAGGTCGGCGTTTTTTGCTCCCCTGGAGCTGCTCCCCCCCCCCTGTGCACGCAACGAGCTTGATCGAGGTAGAATCGCATCATGAATTTCAGTTCTGCAATCCTGCAATTCTTCGTTCAGGGCCATGGATCGCGCGTCCGGGCCGGGGCCCTCGGGCTTGTTTGCAGCCTGCTGGCCCTCGCCAGTCCGGCTTTTGGGGCCGATACGGGCGCCTCTAAGGCATTCGCTTTGCCGGCGAGCGCGCCGAGTTCTCGCGGAATCCAGGCGACCAGCCTGGCCCGCGCGGAATACGAGGTCGTCGTTGTCCAATATTGGTCCCTGGGGCCTCGACTTCGGGCAGAAGCAGTGATGGGAGGCCGCAACATAGTGACCCTGGTCGATGCCGAGACCTACGCCGTGTACGACACGCTCAGCAATCGGGGTTACCGGATTCAGAGATCAGCCGGGGCAAAGTCCAGGGATGCGGTCCGAAAGCGACCCTTTGGAATGCACTTGCAGGAAATCCTCGATCAGGGTGGCGAGAAAATTCGTGAGGAGAAAGGCGAAGGGTTTACGGTCGACGTCTACCGTGTGACCGATGAACAGGGCCGCAGGACGCTCTGGGTGAGAAGTGATGAAGACCAGATTCCCATCCGTCTTGAGACCTACGAAAGAACTCAAGGGCGCACCGGCCAGCTGGATTGGGTCAATTGGCTCGAGGGGGTCGAGATCCCGGCCTCCTTCTTCGCGCCCCCCTCAGAAGTGGTTTTCGAGGAGATTGGCAGCTTCGAGGACTTGCAGATCAGGGCCGCCCAGTCTCCGCTCCGCCCAGCCCCCCCCTTCTTTCCTGAGCTGATCGACTAGGGCATTTTCTTGAGAAGCTCGTAAGCGATCAACTGACCCAGGTGATATTGGCTTCCGCGGGGGCTGGCACGTTCGCCGAGAGGACCGCCAGTCGTCTGACCACCTTCCCCGTGATTTCCTTGAAGGCTTCGGCGCTCTCCGATTTGGGCGCAACGACGATCACGGGCTCGCCTTGGTCGCCGTAGTCAGCCATCTGCGGATCGATGGGGACTTCGCCCAGGAAGTCAACGTTGAGTTCTTCGGCGACTCGCTTGCCGCCGTCTCGGCCGAAGAGGTAGTACTTTTTGTCGGGAAGTTCGGGTGGCGTGAAATACGCCATATTCTCGACGACTCCCAGCACCGGAACGTTGACTTTGTTGAACATCTGGAGCCCTTTGCGGGCATCGATCACGGAGAGGTCATTGGCAGTCGTCACGATGACGGCACCCGAAAGGGGCGCCAACTGCGTCAATGTGAGCGCCGCATCGCCGGTTCCAGGGGGCAGGTCGATGACGAGGTAGTCGAGTTCGCCCCAAGCGACATCGGTTAGGAATTGCTTGATAAGTCCGTGAACCATCGGGCCACGCCAGATCACGGGTGAATCCTCGGTCAGGAAGAAGCCCATGGACATGAGCTTGAGCCCGTAGCCTTCGAGCGGGATGATCCGCTGGTTGGAGGTCGTCGCGGGGCGCCCGCTGACCCCTGTGATGAGGGGAAGCGAGGGGCCGTAAACATCGGCATCGAGGAGTCCGACTTTGGCGCCACTCTGCTGGAGGGAAACCGCCATGTTGAGTGAGGTAGTGCTCTTGCCAACGCCTCCCTTGCCCGAAGCCACGGCGATGATGTTCTTGACTCCCGGCAGGACGAGCTTCTCCTTGATCGCAGGGGCCGCCTGCCTCGTCTGGGCTGTCATGGTGACGTCCACCTCGGAAACGCCATCGAGGGCAGAGACATTTTCCCTGGCCGCGCGCTCAAATTCCGCTTTGATCGGGCACGCTGGGGTTGTCAGCTCGATTTCGAAGGCCACTTTTTTACCCTCGATTTTGATATTCTTGACGAATCCGAGATCGACGATGCTTTGCTTGAAATCCGGATCCACTATGGGTCGAAGGGCATCGAGCACTTGGCTCGGCGTGACAGGGCTGGCCATGCTATTTCCTCGTTTGAATTTTTCTGAACTTGGACGAAAACTGGACGGACCACAGATCCGGTAGGCACGGTATTGGACACGTGCCTTGGTCGGCTGAGGGAGGTCCCGTTGAAGGGCGAGTGTAGCGTGATCTTGGCAAAGAGCGCCTATGACTGAGCTCGACCACGCATTGGCGCGCTTTCATTTCTGTGCCCCTGAGTTCGCGGGGGGCCTGACGAATCACGGTCCTATGGTGGCAGAGAGCCTCCACGTATTGGGCCATGATGCCCTGATTGCGGCCTGGGTCGATATTTACTCCCCCCGCCTCGAGGACGCCGTGGATGGCCGGATCATGCCGGTATCCGCGAGGTTTTCGGCCTTGGGCGGGGGAGCATTCGCCGATTGGAGTGCAACCTTCCGGGCGGAGTTGGAGGCCTCCCCCTGGCGGAGCGTATTGGGGGAGTGGTTGCCAGAGCTCCTGCCGGGCTACTTCGCCCGTGCCACCCACGGACCGATCAGGACTGCGCACGCTGTACGGAGCCTCGAGGAAGAAGACAGCGGAATTCGCCGGCTAGAGCTCGCCGAGGCCCTCGCCTACTGGGCCGCAGGGTTTCGCCGGCTCCCGGGCGTCCCCGGGGCGGATTCGGAACCCGGGCTGGGTGCCTTGGAGATATTGACGCGTGTGCCGATTGTCGAAGCGAGAGATCGCCGCCCGGGTTTTCTGACCGATGCAATTGAGGCGATTCCCGAACAGGGTCAATTTGCCCGACTGCTGGCAAAATTCGATCCGGGCGATGCTCCACCCCTGGGCCAGCTGGCTGAGGTCTGTGCCGAGATCACAGGGCTCTATTTGGCGAACCCACGGGCTCGAATGGCGTATATCCACGCGCTCACAGGTACTTCCGCCCTGCGCTTGTTGGCCCCCTATCTGAACGACGACGCTCTTCGAGCGGGCCTTGGGTTCGCTCTGCAAGCGGCAGCGGCGTTGCATGCGACTTTCTGCGATTCGACCGAAGGAGTCGAGCCGGATGCCGAGCGAGACGCTTTGTCCGACCAGTGGGATGAACTTCGCTATCGGGCGGCGTGCTCTTTGGCGGAGCACGTGATCAAGGTCACGGAAACTTGCTGGCGAGAGAACTTGGCGAGACCCCACCCGAATTATGGGCGCGTGGCCGCAGACGCGGTTTTGAACCTGGGGATCTCGCGGGGTGGGCGGGGCGCCTAGAGCCCCTCTCGGGCCAGGAGTTTTTCCGCGTTTCCACTCAGGATCGCCCATCGATCTTCAGGCGCGTTCTCGGTGACGATGAGTACCTTCGCGAGGCTCGCGCCAAGGTGATAGAAGGGCCAGTCCGTACCAAAGAGGAGCCGGTGGGCTCCCACTTCGTCAATGAGTTCGCCTAGGGTACTGACCCCCTGGCCGTGGATGTCGAGCCAGACATTGGGATGTTTCTGGGCAAAGGGAATTGCATCGGCGACGTCTCGGGCGCCCGCATGGCCCAGGACGAATTGCACTTCCGGGTAGGCGGCGACTGCCCCCTCATAGTGGCGAATCAGGGTGAACCGGTGAGTGTATTCGGGCTCGATACCGGCTCGGCCCCCGTGGAAGAAGACGGGAAGCCCGGCCCGGGCACATTCTTCGTAGATGGGCCGCAGTTCCGGCGTGTCCGGGTAGAAGCGTTGCACAGCGGGGTGCAATTTCAGGGCACTCGCCCCCCGGGCGATCTGCAGACGCAACGACTCGAGAGCATCGGGATCCCTGGGGTGCACCGTGGCCCCGGGCAGGAGTCGGTTCGCGTAATCGGAAGTCTCGATCGCCTCGGCCCACAGCGCACTGGAGTCATCGTTGAAGGGAAGGCCGAGAGAAATCGGAAGCACGACGGAGCGTTGAATTCCCATCGCGTTCATTTCGGCCACGAGGTTCGGGATCGTGTGTGTTGCGGCGGCGGTGCTTCCCCACGTGCCCTGGGCCAAACTTTCGCTATTCAGCGATGCAAGATCATCTTCCGTAAAATTCGCGTTTATGTAGACGTCGAGGTCGAGTTCGCAGCCCGGGTGGTTTGCGTCGCAGTCTAGGAAATGAAGAACTCTTTCGGTCTTGGCGAGTAGGTCGATTTTGGGAGCAAAGAGAAAAGACATTCCGAGATGCGCGTGGAAATCAACGATGGGAGGGAGGTCCTCGACGATGCAGCGAAGGTTTTGGTTCGCATCGAGTTCGAAATAGGGGAGCTCTGAAAGGCCACGGTAGCCGCGGAATCGCTGGCTTCCGTAGGGTCCTTTTCCGGCGATCTCCCTTTCTCGGCGCTTCTGTTCGGCCAGCCTCCGAATGTCCGATTCGCCATAGCGTTCCGAATCGCTGCAGGCTATCGGAGACAACAGCGATGCAGCTCCCAGCCCCAAGGCTCTGAGGAAGATGCGTCGGTTCATCTCGGCATCGCTATTCATGTTGCTGGGTTCCCCCATTTTTCATCCAATAGCTTCGGAAATCTCCCCACTCGTCTTCATCGGTGACCCAGTTTGAATAGATGGAGACACCGACGAGGCAATTCGCTTTTTCGCGGTTCGCCTCGATCGCCGACCGAACGCCGAGAGACGCGGTTCGTAAATTTTCCACTAGGGGGTTGGAGTAGAGCGGCACGTCCTCGTAAGCAGGGACACCGATCAAGATTTCGTGGTTGGGAATCGAACAACCCCAATCAACGAGCAAGCCCGTCTGGTGTCGAACGAAAGCGATATAGGGCGTAATGAAGTCCAGACCCGAGTCGTAGGCCATCAGGACAGTTTGATTGCTGCGCTGCATGGTCTCCGTGTAGAACCCTTGGGACCAATAACTTCGTCGGAGAGGACCGGGAAATAAACCCATAAAACTTGCCCGAGGTGTGGCCTGGCTGATGAGAAATCCTTCGCCGAACTGGTCCCGTACTTCGGTGAGTAGTTCAAGGTAGCCGGGCTCATAGTCGACCATCGGTTCGAAGTCGAAGTGAACGCCGTCGAACCCTGCGCTCCGTAGACCGCGAATTGATCGGATCAGCTCTTGACGGAAAAGCGTGCTGTCGAGGGGGATATTTTCGACGCGAGCGCCCACCCAGGCAAAAATTCGGGCTTCGGAAAAAACGCCTCGCAGAGATCGAAAGAGATCCCCCGCCGAGTCCTCCAGTTCCCCACTGGGGAGAGCTGGGCCGACGTGAATGAAAAGATCCGTGATGCCGTGCTTCTCGAGGTTGAGCCTGAGCTCTTTGAGCTCCACCAGGGAAACCGGATCTCCGGTTCGGACGCCTTTACCGGTATACCACCTGTGGCCGAGCCAGATCCCGTTGGTTCCCCGGTCGAATCGCATCTCGGTCCTGGGAGTCGGTTCCCAGAGCAGAAGGAGGAGCCCGCATACTCCAAAAAAGAGTAAAAACAGGATCGTGATTCGCCTTAGCAGCAATCGGACCTCGGATGGGGTCAAGACGGAAATGCCAGAGGAGGCAGAAATTGCCTGCACCTTCCCGCTCGGTTGGCCGCATGGTAGGATACCCGAGATGACTCTCAAATATCGCTTGTTCGGCTTGACCTTCTTGATCGGCTTGGTTCTAGACCAGTGGACGAAGCGGTCGGTCGTGGAGAATCTTTATTACGGTGAAAGGCTGGAAATTATTCCCGGCATATTCGATCTGACGCACGTTCGAAACCCGGGCGGGGCGTTCAGTCTCTTTGCCGACGGTCCTTTCGAGTGGCGCATGTTCTTTTTCGTCGGAGCGACAATCCTGGCGATCATCCTATTGACCATCTTTCTGGTGCAACACGAGGGCGAGGATTACCTGATTCCCATCGCATTGGGCCTGGTGATGGCGGGCGCAGTAGGCAATATGATCGACCGGCTGTCCTACGGAGAAGTGATCGACTTTATCGATGTCCACCTCTGGAGCGGGTATATCTGGCCCACGTTCAATATTGCGGACAGCGCAATCGTCCTCGGGGTAGGCCTTCTGCTCTTCGACGTGTTCGTCGGCGAGAAGCAGCACGCCAAGAGCGATGAACCGCTTCAGGGGCCTGGCTGATTCCCGGGCGGAGCCGGCAGGGCTTTCGGGCTGCCTGCGCGCTGGGTTTCAGAGAAGCAGGCCCGCGAGGCAGGCCGTCATGAAACTGGCCAGAGAGCCGGCGAGAATTGACCTGAGGCCGAGGGCTGCGACGTCCTGGCGCCTGCTCGGCGCCATGCCCCCGATGCCTCCCAAAAGGATGGCGAGAGATCCGAAATTTGCAAAACCACAGAGCGCGTAGGAGGCAATCACGCGGCTTCGCTCGGCGAGCTGCCCGGCTGCGATCTCCTCTCCGAGTTGTTGATAGGCGACGAACTCGTTCAGCACGGTCTTGATGCCGAGAAGGGAGCCCACGGCGGGCGCGTCCTGCCAGGGAACTCCCATCAGGAAAGCCAGGGGGGCAAGGAGAGTCCCCAGCAGTTTTTCCAGAGTCAGGCCTTGTACGCCGAGCAGTCCTCCGATGCCTCCAATCATGTCATTGGCCATCGCGATGAGAGCGACGAAAGCGATCAGGGTTGCGCCGACATACGCGGCTAATTTCATGCCGCTCAGCGCCCCCTCGGCGGCGGCGTCGATCAGGTTTCCCTGGCCGGCCCCCTCGGTCAGGCTCTCGCTTCCCGGTAGGGTCGCGGGATGCCCGGTTTCCGGGATCATGATCTTCGCCAAAAGGAGCCCCGCCGGGGCCGAGAGAATACTGGCGGTGAGAAGGTGCCCCGCGAAGTCGCCTCCTCCAAGAAGGTTCACGTAGGCGAGCAAAACAGACCCGGCCACCGTCGACATTCCCAGAGTCATTGCGGTGAAAAGTTCCGAACGGGTGAGTCCCTGGATATAGGGCTTGATGATGAGGCACGACTCCACCATCCCAACGAAGATATTGGCGACGGCCGCGAGACTCTCTGCGCCAGAGAGTTTCATGCTGCGCGCGAGAAGTCTCGCCAATCCGCGAACAATCCATTGGATCCAGCCCAAGTGATAGAGGATGGAAAAAAAGCTGCCCATGAAGACGATGATCGGCAAGACGCCAAGGGCAAAGGAAAAACCACCCTCGGCTAGGGGCCCAAAAACGAATTGGGTTCCCGCATTCGTGTATGCGAGAAGCCGGTCGACGGCGACCGAAACCCCCGAAAAGAAGGTCGCTCCGGCGTTGGTTTTGAGGAGTAGGACGGCAAGGCTGAACTGAATGCCGATTCCCCAAGCGACGGTTTGGAAGGGGAATTCGCGCCGGTTTGATGATGCGAGCCAGGCGATGCCCATCATGGTGAAGAATCCGAGCCCCGAGACCATGCGGAGTCCGAGGTCGCTCAAGGAAGCTCTCCGGCGCCAAACTCATCGAGTGCTTCGTCGAAAATTCGGCGGAGTTCCCGGGTCGCTTCGGCAGGATTCGGCGTAGCCGCCACTGCAGAAATAACTGCCATTCCTGCGGCACCCGCCCTGAGCACGTCGCGGATATTTCCGGCGTGGATACCTCCGATGGCGACCAGGGGAAGGGGCGCCACTGCCTGGCTGATTTCGGCGAGAGCCTCGAGCCCTCGCGGGCTATAGGGGGATTTTTTGGAAGCGGTTCCGTAGACGGGCCCGAAGGCAACGTAATCGAGTTCCTTCATCGCTCCCGCGACTCGGGCTTGGGTAAGGTCGTGGGTCGAGAAGCCGACTTCGAGCCGCGCCAGCGCCTCCAGGGGTATGCGCGAGGGGGGAAGGTCGTCCTGCCCGAGATGAACGCCGTCCGCTTCGGCGGCGAGGGCAAGGTCAAAGCGATCGTTGACGACGAAATGAACGCCGGCCTCTCGAGTTAGGGTGCGGATCGCCCGGGCCCACTCGAGGGTCTGGCGGTCGGTGGCGAACTTGGATCGCAACTGAACGACCTGGGCTCCACCCTGGCAGGCCGCCGCCGCCTGTTGCACCGGGTCTGCGGGCCAGCGTGGGTCATCGTCGGCGAGAACGTGGATGCCGGCAGCCGGGCTTCCGAGAGGGCTTTGGCCCGGGTTCATCATGCGCTCTCGTCTTTGCCCGGCAATTCGATCCCGAGTTCGACAATCTTTTTTCTTAGGGTATTCCGATTGATTCCCAGGAGTGCTGCCGCTCGAATCTGGTTGCCGTCGGTGTGCTTGAGGATCGTGTCAAGAAGAGGTCGCTCCACGGATTCGATCAACTTTCGATGAAGGTCGGTCACTTTGTCTTCGGAGAGCCCATCACGAACCCTGGCGACAATCAGGTCTTCGAGGCTTTGCCCCCCGCCATGGCGTCGGGAGCTGTCTTCCAAAAAATTGAAATCGGTTGGGGAAAGCACCTTTGTCGAAGCGAGGACTAAGGCTCGCTTTATTGCGTTTTCGAGCTCTCTTACGTTCCCGGGCCAGCGCTGTTTTTCGAGGTACGAGAGGGCCTTCTCCGAGATTTCGATGCTCTCCTCGACCAATTCGGTGGAATATCGATGGGTAAAGAACTCCGCTAGGGTCCGAACATCTTCAGCGCGTTCGCGAAGCGAGGGGATCTCGATCGGAACAACCCGCAGCCGGTAGAGCAGATCCTCGCGAAAATTTCCGTGGCTGACGGCTTCGTCGAGGTTGTGGTGGGTCGCGGTAATCACCCTGACATCGACAAAGATCGGATCGCGACCGCCGACAGGGGTGACCTCTCCGTTCTGGAGGACGCGGAGGAGCTTGGCTTGAAGGCCGATGGGCATGTCGCCAATCTCATCGAGGAAGAGGGTACCGCCGGAAGCTTCCCTGAAGCGGCCGAGCCGCGTCGATATAGCCCCTGTGAAGGCTCCTCTTTCATGACCGAAGAGCTCGCTTTCGAGCAATTCGCTCGGGATCGCCGCGGCGTTTACCGTGACGAAGGCTCGATTCGACCTGGGGCTTGCGCTGTGAATAGCCCGGGCGACGAGTTCCTTTCCGGTGCCGCTCTCCCCGGTGATGAGTACGGGGACGTTGCGAACCGCCACTTTTCCCACGAGCTTGAAGATATCCAGCATCGCGTCGCTGCGGCCGACAAGGCGCTCGCTTCCCGGTCGTTGGCTCCCTCCCGCCTCGCGCCGTAATTCTCTGACTTCGTCTCGGAGAACCCGGGTCGATCGGGCGCGTTCGATCAACGCTGAAATCTGCGCGAGCGAAAACGGCTTGACCAGATAATCCAGGGCTCCCCTTTTCATCGCCTCGACCGCGTTCTCCATGGTGTTCTGGGCAGTGATGATGACCACGGCGGTGTTCGAACCAGTGGCTCGCAATTGATCGAGTATTTCGAGGCCGCTGTGCCCGGGCATTCGGATGTCGAGAAAGGCGATGTCGAATTGGTCCGAGCTCAATGCGTCGAGTGCGGATTCACCGTCGGCGACCTCGTTGACCCGGTGGCCTTCGGCTTCGAGCGCCTCTCGCAGAACGAACCGGATCGATTCTTCGTCATCCGCGATGAGAACCGCCAAGCGACTTTCGGCCGTGGCGTTCATGGTTTTTTTTCTCCTTTCGTTGGGTCCGCTGCTTCCGGAAAAAGTGGAAGCTTGACGCGCACGCGGCCGCCTGTGCCGTGTGAAACGTCGATCCTCAGGCGACCTCCGTGCCGACTGACCCAATGCCGCGCTACGGATAGGCCGAGTCCAGTTCCACCGATCTTGGTGGTGAAGAAGGGCGTAGAGAGTTGGTCCTTGATCGCGGCCGAGATGCCGGGGCCCTCATCCTCGAAACAGATCACGACGGTGGGCTGTTGACGTCCACCCTTGCCCTTGAGGCGGTTTTCCAGGGCCATACCCGTGGAGATGGTCAGCGCTCCGCGCCCCCCCTCCATCGCTTGAACGCCATTTTGGGCCAGGTTGAGGAAGACCTGCTTGAGCCGGTCGGGGTCGGCGGGAAGTTCGGGAATAGAGGGGTCGTAGACTTTCTCAAAGAGGATGTCTTGGGCGGTGGGTTCGGCCTGGACGAGTTCGATCACTTCGTCGAGCAGTTGGTGGAGGTTGACCTGGCGCGTTTCGAGCACTTCGCCCCGGGCGAAAACCATCAACTCGTCGACGAGGCCCGAGATGCGGTCGACTTCGCGGACGATCAGTTGGGCGGTCTTGCGCCCGCGCTCGTCTTCGACCCGCAGCTGGAGGAGTTCGGCGGCACCCCGAATTCCGCCCAGGGGATTCTTGACCTCGTGGGCGATCCCCGCAGCGATCTGGCCGTAGGAGGCGAGGCGCTCGCGCTGGGCGGCTTCGTCGTGGAGATCGGCGAAGGCCGTTCGATCCCGGAGGATCAGGACGACCCCCCTGGCTTCAAGGGGGCGGGAGAGCAGGGGCGAAACCGAGACATCGACGACCTGGGCGGTCCGAAATGGGCGGTCGAGAGGGATTTCGCCTTCCACGGTGGGTCTGTGGTTGAGTTGGACCGCCGTGACGAGATCGAGAATGGGGTGGGTTTTTCCCATCAAATCGGCGAGTGAGCGACCGAGGCCCGATTCGCGCGAGGTATCGAGCATTTGACAGGCCGGCTCGTTAATCCAGACGATATTCCCCTCGGGGCATAGCGCGATCATACCGTCGAGGACGGCGTCGAAAACCTCGTGAAGGCTGGGCGGTGGCTGCATGGTCGGGACGGCCCCGATTTTCGGAGGAGGCGGGAGGGTAGGAGTGCCTAAAAAATATGCAATTTACCCGGTTATACCCTCCCCGCCACTCTTGCCCCCCAGCGCTCGGAAGCCGGCTGGGCCCCCCGGACCCCCTGGGATCGGGTAGTCTTCTCTGCCATGAGAGAGGCGATTAGCGTTCAGGAGGCCCGCGAAGCGGTCTTGGCCCTTTCCCGGCCCCTGGAACGCGAAAGCGCCCCAATTCTCGAGGCTCTGGGACGTTGCCTGGCGGCGCCTGTGGTCTCCACCAGGCGCCTGCCCCCCCGAGATGCTTCCGCTATGGACGGTTATGCGGTTCGCGTCGAAGATTGTCTGGCTGCCGGCTCAGGGGTCTCCGCAGCCCTTCCCGTGGCCTTCGAAGTGGCGGCGGGCGACGTTTCCGGCGCCGAGTTGAAGCCCGGCGAGGCGGCGCGGATCTTCACCGGTGCTCCGGTTCCCCGTGGAGCCGACGCCGTGGTCCGCCAGGAGGACACCGAGCGTGAAAGCGATTGCGTTCGCATTCGTATTCGCCCACAGCCCCGGGAGCATATTCGCGACGCCGGCGAGGACGTCGAGACGGGGGATACGGTTCTCGAGATCGGCGCCCGGGTCGGGCCCTCGGAGATCGGGGTTCTGGCATCCCTGGGCCGCTCCCTCGTCCAGGTCTACCGCCGCCCCCGGGTCGCGATCCTTTCCGGGGGCGACGAACTCGTCGAGATCGACGGCGACGTTTCCGGTGGCCGAATCGTGGCCTCGAACGCCTACATGCTCGGCGCGGCCTGCCGAACCCTGGGCGCTGAGCCCATCTCCCTGGGCATCGCCGAGGATCGTCCAGAGAGTGTCGAGAAACAGTTCAGGGCGGCTCTCTCGGCGGATTGCATCGTGAGCACCGCGGGCGTGTCGGTGGGGGATCACGATCACGTTCGACCGGTGCTCGAGAAACTCGGCTGCCGCCTGGAGTTCTGGGGCGTCCGGATGAAGCCGGGGTTTCCCCTGGCCTTCGGTCATTTTCCAGATTCGCCCGGCCGGCTGGTTTTCGGACTGCCGGGCAACCCGGTTTCGGCGACGGTTTGCTTCGAACTCTTCGTCCGTCCCGCGCTGCTTCGCATGATGGGGCGCCAAGATCTCTTTCCACCCACGGTGCGGGTCCGTCTCGGCGAGCGTCTGCGCAAGAAGCCGGGCCGGCTGCATTTCGTGCGGGTTGTTCTCGAGCGCGAGGGCGAGGAGTGGGTGGCTCGGAGTGCGGGCAACCAGAGTTCGGGGGTGATGACCGCCATGGCCCGGGCCGATGCCCTGCTCGTCTTTCCCGAGGACGCCAGCGAGTTGGCGGTCGGCGAAAGCGCCCTGGCGATTGTGCACTCCAGGGACTTCTTCGCCCGGGACAATGCCGGCTTCTAGTTAGGCGGCTCCGCAGCAGGCGCCTGCTGCTCAGCACTCGGGGCGGCGGGGCTCGTATCCGGCGGGACCTCGTGGCTGGTTCGGCCCTCGTCGATCTGCCCACCCGACAGAATGGCTCGTAAGATCTGATAGGGGGCCTCGAGGGCATCCGGGAGGCTCTCGGCCACGCTGCGGCCGGCGAGCGCCCGAACCTTGGGTTCGTCAAGGTTGCCGCTGATCTGGTAGTAGGTCCCGACGAGCCCCTTTTCTGAGCCCGGAAGGATGATCTTGACTAGAGGTAGGGCCTCGAGAATCTGCCCCGCGCCGCGAAAAAGGAAGAGACCGGCGACACCAACGATGTCGTAGGGGGGGTGCACCGCGTCGAGGCTGCCCGAAGCGATAATCCGCAGGGGGCCCTCCAACTCGAAATTCTGGGTCACGATGCGGTCTTCTTCAAGGTACATCGTTGCAGTAATCGAGTCGTAAGCGATCGAATCTCGGGCGGCGTAGTCGTTGTACCCTTCACTCGCCTGAGCCAGGGCGAGCAGAAGTGGGAGTTCTCGACGACGAAGTTCTCCCCGGCGAGCGAGGAGGTCGAGGCTTCCCTCCAATTCGTCGAGTAGAACGACCTCTGGGCGCAGGTCGCCCGCCAGGTTCCCCGACAACTCAAAAATTCCCGAGATGTCGCCGGTCTTGAGGCCGAATATCGTCGCCGTGGTTTCCATGTCGCCATTCTTGATGGAGAAGTCAAGAGCGAGGGGAACGTGGGTGGGCTGGTCGAGTTGCAACTCGGCTTCTGCGGAGACCATGCCGGTTGGGTCGAGCGCGGCCCTGAACCCGAAGAGGCGAAGCGTGGTGCCGCTGATGGAAAACTGGGTCCGCACTTCGTTGAGGGGGAGCAGGGGGGTCTCCACCCGCTGGAGTTCGATGCGCCCCGAAACCCAAGGGGAAGCGGGGGGTAGGGCGCCGAATGAGTCGATTTCCTCCAAGGCTTCGGTCGGAAGTGTATCCGCCTTGGGGGCTTCTTCCCGGGGCTCCAGGGGGGGCAAGGCCTTCAGGACCAGGAGCAGTCGCCCGCCGGCGCTATCGGTCCAGGTCAGGTCCCCCGTGACGGGGACGTCGCCGACGACGAGGGATTCCCCGTGCATGATCGTATTGGCTTCGTCCTGGACGATGTTGAACTCGGCGTCGCGAATCGTCCAGGGGATCGCGGGGTGATCGAGTCGGTCGAGCCAGACCTTGTAGTTGATTCCCCGGTCGATCCCGCCGGGCGCGGCTTGCTCAGGGTTCTCACCGTCGGGAAGGCTCGTAGAGCCCTCGTCTCGGTCCCCAAAGATCTCGAAAAGCGGATTCAGCCCGGCTAATTCGGGGAGCTCGCTGGGCTCGGCCCCCTGGCGAACTTGCGCCCCGAGCAGATTGGAGAAACCGTTGATCCGCAGGTTGAGCGTGGGAAGAGCTTCGTTGTTTCGCCGCCCGCGGCCTCCTCGCAGGTGGAAGGTGTCCCCGCGAAATTCAACTCGGGCCCCGAGTTCGCGGAATTGATCCCCGGCTTCACTGGAGAAGGCGAGCCCCTCGAGTTCTGCGAACACCTTGAGTTCCTCGGGCAGTCGCTTGGGTTCGCCCGAGAGGAGCGCACCCCATCGCTGGAGGGAGATCGCGCCTTCCATTCCTAGGGGATCGGCGCGTCCCGCGACGAGGGGGTTCAAGGATCCTTCTCCGTCATCGGAGAATTCCCTCGTGAGTTGGCGAAGCCTCTTGAGGCTGAGCCCGTAGACCCCGGCGGAAACGTTGATCACGGAATCCTCCGCTAGGGGTCGCCTGGTCTCGGCGTCCAGGAGAAGTCGCATACCCGTAGCATCCGCGAGCGTCCCGGTAGCATGGACCGAGTCAGGGTCGATGGATCCGGTCGCCGCGAAACTCACCTTTTTCCGCTTGATCGCGCGTTGACCGTGGTCGAGGGAGACCCGACTCTCGAACTCGTCCACGGTCCAGTCGAGGATAAGGCGGCCGCTCTTCTGGTGGCTCGTCGTGTAGTCGAGCCAACCGGACAGGGATCCATTCGGCCAGGGCGAGGACGGCTTGGACGCGAGGTAGGGGTCCAGGATGCCCAAATCCAGAGCATTCGCCGAAATTCGTAGCCGTTGCTCACCCGCTCCATCGTTGGCACCGATGATCTCGATGGGTGTTTGTCTTTGGGAGTCTTGACGGAGTGCACCCTCAATTATCAGCTGGGCTTCTCCCGAGAGCCAGTGGTGTACGAGCAATCCGTAGACGTTCTCGAAGGCCAGGGTGACGGGTTGGGGGTTGGCTGGGTCCAGGCTTTTCGTTTCGTCCCGGAAGAGGATTCGCGCACGGCGTAATTCGATTCGATCCGCCGCGATAGGAGCGCTCAGCAGGGTCCGGGTTACGCCTTCGAAGGCGGCGAAGAAGTCGAGGTAGGCTTCGGCGCTTTGAGAACGATTATTGGCCTCGATGCCCGCGAGGGCCTCGACGGGGTAGGGGTGCCAGCCTCCGCTCGAGTCCCTCCGGATGTCGAAAACAGGATCTTCGAGTATCAGGCCCGACAGCCTGAACCGCCCCGTCATCAGGGCCAGCAGGTCAACCTCTGCGACGACCCGCTTGGAGAAGAGGCGCGCCCCCATGACCGAGTCCGGGTCTGGGTAGACGCTGACGGATTCTCCCTGGAGGAAAAGACCGTTATTCAGGGCGAGACCCACCTGATCGATCTGGGTGGGTCCAGCCAGCAGGGATGTGAGTTGTACTTCGACTTCTCTGCGAAGAATCTCGGTTCCGATGACACTAGAAATCCAGTACCCGGCACCGGTCGCTGCGAGGAAGCCGATCAGCAGGAGCCATGCACTGCGCCGTACCCGCAATTGTGACTCCTCGGGCCTACAGGTCTCACCAGATTGTTCCTGATGGGTTGCCTGTGGGAATGACTTTGCCGCCCACCCCCCGCCGTACTGCACACGGAACACCCGGGGAGTTCGGTTTTTGTCCGTTTGGGTCCGTTGAGACTGTAGGTCTTGCGCAGGGAATCGGTGTTAGCCGGGCAGTGAACTTTCCAAATCTGCTTTTTCACTAAAGAAAACACGCCCGTTCGTCCGAATCAGTACTTGAGCCGAGTGGTGGACCCCCAAAAAAAGCCAGTTCGGGCCACCTGTTAACTACAAAGAAGGAGAAGCTCTAATGTACAATTCGGAAGCACAAGTGCAGTTCACCGTTGAGAAGCCCGCTTTGAAGAATCGGGTACGTGAGATTCGCGAGCACAAGTTGATGACCCAGTCCCAGTTGGCCAACAAGGCAAGAATAGCGCTTCGGACGATTCACAGCGTCGAGAAGGGGCTGAATTGCCGAATGGATACCAAGCGCAAGATTCTTCTTGCCCTGGGTCTGCGTTTCGAGGACAAGGACCTGGTATTTCCGCCGAAAAAGCCGCTCGACTTTATTCTCCCGCAGTAGATTCGGCCCTGCTAGGATGGGGCGACCTTTGGGGTGGGCCTTCGGGCCCCCCCACGGAGGTTCCCCATTCCGGACCGCATTTCCATTCTCGCTGATGTCGCCGAGATCGTCTCCCGCTCCCATGATTTGCAGGAGACCCTCGCAAACGTTACCGATCTTGTCGCCAAGCGGCTGGATGCTGACGTCTGTTCGATCTACCTGATCGACACCGACCCCGAGACGCTCACCCTGATGGCCAGTATTGGTCTGGATCCGACCTCTGTGGGTGATGTGCAGTTGCGGGTGGGAGAGGGTCTCGTCGGACTGGTGGCCCAACGCAAAGAGTCCGTTGCCCTCGAGCATGCTCGGGATCACGACTCTTTTCGCTATTTCCCCGAGACGGGTGAGGAGCGCTACGAGTCACTTCTTGCAGCGCCGCTGGTCATGCAGGGTGCGACGATCGGAGTGCTGGTTATTCAGACGGTCGATGCGCGTGCTTTCGAGCAGTCTGATGTCGAGTTGATGCAGACCTGCGCACAGTTGTTGGCGCCGGTCGTCGTGAATGCCCAATTGCTTGCCCTGATGAGTATGAGCGAACCTCATCGCGAGAAACTGACTTCGGCTCTGACGAGCGTGTCTGGGCGATTCCCGGGAGTCGCGGATGCCGCCGGCCACATCGAGCGCAACGTTGAGTTGCAGGGAATCCCCACCTCTGGTGGCATCGCGATTGGTCCTGTCTACAGGGTCGATGAGCCCGTGGACCTCGATCAGGCCGACTACTCTCCCCGGGATTCATTGGCCGAAGAACGCGAGGATCTGCTGAAGGCGCTGGCCGAGGCTCGCTCGGAGATCGAAGAGTCTCGAGAGGTATCGCGGGAGCGCTTTGGGCCGGAATTTGCCGCGGTGTTCCATACCCAGATCCAGATTCTCGAGGACAAGGGTTTCATTGAGAACATCGAAGAGGCGGTTCAGGAGAGCAAGAACGCCTTCTTGGCGCTTCGGGCAGTGCTGGACAACTACACGAAAGCCTTCGAGCGTATCGAGGACCCCTACTTTCGCGAGCGGGGTGCCGATATTATCGATATCGGTCATCGCATCATGGAAAAGCTCTTGGGTGTCCGCTCTCCTGTCGCGTCCATGGCGTCGGGCTCGGTTGTGGTCGTGGATCAGGTGCTGGCCGGGCTCTTTGCGCGTCTCGAGATGGAACAGGTGGCGGCGATCGTCTCGGAGCATGGCGGTTCGACCTCGCATGGGGCGATTTTTGCTCGCACCCTGGAGATTCCGGCGATTACCGGAGCGGCCGGCATCATGGCGAAGGCCGGGCAAGGGAAGTCCTGCATTGTCGATGGTGCGACAGGGAAGGTCTACCTGGAGCCGGATGAGACGCTTGTCAGTTATTACCGAGACGCCCAGAAAGAATACGAAATGGCCATCGAGCACCTCGATGCGCTCTGCGACCGGCCCTCGGAAACGAGGGACGGGCTGCCCGTCACCCTTTCAGCGAATGTTGGCCTGCTGAATGATCTCAGGCAGGTGGATCAGCACGGCGCCGAGGGCGTGGGGCTCTTCCGGACCGAATTGCTCGCTCTGGCCCACCGGGGATTCCCGAGCCAGGAAGAGCAGGAGCAACTCTACCGGCGGGTGGTGGAACAGGTGGCCCCGCGCTCCGTCACCATCCGGACCCTTGACCTTGGAGGTGATAAGGGAATCCCGAACGTGGGAATGCCCGATGAAGAGAATCCGCAACTCGGTTTGCGCTCGATCCGGCTAACCCTCGAGAACCGTCGTGCCTTTCGAGCTCAGTTGATCGCGATCCTCAAGGCGAGCTCTTTTGGCTCGACAAAATTGTTGCTTCCCATGATTTCGAATATCGAGGAATTGCGCGAGGCGAAGGCCCTGCTTCAGGAAGTGAGAGCGAGCTTTGACGAGAAGGGCTGGGATTACGACCGAAATATGCCCGTGGGCATCATGATCGAAGTTCCTTCGACTGCGATTTCTGCGGATATTTTTGCCGCCGAGAGCGATTTCTTCAGCATCGGTACGAATGATCTCACTCAATACACGCTGGCGGTGGATCGCGGGAACGAACGGGTGGCGCATCTCTACGACGGGATGCACCCGGCGGTTCTTTCTCTGATCGATTCGAGTGTCAAGGCGGCCGCTCGGGCCAACATACCGATTTCGATCTGCGGCGAGATGGCGAGCAACCCCCTCGCTATCCCCATCTTGGTGGGTCTGGGCATTGGAGAACTCTCCCTGGTGCCCGCGGCTGTCCCTTTCGCCAAGGAAATCGTTCGGTCCCTGGATTCACGAGAAGTCGCTGAGGATGCACGCCGGGCGTTGGTGGTGAGTTCAGCCCGGGATGTGCGCGAGATAGCGGCAAACCGCCTGCGCGGGGCGGGCCTGCTCGATCACCCCGATATTGGCGCCTGGCTCCGAAACGCAGTGGAGGAGACTTCGCCTTCCTCCTGAGTATCGGGTCGGCGGTTGCCGGTCCGGATCACCTCGAGGACCACGGCGAACGATGCTAGGACTGCGATCAGGGAACTCCACGCGTATTCCTCGTATTGTTGGTACAGAACCAGTCCGACGAGGTTCCAACTCCCAGCGGCGATCAGTAGAATCAAGCCAACACCCGGCCGCCGGGCTGAAATCAGGGCCGCCACCACGAAGAACGAGAAGTAGTAGTTGGTCGGGGCGCTGAGGATGGGGATGAGACAGGCCCCCAAGGCAGCGGCTTCCCAGGCCGCAGTAAACCGAAGGGCTCTCCAGGCGACACCGACGAAGCCGAGAATCACGAGAGCTCGGAAGGCGAGTGCCGTCTTGGGCATCTCGGGAAAGAAGAAATCGGCGACAACCTTGAGACCCATCTGGTTGGTGACCGACATGGAAGAGAAGTCGCCGATCTTGGCGACGAAATCGGGGTAGGTGGATTGGGGCAGGGCCAGGAAGCTGCCCAGGCCCAGCAGGGTGGCGCCAAGAGCAGCCCCCCCGACGAAGCGCAGAACTCCAGCGTCGAGCTTGGAAGTCGAAAGCCAATTGCGTGTCGCATGCGCCATGTAGCCGAGAGCCAGGACCGAGGGAAAGATGCGAAAGATACCTGCCGAGGCGAGGGCAACTCCGCCCATCAGGTTCCCCCTCCGGCGGAGAGCAACGATTCCAAGCAGGGCGCTGGCCCACCAAAGGTGTCTAAGAAAAGCGTCCCCCACCCACACATAACGCCATAGGGTTCCGGTGCCCCAAATGAGAATTACCAGGCACGCCGTTTCGATTCCGAAAGTCAGGGCGATAGCCACAAAGGTCAGGGCGATCAAGACCCTCTCCAAGCGACTGAGGATCTGGGGGATCCCCGGGGCGGTCACCGCGCCGATCTCTGCAATGGTCCCCCCGACCAGAGTCCAGGGGGGCGTGGGGTGGTAGCCATGATCATGCCACGTGGCTTCTTGGAGGTGAGTGGGCCAGTCCTTCGCGAAGAAGACCAGATCGTCCCCGAATTGCGCCCAGCGCTCCGGGCCAAAATCGTCTGGACAGTGGGCGCCTTGTTCTTTGATGACCGAATAGGGCTCGAGTTCCATCGAGTGAAGATTCCGAGCGCGCTTGCTGCTGGCTCCAGGAGCTTGCAGGCCGCGCTCACCGAGCGCGGTGAGGGAGCATTCGTAGAGGCCGAAATAGCCAAGCTCCTCAAAGTATTTCGAACCCATGTAGTAGTGAAAATTGTCCGTGGTCGCGAAACCCCGGGCATGGGAGTACTCGAAAAACTGGTAATAGGATGCATACCCAAGGCCTGCGAGAAGAAGCAAGAGCAGCCACTGGGCTCGTCGCGCTCTCCGGGATGCCCCGGAGGACCCGAGGGTCCTCCATGCGAAGATGCCAAGCCCCGCAAGCAGGATGGCCGTTCGAATCACGTTCAGCCGATAGTCTAGGCCCCCTCCCCCGAGAGGGGGCGCGGCAGTCTCGAGCGCTGCGCCCGCGGCTTTGCCGGGCAGGTCGCCGGCTGAAACGTTTCCGGGGGCTGCGGACCCGAGAAAGAGGACAATCCCGAGGAGAAGTAAACCGTTGGCGCTTCGAGTCACCTCGGCTATCCCCCCCCTCTGGGTCGCGGTCGCCGACTCTTCAGCCGACGATGTTGATCAGTCGGCCTGGAACAACGATGATCTTGCGGGCCTCTCGTCCGGCAAGGTGTACTTGCACTTTCTCCGATGCCAGGGCCTTCGCTTTCAGGTCGTCTTCAGACGCATCCTTCGGAACGACCAGCTCATCGCGTTTTTTCCCGTTCACCTGAATGACGAGCTTGATGGTTTCCTCTTCGAGGAGGCCGTCTTCGATCTCCGGCCATGGTGCGTAGGCAAGAGTGGCACTGTGCCCCAGTTGACTCCAGAGTTCTTCGGCGAGATGGGGCGCCATTGGGGCCAGCATCAGGACCAGTTTCTCGGCGATCTCCCGGGTGAGCGCGTCGTTTCGAGCAATATCACGAACGAAGACCATCAATTTCGAAATCGCAGTATTGAAGCGCATGGCTTCGATGTCCTCACCGACTCCGGCAATCGTCCGCGCCACGAGGCGCGTTTGTTCTTCGCTGCCCGCACCCTCCGGCAGGTTGCGAACTCGGGAACCCTCATCCGAATCGTCCATGATGAGGCGCCAGCAACGTTGCAGAAATCGATAGATCCCCTGAATACCATCGGTAGACCAGGGTGCGGATTTTTCGAGGGGGCCTATGAACATTTCGTATAGGCGCATCGAGTCGGCGCCGAATTCTCGAACGACGTCATCGGGGTTGACGACGTTTCCTCGGCTCTTCGACATCTTCTCCATGACGCGCTCGAGTTCGAGGTCAGGGAACTGGATATGCCTTACCTCGCCGGTTTCCTTGTCCACTCGGGTGTCGGCTGTTTGTGCCCAGCGAACTTTGAGCGGGCTTCCGTCCTGGGCCAATCGGGGGCCTTCGTCAGAAAGGTCGACCTGAGTCGACGCATAGAGCTTTGCCTCTGCGTTCGGCTCATCTTCGAGGTTGTCGTCGTAGTAGCGAAAACTTTCGCCGAGAATCATCCCCTGGTTGACGAGTTTCTGAAAAGGTTCACGAGTATGGACAAGACCCAGATCGAAAAAGACTTTATGCCAGAAGCGTGCGTAGAGGAGGTGAAGCACGGCATGTTCTGCGCCGCCCACATAGAGATCCACTGGCATCCAGTAGCGCTCGGCTTCCTCAGACCAGGCCTCGTCCTGATTGGTGGGGTCTGTGAAACGAAGGAAATACCAACAACTGCCTGCCCATTGGGGCATCGTATTCGGGTCGCGGAGAGCGGGCTCTCCTGTGGCGGGATCAGTGGTTTTGATCCAGTCGGGTACGCGCGCCAGGGGCGCTTCGAAATTCTCGCCGGTGGGCTTAAAGTCGTCCATCTCGGGGAGCGTCAGGGGGAGTTCGTCTTCAGGGAGGGGAACGATGCTTCCATCCTGAAGGTGAATGATTGGAAAGGGTTCTCCCCAGTATCGTTGTCGGCTGAAGAGCCAGTCGCGTAATTTGTAGGTGATCGCCGCTTCACCGTGGTTTCCCGATTCGAGCCATTCGTTGATCGCCTTCTTCGCGGCGGGAGTATCCAGGCCGTCAAGGAAAGCAGAGTTGATTGCCTTGCCTGGGCCCGTGTAGGCCGATTCATCCAGATTTCCGCCTTCGACCACCGCGACGATGGGCAGACCATGAGTTTGGGCGAAGAGGTAGTCCCGGTCATCGTGCCCGGGCACGGCCATGATGGCCCCCGTGCCATAGGCCGCGAGCACGTAGTCGGCGATCCAGATCGGGATGCGTTCATGGTTCACGGGGTTGACTGCGTAGGCTCCGGTGAAGGCACCCGTTTTCTCATTATTGTCGGCCATCCGCTCGCGCTCGCTGCGGCGCTGAGTCTTCTGGATATAGGCCTCGACACTCGTACGTTCCGAAGTCGTCGTGATTTGACCGACCAGCGGGTGCTCTGGCGCCAGCACCATGTAGGTGGCCCCGAAGAGGGTGTCGGGTCGAGTCGTAAAGACTTCGATCTCTTCGCTTCCTTCCCCGCCAGATTCCCCATCGGCCACACTGAAACGTACCCGGGCACCTTCGGATCTGCCGATCCACTCGCGCTGCATCTTCTTGATGGGCTCGGGCCAATCAAGATCCTCAAGATCGTCGAGCAGGCGCTCGGCGTAACGGGTGATGCGAAGCATCCATTGCCGAAGCGGAAGCCGAACGACCGGGTGCCCGCCCACTTCACTGAGACCGTCTATGACCTCTTCGTTGGCGAGAACGGTGCCGAGCTCTGGGCACCAATTGACGGGGACCTCCGCCTGGTATGCGAGCCCGAGTTCGTGGAGCTTGGTGAAGATCCATTGGGTCCAGCGGGCGTACTCGGGGCGAGTCGTGTCGATCTCCCGGGACCAGTCGTAGCTGAAACCAAGAGATTGAATTTGTCTGCGAAAATTGGTGACGTTTCGTTCGGTGGTGATCCGGGGGTGCGTACCGGTCTTGATGGCGTACTGCTCGGCGGGCAACCCGAAGGCGTCCCAGCCCATGGGGTGCAAGACGTTGAACCCCTTCATTCGCTTGTAGCGAGCGAGGATATCCGTGGCCGTATAGCCCTCGGGATGGCCCACGTGGAGCCCGTCCCCCGATGGGTAGGGGAACATGTCCAGGACGTAGTATTTGGGCTTGCTGGTGTCGAGAACGGCTTTGAAAGTCTCGTTTTCGAGCCAGTAGGCCTGCCATCGAGGTTCAATTTCAGCGGGCGAGTAGGGCATCGGCAGGGAAAATGCCCGTGAGGAGGCGAGTCGTCAACGGAAGAGGTGCCAAGCCCCGTGAAATCTCGGATTTTTTTTTGGCTAGACTCGCTCGATGGCTGTGGCAGCGGAATCCGAGATGCAGGTTTTCGTCGTTTCCGATGGAACCGGGGACACGGGGACCTCGATGGTCCGTGCCGCCATGCTTCAGTTCCAGAGCGCCTGGAAGCTGCGGGTTTTCGGCGAAGTACGGCGTCCGTCCGAGGCCAAGCGGGCTGTCGCGAGCGCCGCCGAAGCGAATGCCCTGGTGGTTTTCAGCCTGGTCGAGCGGAATATGGTGGAAGTTCTGCAACGAGAGGCCCAAATACAGGGTGTCGTGGCCCTGGATCTGCTCGGCCCCCTGATCGCCCAGGTCGCTAAGAGCCTGCACGCGGAGCCGAGGCACCAGCCCGGGCTCCTGCACGGGATGTCGGAGGACTATTTCGCGCGAATTGAGGCGGTCGAATTTGCAGTCAACCACGACGACGGGGCAAACGTTCAGACGCTCTATGACGCGGACATCGTCCTCACGGGGGTTTCGCGAACGTCCAAGACCCCCCTGTGTATGTACCTGGCTCAGCGAGGCTACAAGACGGGCAACGTTCCCCTCGTCCCCCGGGTCGAGCCGCCAAGAGAACTCCTGGAACTCGATCCCAAGAAGGTTTTCGGTCTGCTGATCGACCCCGCCGAACTGATGACGATCCGGCAGGCCCGGTTGAGAGCGATCAAGGCCTCTCCAACGTCCGACTACACCAATATCGAGGCGGTGACCGAGGAGGTTGAGCAAGCAAAAATGCTCTGTCGCAGGAAGGGTTGGCGACTCGTCGAGGTCACCGGGAAGGCGGTTGAAGAGAATGCGGCTCGCCTGATGGAGTTCTATGAACTCCGACAGGGGAGATAGCCCGAGCCCCAATCGCTCGTGCTACTCGCTTCATAAGCCTTTTTTGCGTTCCATTTCCTTCTGGCGGTGAATGGCGTCGATCTGGTCTTCTGTGAGGAGAGCCGTCGCGACCTTCGGTCGAAAAACGGAGTAGAAGGCCGGCACGATCGTCAGCGCCCCAAACATGTTGATCACCATCAGGATGCAGAGCATCTTGGCCATGTCCGCCTGAAATCGAAGGTTCGAGAAAGTCCAGAGCACGATACCGCCGACGATTGTGCTCGCCGTAAAGGAAACTGCCATTCCAGTGGTGCGGATCGCCCTGCGCACGGCTTCATCGATATCGGCTGTATCCGAGACCTCATGCCGGATTCGGTCGACGATATAGATCGCGTAGTCGACTCCAATCCCGACTCCAACAGACTGGACAGGAAGCGTATTGATATTGAGGCCCATCCCGGCGACAGCCATGTAGGCGAGTGAGAGCATCGTCGCTGTGGCAATTTGCAGAAGGATAATGAACCCGCTCGGAACCGATTGATAGGTGACCGAGTGAAGGGTGAAGATGACCAGGAAAATCAGGACGATATTCGCCACATGGCTGCGCTCGACCTCATCGTCGATGGCGGCGAGAATGCCCATGAGCCCGCCGGCCATTACGAACTGAACGCCGCGTGTCCACGAATTCGTCTGCTGGAATGCAGGCACCCCATCGACCGCCTTGGTGTCCTCGACGATGAGGTTGGTGGTATTGGTCGCGACTGCGCGGATGCCAAGCTCTTCATCCTCCCACCAGTAGTCGATCTCCTCGGTTTGCCAGTCGGCGAGTGAACCCGGCCAACTAAAAAACTCCCCTTCGTCGAGTGAGTCGAACTGATCCTCGTAGTCTTCGATTGCATTGTCTCGAAAATCATCGATCCAGCTGGGGAGCGCCTCGACGCTCGAGAACTGATTGACTTCCCGGGCAGAGTAAGAGCCATCCTCGTTGCGAATCTGGACAGTCAAATGGTGGTGCCGGTCGGGCAAGAGCGGGCCGAGCATATAATACCATTTGTCCATCAAGGCGTTTCGGCTGAAGAAGCCTTCCTCGGGTCCGGCTCGATCCTTCTCCAGGCGTACGATGACCTGGCCAATCGGATTTCGACGAATAAATTCCTCTGCGGCGATCACGGTACGGCGAATAGTCTCGCCCTTGTGGTCGCGGTAGAAGAACGAAATATTCGAATCTTTTCCCTCTGGAGTCAGGTAGGGGTCCATGGCTCCAGGAGCCCCGTTGGTGCGCATTTGGTAGATCTGCTGACGAACCACCGCCTGGTCATCGGAAACAAAGCTCCACTTGGGATCGCCGTAATGATTCATCGACCAAGCCGTACGCAAGATTGGCACGATGGAGAAAGTGGCTCCCAGGGGCGTGTACATGCCCATCCAGCGCTCGAATTCTGCCATTCGGAGGATGGGCAGAGCGTCGCCGCTCGCCTTTTCCTTGTCACCCTCGAGGAAGACTACCATGGAGTCCACGCCGCCGAAGCGATCGGCGATTTCGGCGGTTGCCACATTCCATGGGTGATCGGGGTAAAGCAGGGGAGTGCCGGGCTTGGCCTCGCCGATCTGGGAATAGACAAGCGTGATATAGGTCGAGACCACCAGCAGCAGAACAGTGCCGACGGCGATGACGTTCTTCCAGATAGGGTGCGTGGTGATATACCCGAGAAAATTGGTGAAGCGCACCATGAAGGCGGGCACGAAGTGCTCGTGCTCCTTTGGGGCCGGCAGGTAGCAAATCAGGACCGGGTGAAGAATCTCTACGGTGATGATGATCGACGAGACCCAGAACGCGCCAAAAATCCCTAGATCTCGCATCTGTGGGATCGAGGTCACGAGAATGACGAGCAGCCCCGCGACATCGGTGACAATTCCCAGGGTTCCGGGGACGATGAGCTCGCTCATGGCGACCGTTGCTGCTTCTTCTTTGGCCGCTTCGGGGTCACCCATTGCCGGGAGAAGAATTTCATAGTCTTCGAAGAAGCGCTCCGCCATCTGGACAGTATGGGAAACGGCACGGGCGGTGATGATCGTCGGAATGACGAGAATCAAGGGGTCGAATGTGATTCCGACCCAGCCGGTAAAGCCGAGCCCCCAGATCGATGTCGCCATGGCCGCCACCGCCGGAATCAGGACTCCGTGCCAGCGCCGGAAATAGAGCCAGAGAAGCACGAAGATCATGACTACCGTCAGGACGAGAAAGAGTGTGATCTCGAATGCGTACCGAAGGATCCAGCCGACGAGGATCGGGTATCCGGAGACAAAGATTTGGACGTTTTCAGTTTCTTCTTCGACCTTGATTTTTTCGACGTGATCGAAGACGGCAATGAAAGTTTCTCGGCTATTCAGGCGGTCGGTGACGAAGCCAGCCGTAATGAGCGCACCCTTTTCATCCAGGGAGACGAGTCGGCCGTAGATAAAGGGCGGGTTTTGCCTGACGCGCTCGCCGATGATATCGGCTTCTTCCTGGGTTTCGGGAAGCTTGGGCATCAAGACCGTAGTCTCGATATCCCCTGCCGCTTCGACCTGGATCACCCGGGTATTATTCGCCGTGACCGAGCGTATCTGGTAGTGGTTGACCGGGTAGGGCGGGTATGCGGTATCGAGAGCCCGCTGGATCTTAGTGGAAGAAACCTCGAGCTCTTCGAGTTCGTCGCGCATTTCGTCGCGTTCGTCGATGTGGCTGTTGTAGCCACGCCCGTCGAGGCGCTGGGTAATCCGATTGATTCGGGCCAGGTTGTCCGGGGTGAAGATCGTCCCCTCCTTGACGACCACGGCGATGGCGATGGACGATGAGCCCCCAAACTTGTTGGCGAATTTATCCTGCGCGCTGATGAACGGGTGATCGGGCCACTGATCTCGGGCCTGGGTATCGACGTTGACCGCGGGCAGGTGCTTCCAGCCCATGTCGACGGTGAGCAGAATCGCGTTCAGGATCGGGAAAAAGAAGAACGCGGTGGAAACGATCAGGGCGAGGAGTATCGGGAACTTCCACCGGACCACTCCTTGCGCGAAGATTAGGGTGGCAGATTTTCGTGCGCGAATTTCAGTCATTCAGGGCTCTCTGTAGCTCTTCGGCTTTCTGGCGGGAGGGCGTTGGTTGGGGATCGCAAGGTCGGGGTGGGGCTGCGCCGAATCTTGCGTTCAAAACCAATCTCGCCCCTATTGCTTGGCAGCACGAAATCGAGCTCAGGGTGGGCGAAAAGACGTCGGCTTACGAGCCCGAACACTATTTGAATAGTTGCCGAGGTCAAGGCGAAGCGGTCGGGATTCTCGGTTAGGCTTCTCCAGCGAATCGGAACGGCTGCCTGGCCTCCCCGTCGGCGGGTGGGGGCGAGCAGGGGGAGAGGGATGAAGGAAAACCCGCGGGTTTTCGTCAGTGATGGCATGGACGGGTTGGCTCGGCGCGCGGGGCGCGACCTGCTCGCGCCCCTGCGGGCGGCGGCGGACTGTCGCGTATGGCCCCACGTCCGCCCCGCCGCCCGCGAGGACCTGCGGGAGGAGCTTGCTGAGGCGGAGGGCGTGCTCTGCCTGCTGACCGATGTCCTAGACGCCGAGCTGCTCGCCGGCTGTCCCGACCTGCGCGTCATTTCGAGCATTTCGGTGGGGGTGGATCACATAGACCTCGATGCGGCGACGAGTCAGGACATTGTGGTGGGAAATACCCCCGGAGTTTTGACCGAGACCACGGCGGATCTGGCTTTCGCCCTGCTCCTCACGGCCGGGCGGCGGGTGGTCGAGGCGGGTGATTTCTTGCGCACCGGGGCCTGGGCCAAGAGCCGCTGGGCGATCGATTCCTTCGTGGGGCGCGACCTCCACGGGGCCACCCTCGGCATTGTGGGCCTGGGGCCCATCGGCCAGGCCGTCGCTCGGCGCGCCCAGGGCTTCGGAATGCGGGTGCTCGGGTGGTCGCGCTCGGGCCGAGAGGTGCTGGGGGTACGCGGGGTGGCGCTCGAGCAGCTTTTCGCCGAGGCCGATTTCGTCAGTCTTCACGTTGCCTTGACCGCCGAGACCCGGGGCCTCATCGACGCCCGGGCGCTGGCCGCGATGAAGCCCGGCGTGGTGCTCGTCAACACCGCCCGGGGAGGCGTGATCGATCAGCCAGCGCTGGTCGAGGCGTTGGAGTCGGGCCAATTGGGTGCGGTGGGGCTGGACGTCTTCGAGAGCGAGCCCATCGATGCCGAGCACCCCCTGCTCGGCTTTCCGAACGCTGTCCTGACCCCCCATATCGGGAGCGCGAGCGTCGAGACCCGGGTTCGCATGGTCGACCTCGCCGTTGCGAACCTGCTGGCGGGGCTCCGGGGCGAGCCGCTCCCGGCCTGTGCGAATCCCGGCGCTGAGCGCTGAGAACCCTCAGCTTTGCCCGGTTGGGCAGTGCGCGATGAAATCTCGCGGTGCCACGATCCGAGCTCCGGCGTGACGGCAGCGCCCGGTCAGCTGGCGGTCCGCTGACACCACGGCCAGCACCCCGGGGTCTGTGCTGCCGCGAACCCGCTCGACGATCCACTGATCGGCAGACGGCGCAAAGACGACCCAAGGGTTGGCGCTTTTCTGCTCGGCCGCGGGTTTGTCGCCGTCGAAGACGATCCAGACGGTGCCGGGCAGAGGGGCATCGAGGGAAGGCTCGGTGGAGCCGTCAACGGCCGCCTCATCCGGCTTCCGAAGGGCCTGGAAGGATTGGATCCGATCCCAGAGCAGATCCCGTCCGTCCGGCCCCCACCAGTGGACCGCGTCACGGGGCTGGCCCCCGAGCAGAACGGTCTGCAAGACGTTGTAGCCGTCGACGAGCCAGGCCCGGGTTTTTTCCCCGATCTCCGGGCCCGACTCTCCGGTCGGTGAGTCAGCGGGCGACTGGGAGGAGCTCATCCGGGCAGCTTAGGGGGGGGGGATAGGCTCCGCCCGCCGACTCAGAAGCTCGGCGGAGAGGGATCCGGTGCGTGAGGACCGGGCCTCCTTTCGTCCTTTCGTTCTTTCGTCCTTTCGTTGCGAGCGTTGCGAGTATAAAAAGAGGCGTTGCGAGTATAAAAAGAGGCGTTGCGAGTATAAAAAGAGGCGTTGCGAGTATAAAAAGAGGGGGCAAAACTAGAGGGGGGAAAAGGCCGCTGAGGCGAGGCCCACCAGCATGACGGCGAGGAGAGCGGCGGCTGACTCGAGCAGGGCATGGTCCGGGGGGGCCTCGGTTTGTGCGAGGGCTGTGTGCGGGGGGACGGGCCGCTCTTCCCCCGGGCCCCATGGGCGTTTTGTCGAGCGCTTTGCCTCGAGGACGCCGCCCGCTTGCCGAAGCCCGGAGCGAGCGCGATCGAACTCGCGAGGCGCCGGGACGGTTCCAAGGGGAAGATCCGCTTGTTCGGGACTCTCGACCCAAGAAATACGCATTCCGACGCCTCTCCTCTGAGCGCTGGATTCTCGATCCAGGCCACGACCCGATTTCGGTTCCGTCACCCCATCGACACTCGCTCGGACCTGTGACAGCTGCGGTCACGGGCCCTCGACCCGAGAAAGGATTCGTCTTGGGACGGAAAGTCTGTCGGGGGAGGGCCCGTCTACCCGTGGGAACCGACGGCTGGGCGGACGGAATGCCTTTCCGAGGGGGCGGCAATTCGGTAAACCTACAGGCCCGAAGTGGTCGCCACTGGTCGGACTTTGGGCTTTTTTTAACGACGCGCTTTCTCTTGAGACGGTCTGAGGTTTTCTCGTGGTTCAGGTATCGCGGCACGACATTGTCATCGTCGGGGGCGGTGGAGCCGGCTTGCGTGCGGCAATCGCCGCTGCAGAGGCCAACCCCGATCTGTCGGTGGCCCTCGTTTCCAAGGTCTACCCCATGCGGAGCCATACCGTCTCCGCCGAGGGCGGCGCCGCTGCGATCGCAAGGGACGACGACAGCCTCGAACTTCACGGTTTCGACACGGTCAAGGGCTCCGATTTCCTCGGTGATCAAGACGTCATCGAGTACTTCGTCGAGCACGCTCCCCGTGAGCTCGCACTTCTCGAAAACTGGGGCTGTCCCTGGAGTCGGAACGATGATGGCACAGTGGCGACGCGTGCCTTCGGGGGTATGTCGACCAAGCGGACGTGGTACGCCACGGACAAAGTCGGTTTTCACATGCTCCACTCGCTCTTTCAGCAATCCATGCGTTACGACAATATCGTGCGCTACGACGAATATTTCGTCTCCAAATTGTTGGTGGAGGATGGGGCCTGCCAGGGCGTGGCCGCTCTGGAAATTCGGACGGGCGAATTTCACGCGATTCTGGGTCGGTCAGTCATTCTGGCCACCGGGGGAGCGGGTAAAATCTTTCCGTTTACGACCAATGGAACGATCAAGACTGGCGACGGCATGGCGCTTGCCTATCGCGCCGGGGTGGCTCTGAAGGATATGGAGTTCGTTCAATATCACCCGACCGGTCTTCCGGGCACAGGAATCTTGATCACGGAAGCCGCCCGGGGCGAAGGGGGTTTCCTTCGCAACAATAAGGATGAACGCTTTTTGGTCGAATACGACTACGGGGTGGGAGACAAAGCCGAGCTGGGCCCCCGGGACATGGTTTCGCGGGCGATCATCAAGGAGTTCGAGGCCGGGCGAGGTTTCGAGAACCGCTACGGGAGTTATTGCGTAGTCGACCTGCGGCACCTAGGCGAGGAGCATATCAACGCCAAGTTGCCCTTCGTTCGAGAGCTGGCGAAGACCTATATGGGGGTCGATCCGGTCCACGAGTACATTCCGATCCGGCCGGTTGTCCACTACATGATGGGCGGCGTGGATACCGATATCAACGCGGCAACGGATCTTCCGGGTCTCTACGCTGCGGGCGAGGTGGCGTGTGGCTCGTTGAATGGTGCGAACCGGTTGGGGTCGAATTCTCTGACAGAGTGTCTGGTCTTCGGCGCCGTCGCCGCTCGAAGCGCCCTCGATTTTGCCCGAGGGGCGAGCGATGGCGACTCCGCGCGCTTGGTTGCGCAAGTCGAGGAGGAGGCAGCCCGGGTGAATGCGTTGCGCGGCAACGGCAAGGGCAACGAGCATGTTTCGGCGCTGCGAACCGAGATGAACTCCACCATGGAAGCGGGTTGCGGTGTGTACCGGCATCAGGACACGATGCAGGTTGCCGCAGACGAGACGCGGAATATTCGTCAGCGAGTGGCCGACCTGCACCTCAAAGATACGAGCAAGGTCTTCAACACCGAGCTGATTTCGGCTCTCGAGCTTCAGAACATGGTTGAGTTGGCCGAGGTGCTCGCGCTCGGTGCGGTGCACCGAAAGGAGTCTCGGGGCGCACATACATGTCGCGATTATCCGACCCGGGATGACCAAAATTATCTTTATCATACCCTGGCTCACCGTACCGAAGACGGCCCTCGGCTGGGTCGGAAGGAAGTCAATCTCGGACACTGGGAGCCCCAGGAGCGCAAGTACTGATGGCTGAATCGAATAAGCGGATGCGGGTCGAGATCCTTCGTTTTGATCCCGACAAGGACGAGGTGCCCAGGAGCCAGGAATACGAGATTCCTGTCCAGGAAGACTGGAAGGTTCTTGACGCCATCAACTACATCAAGGACGAGGTGGACCCGACCGTTTCCCACCGCTGGTCCTGCAGGATGGCGGTCTGCGGAAGCTGCGGGATGATGGTGAATGGGGAGCCCAAGCTCACCTGCAAGACGTCGCTTTCCGACTACGAGGGCAGTATCAAGATCGAGCCTCTCGCGAATTTTCCCATCGTCCGAGACCTCGTGGTCGATATGGACGGCTTCATGGACAAGTTCCGCAAGGTGAAGCCTTGGATCGTCCGGGCGAAAGAGCGCGCCGAGGACATGGAAAATCTCAGCGAGAAGGGCACCTACAGCCAGAGCCCGGCAGAGCTCGCGACGTTCAAGCAGTTCAGCATGTGTATCAACTGCCTCCTCTGTTACGCCGCCTGTCCAGTCATCGCGAATGAGCCCGATTTTATCGGCCCCGCTGCGATCGCTCTGGGCCATCGCTACAACCTGGATAGTCGAGATGAAGGCGATCGCGGACGCAACGAGATCTTTCGCGGTGAGGGGACGGTTTTCTCCTGTTCCTTCGCCAACGAATGCAGTGAGGTCTGCCCCAAAAACGTCGACCCCGCGGCCGCGGTCAACCAGGCAAAACTGGCTGCCGTTGTCGACTGGGCAAAGGGGCTGATTCTCCCCAGGGAGGGCGCTTAGTCATGGCAGGAGCTGCACATCCCGAAGCAATGGCACCGCCGAAGAAGGGCCCGACCCGAACCGCACCGCCCCGGATGCCCGAGAGTTGGTGGGGCGCCCAGCGCATCCGTACCTATTTGCTCTTCGGGGCGACCGGGATCGTCTATTTTGTCGCGGGTACAGTCGTGCTGAAACTCGCCTGGGCTCTGGGCACGGGCCCTGAGGCCTGGGATCGCGCTCTCGGCAACCTGTCCCACCCGCTCTACCTGATCTTTCATGCGCTGACCCTGGTCTCGCTAATTTTTGTCGGGCTGCGCGCCTTCGGGACGATGATGCCCAAGATGCAGCCTCGCAACGGCCCCCTCCCCGTGTTGGCGGCAGGCACGGTCAAGGGGCTTTTTCTGAGCGTCTGGGTGGCTCTAACGGTACTGCTCGGTCTAGTCCTGGCTGGAAAGATCTTCCCATGAAGCACCTTCTCCTGAAGCTCGAACCCATTATTTGGCTGCTCTTCGGAGCGGGTTTGTCGGTTGGGACCATGCTCTTGACGGGCTTCGTGATCGTTGTCGGCTTGGCGATTCCCATGGGCTTGGTCGATCCCTCGGCTCTCGCCTACCCCCGGGCTCATGCTCTTGCTTCGAGTGGGTTGGGGCGCCTGGTGGTCTTGGGGCTAATCGCGCTTCCGCTCTGGAAGGGTGCCCACCACATTCGCTCGCTCTCCGTCGATTTCCACGGCGGCGACCGCGACGGTGCCGTGGGCGGGCTGCTCTACTTGGCGGCTGCTATTTGCAGCGTGATGGGCATCATCGCCGTCGCTCAACTCTAAGCTCTTCTTTACAAGCCCTCTCCTAAGCCCCTCTC
>JAPKBZ010000105.1 GCA_028823175.1 Myxococcota bacterium
CAGCTTCTGACACAGGCGCTCGTACTTCGCGATCGACGCCTCCTCCATCGTGGCTTCGGGCGTCTCGAAGACTCCGCTCGAGTAGGTGAGCGTCGGATCGAGGAAGAGCTGGAAGAACTCGTTTCCGAGATCGTAGTGCGCCGCGATATTTCGCTGACTTCCCGATTTCGTATTGCGTCGCAGGGCGTGGAACATCGTGAGGGCTGGACGGCGCCAACGCGCAGCACCACCATCCAGACCACTCGTGATCTCACTCTCCGCGGCTAGGATGCGGATCAACGTACTCAGATCATCGCAGCGCCAGTGTCCATCCATATAGGCCTCTGCACCGCCGAGTGCTCCCTGCAACCCAAGGGCGCGATAGAAGCGTGGGTCGTCTACATATACGGTTGCGCGGAGCGCTGCTCGCGGATCACCCAGGCAGCTTCGTTCGGGGCCGTCCACAAATGTGATCGAGCCAGATTGGAGCTTCGCAAGGCGTGAGTGAACGCGGGAGCGGATCCAGCGATCAATTGCGGACAGTCGAAGGTTGGAAGGGATCTGGGTCTCTAGCTGCACGAATTCCTGGGTCACGACGTAATCTCCAAAGAGCCCGCGCGGATGCGCGGATGGGGGATGAGTGGTGCTCCCGCGAGATACAGACGAATCGCCTGCCAGTAGATCGCGGTGATGAGCTGTAGCGTGATAAGCGGATACCGGATGAGCATCCGAGCGCGGGAATACGCACTGAATTCTCTGCGCTTCAAACCGAGAACCGCTTCGAAGAGCAGCGCCCCGCCTGGCTCGTGGTTGGCGATGCTCAGGGATAGTCGGTCCCCGGGTTCGCGAAAGCTCCACGCGTAATTGAGATCCATCTCCATGAAGGGCGAGACGTGGAACTCCTTCGGCGTGCGGGCGCGGATCGTTCCGCGGCAACCTTTCGCGTCCGCCGAAATCACGTAGCAGTGGCGCTCGCCCCATGGTGTGTTGTTGACCTCAGCGACAATTGCCTCGACCCGACCGTCTAGAGCATCGAAGCAGTAGTAGATGCTGACCGGATTCATTGCGAAGCCTGCGTAACGCATGTGGGTAAGCAAGCGAATTGGACCGCCTGGGCGTCGACCTGTTCGCAGCTCGACGAGGTCTCGTACACAGCCTTCGAGCGGAAGGCTCGGGTCTCCCAGGTGATCGCTGCGCCGAAATCGAGCGAATGCCGGACGCTTCTCGGACCACAGCCAGCTGCGCTCGAAAAGTCGTGGGAGCTCTTCGAGATCGAGGTAGAGCATGAAGAGCGGAAACCCGAAGGCGTGTTCTACCGGTCTTCGCCGGCGATGCTGCACACGCCCCTCGTAGATGCAACTTTTCACCGTTAGGCCTCCACGCCGAGCTGCGAGCAAACGGCGAGCGCGCTCTTGACGCCATCCTCGTGAAAACCGTGCCCCCAATAGGCGCCACAGAAGTGAGTTCGATTGTGGCCACTAATCTCCGAGTGGAGCTTCTGGGCCGATATCGCCGCAGAATCGAAGATCGGATGGTGGTACACGAACCTCCGAAGGATCGTCTCCGGCGCGATTCGGTCCGTCCCATTCAGCGTGACCAGAAAGCGACGCCGCGACGAAATCCCCTGCAAGCGGCTCATGTCGTAGGTCACCAGCACCCGCCTCTCCGACTCCCGAGGCACGAGGTAATTCCAGCTCGCTTGCGCGGCCGGGCGGCGCGGAATCATCGATTCGTCAGTGTGGAGGACGACCTCGTTCTCCTGATAAGCAATCGAACCGAGGAGCTTCCGCTCGAGATCGCTGGGATCGGCCAGCAGGCGGAGTGCCTGGTCGCTGTGCACGGCCAGCACCACGTGATCGAACTCGTCCACACCGTCCGCCGAGCTGACCTCCACGCTGTCAGCCAGGCGCCGAACTGAGAACACAGGGCATCCAATCCGGATTTGATCGCGGAACGGAGCGACCAGCTTTTCTACGTAGCGCGACGATCCTCCGCTCACGACCCTCCACGGAAGCGAAGGCCTCGCCTCGAGCAGCCCGTGGTTGTCGAAGAAGCGAACGAACGTGGTGGCAGGCATCTGCAGGAAAGAGGAAGGGGGAGCCGACCAGATCGCTGCTCCCATTGGAATCATGTAGTGCTCTACGAATTCCGTCCCGTAGCCCGCACCGCAGAGGTAATCGCCCAGGGTGACTTTTTCTTCGTCCTGCTCGAGAAGTGATTTCGAGTCTCGATTGAATCGAACGACATCGCGCAGCATTCGTCGAAAGGAACCCCGCAGCAGGTTCTGGGGCTGCGCGAGGATTCCCCGCAGCCCGCGGCTTCCCCACTCCAAGCCCGTGCGTTCGCACCTGAGGCCGAAGCTCATATCGCTTGGCTGGGTCTCGACCTCGAGCTGGTTCAGCAGGCGCGTGAAGTTCGGGTAGGTCTTTTCGTTGTAGACGATGAAGCCCGTGTCAACGGAGTGCTGCTCTCCTTCGACTTCCACGTCTACGGTGTGCGTGTGGCCTCCAATGCGCGCATCGGCCTCATAGACCACAACCTCGTGGTGTGGATGGAGTTTGTGAGCGGCCACCAAACCGGATATCCCACTTCCGACAATCGCGAGCCTCATGACCCGTCTCCCCTTGATGCCATTCTCACGTGCGTCACCCACCACTCGTTTCCTTGCTGGTATCCGAAGAGCTCGGAGCAGGCCAGAAAGAAGAGCCTCCAGCGTTGATTCCAGAGCCGCGCATCTTCTGCGCCGTAGATCTCTGCGAGTATCGGGAGCACTTCCTCACGGCGGGCGTCCTGGCGGGCAAGCCAGGCGTCGGACGTCTTTTGATAGTGAGCACCGTTTACGTGCCACTTCTCTTCCACTACGAGATCCCTCTGGCAGTGAAGCAACAGATCGTCGGAGGGCATCATGCCGCCGGAGAAGAACTGCCGGCCCATCCAATCATCCTCGCCCCCTGTCTCGAACGGATACGCGCGATCGCGGTGAGAGAAGTGATGAACAAAGAGCTTGCCTGTCGGCTCGAGCCAACCCGCGATTCGCGACAGCAGCAGCTCGTGATTCCGAACGTGTTCGAACATCTCGACAGACATCACCCGGTCGAAGCGACGATCAGGGGCGAAGGAGTTCACGTCAGCCGTCAACACCTCGACATTCCCCAGGCCGAGCTGATCGCAACGTGCGAGGATGAACTCGCGCTGAGGCTTCGAGTTGGAAACCGCCAGAACCTGTGAATGCGGGTAGTGCTCGGCGATCCAGAGCGAGAGAGAGCCCCATCCGCAGCCGAGGTCCAAAATTCTCAACCCATCAGAGAGCTCTGCCCGCTCACAGCAGAGCGCGAGCATGGCCTCTTCGGCTTCAGCGAGATCCTTCACGCCATCGGACCACAGCCCACAGCTGTACTTGTGTCGCGGACCCAAGACGTGCTCGAAGAAGGCAGGCGGCACCTCATAGTGCTGTTCGTTTGCGAGCTCGGGAAGTGGGGCGATTGGGCTCACACGCCGCTCGTTTCGAAATGCCCGTTGGTCCCTATCTGCGGCCTCGAAGTCATCGAAGTCGATGTCATTCAGGCGACGCCGCAGCAACCGACGGATTCCAGCTCGTACCACGAGGTCGGGAACGTGCCCCGCTTCAACGAGATTGATACCCAGCATTGAAAGCTCCTTTCCGGCATTAGCCGAAGTAGTGGGCGGAGAAGGGAAAGAACGCCGGCCACACGAGTGCGTCGAGGACAACGGTCTGCAGGCAGAAAGGCACGAGCCCGGCGATCGCCAATCTGCGGCCTTTCGGAGCGCCGGGCCCCAGGCTGATCAGGCTGGCGAGCAGGCCAAGTGCGCCGAAGGCGACCAGAGCCAGGTCGATCCGCACCGATACCCATGAGGCAAGACCCGGTTGCTCCGCCATGAGAGCCGTCAGCGGGAGCCAGAGAGCGGAAGGAAAGAGCACGAGCGCGTAGAAGAGATGGAAGATCCCGTAGCCGAAACGCCCGGCCACGCGTGTCGTCCCAGAATCGAGCCGAAATAGGATGTAGGCCGTGAAGAAGAAGTATCCCGCTGCCGCGAAAAACATATTCACCGTGTAGAGCGGCCGTATGCTATCGGGGACGCCACCCCAGAGTGCGTCTCCGGGTACGGCTCCGAGTCCCACGACATAGCTGGCCAATACCGCCGACCCTCCGACCACATTCAGCGCAACAAGCGAGCGAACCTTGGTATCCATCTTGATTCTTCCTCCATCCGGCCCTCATCGGACCGTGAGTGAATGGCTCACGAACTCGCGAGCAGTTGCTTCCGAAGCGGCTCGTCCACGGGCTGTCGTCCGATCCAGATCGCGAACAGCTCAGCAGAAAACTCCGCCCCTTCGATCAGGCCCCTTGGTTGGCCGTTTAACGCAAGTTCGGTCCCAACTCCCGGGACGTAGGTGAGCGCGTAGCGGTCCCCGGGTTCGACATCCGTGTACAGCTTGTTGAGCTGAGCGATGGAGGACCGAAGACGCTCGAGCGTCGGCGCATCCACGTTGCGACTGATTTGCTCGACAGTGACCCGAGCGAATGCGTCAGCGGGGATTGACCACAGATATTCGATCTCGAGGCGACGGGGGACATCTTCGAGGGACTGGTCGGGGTCGACTCCGTCTCCAAGGTAGAGAGCAGCCGCGTACCCCTTTATGAAGACGCGGTAGCGGAGCACTCCGGCTCCATTGAGGCGCAGAGGCGTTCCGTTCCATTCGTAGTGGCTGGCGAACTCCACGCCCCCTACTGATGCGGCGCCCGCTGGCGCCGCGAATGCCCAGCTAGCGATCAATCCTAGTGCGATGGCTCGTCGAGTCGTCATGGCGAGCAGGATTGTCGATCATCGTCATCTTGTCAAGATTTAATCTTGACAATATTAGCACTCCATGACTACTGTATTTTCAATAAGTACTGTCTTTCCGGTTAGTTCAATGACATATATGCGGATTCATGATCTAAACATTATTATCAAAATCCCTGGACATACTGTCCAGATCGCCTAGTTTACACGCCATGACGAATTCGGACGATGCCGAGACGACCTACCCGCTTCGTGCTGCAGCACGTCTTACTGGCCTATCGCCAGACCTGCTACGGGCCTGGGAGAGCCGCTACGGAGTGGTGAAGCCGCTCCGCACTGCCGGTGGCACGCGGCGCTACCGAGCCTCCGAGCTCGAACGGCTCCGCCTGGTCAAGGCTGCCGTGGACGCAGGCGATCGCATCAGTGTGGTTGCGCGCCTGGACCCGGTCGAGCTTGCACGCCGAGCCGCGGGCACCGAAAAACCCTCCCAGGCCGGCCTGGAACCAATTCTCTCGGCTCTAGAGCGACTCGACGCCGAGGGGGCACAGAGGCTGCTGGCCCTTCAGCTCTCGGCGATGGGCCCGGTCTCCTTCGCCCGCGAGTTCGCGCTCCCGCTCGCGCGAGAGATTGGCGAGCGCTGGGCCACCAATCGAATGGGCATCGCGTCAGAGCATCTGGCAACGGGCGTGCTGCGCTCAATGCTCGGATCGGCACTCACTCCGACCGCTGCCTCACGATTAGGTCCGACGATTGTATTTGCCACGTCCACCGGCGAGCGCCACGAGCTCGGGCTGCAGTCGGCGGCCCTGACCGCCTTGGGAGCGGGTGCGAATCCAATCTATCTGGGGGCCGAGCTACCCGTCGAAGACCTGCTGGGGGCAGTCGCAAACACGGGCGCTGCAGTCCTGGCGCTGAGTCTCGTCACCATTCCCAGCGGCCCAGCCGAACAGATGATCGCAGCGATTCGCAACGGCCTTCCGGACGAGATCCGCCTCTGGATCGGGGGGCCCGGAGCCACCGAGATCGCGGCATCTGAGGGGGTCGAGCGATTTGGGAGCCTCGAGGAGTTCGAAAGGCGCGTTACCCTCCTCGGCTTCGAGAAGTCGAGCCTTCCGTGAGAATCCAATGAACACCAAGGGCCCGTGGTCGCAGAGTGAACTTCATCGCTTCCTCGATGAGACTCGCGTTCCCGTCAGGCTGGCGTGCAACGGAGCGTCCGGGTACCCGCTCTTGGTTTCCCTCTGGTACCTACCGGAGGACGGCAGGCTCTGGTGCGCGACCCAGCGGAACGCGAGCGTAGCCACAATTCTGGCCCGCGACTCACAGTGTGCCTTCGAAGTATCGGTGGAATCGGTGCCCTACCGCGGAATTCGTTCCCAGGGACTCGCGACCTTGCACGACGACCGTGGCGAAGAAATCTTGCTCAAGCTCATCCACCGCTATCTGGGCAACTCGAAGTCACGGCTTGCGCGCTCCCTCTTGGCTCGAGTCGCGACCGAGACCGCCATTGCCATCGAGCCGAAGAAGCTCCTCTCGTGGGATTACACGGAGCGGATGGGAGAGGGGGCATGAACTGCACAGGAGGACAGTGTCACCCTATCCAGACCGATGGGCTCGTGAGCAGCGATCCCAAGACGAAAGTCGTCGAATCTCCACCAGGAACGAGTGACCCGAGCGATCTCTCATCATTGCAGGAGGATCCAAGTGTCCATCGTTCCCCAACGACCTGAACTCCACCGCACCCTGACCGAGTTGTTTCGAGCCGGTTTCGAGGCGGCTCGCTTGGCGATCGGATATCGAAAACTCGTTGCCCAAGTAACTCGAGGTAACGGAAGGCCGGCACTGGTTCTCCCAAGTTACGGGCTGGGCGATTATGGCATGACGCCACTTCGCAGCTTCCTGCGACAGATCGGCTATGAGACACCGCTCTCGGGCATCGACTTGAACCTCGATCGCGGCGACCTTCGCATTCGCCGCATCGAGGATGCGGCACGATTTCGAAGCAGCCAGGTCGACGGAGTCGTGGCGCGAATCGAGGAGATCCACGCCGAAACAGGCAAGAAACCAAGCCTCGTTGGCTGGAGCACGGGTGGCCTTTTTGCCCTCGACGCGTCCCAGCAGCTCCCCACCCTCGTGAGCGGTGTAGTGACTCTGGGCTCACCCTTCGGTGATCCCAGAGGTACGGCCATGTGGACCTTGCCCTTCGACACCAACTCGTCACCTCGAGTCACTTGGGCTTCGCTATGAACTCGGATGTCTTTCGAGAGATCGCCCGGGCGCTCGCCTCGAATGCCTGAGCTCATGACACGTTCGCAGCGCCTATACATTGGCTTCATCGGATTGAGCTTCGCCGCGGCAGCCGTCGGATCCATGTTCGAGCCAGGAGACTGGTACGCCGGGTTGATAAAGCCGACCTGGAACCCGCCGAACTGGGTTTTCGGCCCGGTCTGGTCTGTGCTCTATATCTGCATAGGCATCGCCGCCGCGCGCGTGCGGGCCCGCGAGCGAGCGCTACTGCCAATGCTCCTATGGCTCAGTCAGCTTGCACTGAATGCGACATGGTCGTGGCTCTTCTTCGGGCTGCACCGTCCGGATCTCGCGTTCTATGAGATACAAGTGCTGTGGATCGCCATAGCGTTGACGGCGGTCTCCTTCCAACGCTTTGATGGCCGTGCCGCGGCGCTACTGGTGCCCTATCTCATCTGGGTGAGCTTTGCGTCTTGGCTCAACTGGTCATTGTGGAGGCTCAACACATGAAGCCACCTCATAGTGCTGATCAAGAGGGCACGGACGAGATTCGGCGTAGTCCTCGCAATCAGCCCTTGGAGATATCCACGCGTCCAGAAGAAGTCCAGATCGCGGCACCCAAGTGCCTCAGACGAAAAAACAGCTCCGCAAATAGCTGTTTTCGTTAATGAAATGGTGGAGGCGGCGTCTACCCCGCTGGGTCGCTAACTCCCTGAGTCTAAAGCGAAAGCTTGGATGGCCTCGGCGCCGGTACCCCCAAATGTACCCCCAAGCGGCACACGCCTAAGCGCCCTACCCCGTCCTCTTCTCCAGCGCTCTGGTCTCGCTTGTCCGACCGGTTGCCGAGGGCAAACAATGCCCGCCGCCGGTCGAAATAGATCGAACGTTGTGCCGGAAGGCAGCTTGTATGTCCTATCCCCTCTAACGTCTCTCCCATCGACCAAGAGAACGCGGCAAGAGCCGCTGGAGAGCACGTGCCCGGAATCGAATTCGACAATACTTATGCGCGTCTGCCCGATGGGTTCTTCGCTCGCGTGTCACCCGCTTCGGTCCCCAGCCCGTCCCTGATCAAGGTAAACGGGCCACTGGCCACAGAGCTTGGGTTGGATGAAGCGTGGCTGAAAACGCCTGCGGGTTTAGCGATGTTGTCGGGCAATGCAGTCCCGACAGGCGCCGAGCCGATCGCGATGGCGTACGCCGGCCATCAGTTCGGCGGCTTCTCGCCCCAACTGGGTGACGGTCGTGCGATCCTGCTTGGCGAATTGGTCGGCGCAGACGGAGTGCGCCGCGATGTCCAATTGAAGGGTGCTGGGCAGACGCCCTTCTCACGCAACGGCGACGGCAAGTCGCCACTCGGGCCCGTCATTCGCGAGTACCTCGTGAGTGAAGCGATGGCCGCTCTCGGTATCCCGACGACGCGTGCCCTTGCCGCCGTTGCTACGGGCGAGTGGGTGCAACGCGAAGAATCTCAACCGGGAGGCGTATTTACCCGCGTGGCCCAAAGCCACATTCGCGTGGGCACGTTTCAGTTCTTTGCAGCGCGAGGCGAGACCGAGTCGCTGCGGGAACTGGCTGACTACGTCATCGCCAGGCACTACCCCGATGCGCGACAAAGCGAGAACCCGGCCCGCGCTCTGCTCGACGGCATCATCGATCGACAGGCTTGCCTGATCGCCAAATGGATGCAAGTTGGGTTCGTGCACGGTGTGATGAACACCGACAACACCCAGATCGTCGGTGAAACGATCGACTTCGGGCCCTGCGCCTTTATGGAGCTCTTCGATGCCCGCACCGTCTTCAGCTCGATCGATCATCGCGGTCGCTACGCCTGGGGGAAGCAGCCTTCCATCGCACACTGGAACCTGGCTCGCCTCGCCGAGGCATTGCTTCCCCTCCTGGCAGATGACGAAGACTCTGCGCTGAAGCAGGCCGAAGCCGCACTCGAGGGTTTCTCTGGCGCCTTCAATGCCCAATTCGTCGACGGATTTCGGCGCAAGTTTGGCCTAGCACCAAGCTTCGCAACGGACCCGAAGGGCGCGGAATCTTTCGTAAACCTGTGCTTCGATGTCATGGCGCAGCAAAAAGTGGACTTCACCTTGTTCTTTCGCCACTTGACGCGGGTGGCAGGCGGGGCGAGCCCCGAGCAGTTACTTGCCTTGTTCGACGACCCAAGCGCCGGCCAACAGTGGCTCGAAGGCTGGCACGCAGCCGGGCCGAAAAATGTCGAAGCCATGCGCACCGTCAACCCGATCTTCATCCCGCGAAACCATCGCGTAGAAGAAGCCATTCAAGGCGCACTCCGGGGCGACTACGCGCCATTCGAACGTCTCGATGCCGTCCTCGCACGCCCATTCGAAGAGCAGCCGGAACACGCGGAGTTTGAGAACCCGGCAAAGGCCGGGGAAATTGTCAGCCACACGTTTTGCGGTACGTGATCGACGCGCGCAATCGCTGCGAGTAAAAGCGCGCCGTTTCCGTGTCACGGACCTTGAATCTGCGGCCGCCAACGCGACCCCAACCTGCCATCGAGAATTCCTCTCCTTTCTGGGCCTGGCTTCGAAAGGAAGTCCCGGTCTGGGAGGTCCCGGACGCCGCCTACTCCACAATCAGCTGATACGCGGACATCATCGAAGTGAGCCGAGACTCCGAGACGATCTCTTGTGAACTTCTCGTGGTCGTCCAGCGCGACGATTCTGGATGTGCGCGACTCCAGAAAACCGAACTCGTCGGTCGACCTCAATCCCGCGCACTAGGTATCTCCAATGGCGACATGCACACGCGCACCAGAAACGGAATCCCCGTATGGATTTAACCTAACGCCCATGCCCGGACGTTGTGCCGGAAACCAGCTTGTATGGCCTATCCCCTCCACCGCGCAATGCGGTGCACTGCTTCCTCAACCTGATCCGTCGCACCCGCATACGAGAATCGGACATAATGCTGCCCGCTCGTTGGGCAGAAGTCCGAGCCCGGTGCGGCCAGCACGTTGGCGTTTTCAAGCATGTCGACGCAGAACTCAACGCTGTCTTTGTGCAGATGCTCAACATGACAATAGAGATAAAACGCACCATGGGGCGAGGTAAAGCGATCAAAACCCACCGGCGGGAGACCCTTGAGCATGATATCCCGATTGCGCCGATAGCGTTCCACGTGTTGGTCCAACTCCTCTCTGCAATCAATCGCATGCAGAGCCCCGATTTGAGCCGGCGCAGGCGGACAGAGGTAGAGGTTGTGGGCGAGGCTTGAAACCGGCTCGACCAAATAATCAGGAACCACCATCCAGCCCAGCCTCCAGCCCGCCATCGAATAGTATTTCGAAAAACTGTTGACCACGATGGCTTCGTCCGAATAGCTCGCGGCCGTCGCCTGCGGTTTCTCATCATCAAAGACGATCCCATGATAGATCTCATCGGAGATGAAACGAATGCCGCGCTTCTCGCAGTATTCAGATAATTCCTTCAGGCGTGCGGGAGAAACCATCGAGCCCGTAGGATTCCCCGGGCTGGCGACGATCAACCCATCGATCTCTCCCTCAATGGCTTCAAGGTCAGCGATTGTGGGCTGAAGATCATTCTCCATGGAAGTCTCGAAGAGAACGCACTCGACCCCCAGCGTCGCAATGGCATGCCGATAGCCATAGTAGAAGGGCTGCGGAAGAGCCACACGCTGCCCCACATCAAAACATCCAATGATTGCGAGGAGCATGGCGCCCGACGCACCAAAGGTGATGACGATCCGAGCCGGGTCGACCTCCGCCCCATAGAGATCCCGATATTGCCGCGAAAGCCTTTCCTGCAGTTCGGGCATTCCGGCCGCTCCGGAATAGCCCATCGGCGAGCGAGCCCCAGCCCGATTCACCGCGTCGATCACTCCAGCGGGTGCACCTGTGCTCGGCTGGCCTACCTGCAAATAGAGAACGTTCTCTCCGGTCTCTTCTCGGGCTCGGGCCTTTGCGGCCAGTTTTTCGGCGATACTGGGGTGAGCTCCACGGTGAGATGGCTTGAAGCGGGGTGATCGAGTGGCCAAGGGTTTTCCTCTCCTGACTGTATCTCGATCAATATTACCCCTCTTCGGCGGCGAAATAAGGGGGCGCACGCTCTTCTCTTCCGCTTGCTCCACATCCGAGCACGGAGTCAAGCGCATGCTCGTCTCTTAGAGACAAGTCTCCTCGGCCGA
>JAPKBZ010000213.1 GCA_028823175.1 Myxococcota bacterium
GGCCGACGGCCCGGATGAAGTTTTCAGCAGGATGACGGTTTTGCTTGAGGACACCGCGGCGCGTTACCCCGATTTACTGGGCGGAGTTCGATTGGGCTTCGGAGGAACTCTCGATCATGCCCAGCTCGAGGAGCGCGCACGGAAAATCACAGGGGACCGCGCGAGCGTTGTACGCCGTGCCCTCGGCGAAATGGTGACATATCTCGAATTCGAACTCCGAAATCACCCGCGCATCGAAGATCCCGAAATGTATCTCGGTGCCGTCGAGGACTTGCGCGCTAAGCTCGATCTATAACGCTGCGACGCGTTTCTGCGGCTGGACTCAACCACCCGCTAGCCGTCGCCGATCGAGCGAAGAACGTGAAACAGTCGTCGCGAACCCGACGCGCAACCGAATCGAAATCGTCTGCCCCAGAAACCCTGCACGGGGTTCACTGCTGCGTTGAAGCGCTGCGCGCGAAGCGTCGGCCCATTTTGGGGCTGCTTGTGAAGCCCGGCGCCGAGCGACGGGACGAGGTTCGCGATTTGATCGCCGAAGCCCAGGCGCAGGGACTGAGTGTTCGTCCCCTCACCACTGACCCTGTCGATCGAGGCGAATTCACGAATCCCCAAGGGGTTGCTCTCGAGGTAGGGCCACTTCCGGAAGTCGACATCGAGGAGCTGGCGGCACCGTCGTCAGGGCCGCGTCGCCTGGTCATCCTGGATGGAGTGGAAGACCCTCAAAATGTTGGTGCACTGGCGCGAGTCGCCGAGGGCGCTGGGGCTCGGGGTATGGTGCTGTCCAAGAGGCGAGCGCCGCCGCTGAGTCCGGCGCTGGCGCGCGCGAGTGCCGGGGCCATTGAATGGCTGCCAGTCGCGCGGGTGACCAATCTGACGAGAGCCATCAAGTATCTGAAATCGCAGGGTTTCTGGATTGTCGGAGCCGATCTTGCGGCGCGCGACTCGCTATACGAGGTCCCAGATCACGTATTCCAGGGAGATCTCGCCGTGGTCATGGGGGCGGAGGGGAAGGGCCTTCGGCCCGACATTCAGAAATTGGTAGACCACCCGGTGCGAATCGAAATGCAGGGACGAATTCAGTCTCTCAACGTGTCGGCGGCCGGGGCGGTGCTTTTGTTTGAGTTACTGAGGCGGGCGGGACTCAACGCCGACGCTGGAGACCGTTCGAGTTAGCGATCCGTCGAGCGGCGGCTGGTTGGAGTGCCGGTTCTCGTAATGGTTCGCCGCGAGGAACTTGCGCGTCGTCGCTGGAAATTGGGATGGGCTGGCACCCGCGACAAAGTTGTCTAACTTCGCTTCTCATCGCAGGAATTTCTCCGAAATCCGTTGCTGGGAAGCATCCGTTGGGTATAGTTCGAGCGGTCTAATTCAACGCTGACGTAGCTCAATTGGTAGAGCATCTGATTTGTAATCAGAAGGTTAAGGGTTCAAGTCCCCTCGTCAGCTCCGATCTTCAATCACCGTCAAAAAGGCTGTAACAAAGCAGGAGAGACGTTTCTCTCGGGCACGATTGTAGGGACGAGCTGGCATCGTAAGTCGGAGACAAGATCCTTATAAGAATTGAAATCAGTTCGGCGCGTTTGCGTAAAATGAAAATCAAAATTGAACGGGCAACGTAACGAGATTAATCAGCAATCGGGTCAACTAGGCGCAAGGTTCATTAGAGCGGTTCAGGAAAGCAAGTGGTCGCAAGTGGTGCTGACGGCACCAGGGGCTGGAGCCGGTAGATCCGTTAAAAAGATCCCAACCGGTCTGCACGAAGTCGGCAAGCAACAGCAAAAAACAGAGAATCCCAAACTATCCAAGGTTCGAACGTTTCACTTTTCACCAATTGCACTTGAGCGACTGGCTAGTGACTAAAGACTAGAGAGTTGAAGGTCCAAAGTCGTGACAGTCGTGACAGTCGTGCAAGAGGTGAACGCGGATCGTAGACGCCGACGGATAGCTTTACGCTTTTGTTCAGTTTGTCCGGCAAGTCGCATCAACACATTTTTTCCCGCTTCACATCTCATCTTCGCGTTCGAATGACACTCAGCTGAAAGTTTTGCAAGCAAACGAAAATCAAATATCGCAGCCCGTCACACAGTGTCCGGTTGCTACAAAAAAACAGACACAAGCGTCCGAGAACAAGTGGGACGCTGAGCGGAGAGGTACCGAAGTGGCTAAACGGGGCAGACTGTAAATCTGCTGGCCTCTGGCCTACGGAGGTTCGAATCCTCCCCTCTCCACCATGAA
>JAPKBZ010000106.1 GCA_028823175.1 Myxococcota bacterium
GCCAATCCACTCGCCAATCCACTCGCCAATCCACTCGCCAATCCACTCGCCAATCACCCGCCGATCGAGTTGAAGAAGCGCGAGCCCACCCGGGCGCGCTCAAGTCGATCCGGCAGGTGCGGCGCCAGTCTTCACCCAGTCAAACCAAAGGCTGGTTATTTTCCAGGTTCAAATGACCAAAAGGTTGTCGGAACCAAAAGCCCAAAAGGCAAGGGGAACTCACCGATGCGATTCTTCATCATCAATCTGATCACCGCCGCGCTCTTCATGTTCAGCGCCTCGACTGCAGGCGCCATCGAAATGATCCTGGCAGGCGCTGATGGACAAACCCTAGCGCCCGGTGAACAGGTCAGCGTGACCATGACCTTGAACACCGAAACCACCGACGGCATCACCCTCCTCTCCATTGGGGTGCTCTTCGACGATACCCGGTTGGCCTACAACAAGGATCTCTCGTCGACGGAGAGCTACGTCCTGTACGGCGGTAAGGGTGGCGGCGGCTACTTGAAGGCCTCCACCACCTGCGGTGGTTACCCGCAGACTGCGCCGGCCGGTTGTACCATTCGCGTCGGGACCACCAACCAGGTCAACGTTGACTTCGTTTCGGTGGATCTGACCAACGGTACCGCGAACTTGGGTACCGAGTTGCTCGCGACGCTCGTTTTCGATGTTCTACCCTTAGCTCCGAACGGTCAGGCAACCCTCGCACTGACCCAGACCTCTCCGGGCAACGTCGTCGGCCAACCCGGCGGCATGAGCACCACGGCTACCCTGACGGGCAGCGGCTCGGTGGTTGTCCCCGAGCCCGCGCTGGCAGGACTTTCCCTGGCGGCGCTTCTCACCCTCGGTGGGCTGCGTCTCCGGGCACGTCGACAATAGAGCGCCGGGCGGTGGCCGCGTTTCCCCGGAACCGGGGAAAGGACTCGGCCCCGTATCTGGAATTCAGAAAGGGCCCCTGCACTCGGTGCGGGGGTCCTTTTCCATATCCAGACCTACGTGCGCCGAGTTCCAAGAGCCGGGCCGGGCTCCTCCCTCACGCAAGCCGCGCACAATTTGCCAGGAGCGTCCTTGCCGGAAAGCGCTGAACTCCACACTCCCGAAAGCAAGCGCCGCGCGAAGCTCACCCGTGCACCGGGGCTCGGCATCCGGGCTGGGCTCTTGGTTGGACTGTCGGCTGGGCTGCTCGCTGGGCTGCTGGCCTGCGACGCGCCGGGTCAGGACCCCCGGCCCAACGTGGTTCTCATCGTCCTCGATACCACCCGAGCCGATATCCTGTCCGCCTACGGCTACCCCAAACCCACCAGCCCAAATCTGGCCAAGATCGCAGAGGAAGGCGTTCTCTTTCGCCAGGCCATGAGCACCGATTTCTGGACCCTTCCCGCCCACGCCTCGCTTTTCACAGGCCAATACCCAACGCGCCACCAGGCCACCTCCGAAACCAATCGCCTCGATGACCGGGTCACGACGCTCGCCGAGTACCTGAACGAGGCCGGCTATCGCACCCGGGCCTACGTGAGCAATGCCTGGATCGGGGCCGAGCGGGGCTTCGGCCAGGGTTTCGAAACCTATGTCGAAACCTGGCAGTCCGCGCCCGGCGACTACGAATCCGACCGGGCGGCCATTGCGGGAGCCCGGGACTGGGTCGAGGCGCGCGCGAAGAAAGACGAGCCCTTCTTCCTCTTTCTGAATCTGAACAGCGCCCACATGCCCTACTCCCCGGATGTCTCGACCCTGGTTGAGCTGTCCCCCCAGCCCATGCCCATCGAGCGAACCCGCAAGCTTCGCCGAATCAAGGGGATGTGGGCCCATCTCGGCGGCGAGTACGCCCTCGAAGACCTTGATTTCGAGATCCTCGAAAATCTCTACGCCGCAGAAGTGGCAATGGTCGATCAATTGGTCGGCAAACTCATTCGCACCCTGGAAACGTCCGAAGTCCTCGATGAGACCCTTCTCATCGTGACCGCTGACCACGGCGAAAACCTCGGCGAGCACGGGATGGTGGATCATTTGCTCAGCATGTACGACACGACGATCCGCATTCCCCTGATCCTTCGGCATCCAGGGACATTCCCCGCCGGCGAGGAGCGCGATGAACTCGTCAGCCTTGTCGATCTGGTGCCCACGGTGCTCGAAATTTGCGGCCTGAAGCGGGATGCTGACGAGTTCGCCGGGCGCAGCCTGGCCTCGGCAGAACCGCCAGGGCATGAGTTCGTCGTCGCCGAAAATGGCCGGCCCATCAACGGCATCGATCTCATGCGCAAGAGCTTTCCCGATTTCGACACACAGAGCATCGACCACCGGATGAAGATGCTACGGACCCGGCAGCACAAGCTGATCTGGTACGACGACGACCGGATCGAACTCTACGACCTCGCCGCCGACCCCGGGGAGACCCACGATCTCGCCGAAGAGAACCCCGAACTGGCCCGCGAACTGCTCCAGAAACTCGAGGATTGGGCAGACACCCAGGGGACCCCCATACAAACAAAGCCCCTGGAAATCACCGATCCGGCAACTCAGGAAAGGCTTCGGGCCCTGGGGTATATCGAGTGAGCGGGGCTCCCGGAGCCGCGACACGGCCGAAATCCGGCGCCTAGGGGACGTAACCCAGGGCGCGCAGTTTCTCGATCTCGGATTCGTCCAACTCGACTTCCGCTCCCCGGCGGCCGGCCCCTCCCACCGCCCTCGCCGCGAGAATCTCGCGCAACTCGGAAACCAGCTGGGGATGTGCGGAGGCCAGGTCCTGTTGTTCGCCGGGATCTTCGGCCAGGTCGAAAAGGGAATACTCGCTGACCCCGGCCAGGCGTCGCTCGATTAATTTCATGCTCCCCCGGCGAACGGACCGGAAGATGGGGTAGACGCCGGGCAGCCCGGATGCCTGCTGAACCCCGCCATTGGCTTCGCCATAAAGGGCCCGCGTCGCAAACTCCCCGGGTGCCTCGCCCTTCAAGAGTTCCGAAAGATCGAGACCCTCGAAATCCGGAAGGGCCTCGAGGCCCGCCAGGGCGAGCAGCGAAGGGGCCAGATCCACGCTGGACACGGGCACGTCGATTCGAAGGCCTGGGGGGATGCCCGGCCCCCGCATGATCAGGGGAACGCGCAGACTCTGCTGGTAGGCATGGAGGAAGTGGCCCAGGCGCCCGTGCTCCATGAACTCCTCGCCGTGGTCCGACGTAATCACGACCAGGGTATCTTCGGCTCTGCCGGAGGCCTCGATAAAGGAGAACAACCTTCCAAGCTCGGTGTCGAGTTGGCGAATCCCCGCATCGTAGAGCTCCTCAAGATGCTTTACGTCGTCACCCTCGAACTCGATTCGCTCCATGGTCTCATCGATTCTGCGGGGCTTCTCCGGGCTCCCGAATTGGCATTGGCCAGGATCAAACTCCTCAAGGCAATAGGCGATATGGGCCTCGGCAAAATTTGCCCTCTCGATCTGCCATGCACTGCCATCGGCCTGCCCTTCGTAAGGGCTTACGAAGAGACGTTCATACTCGGGGAGCGAAGCGTAGTCGGCATGAACATCGTAGTAGTGGACAAAGAGAAAGAGTGGGCGCTCACCCTGCTCGCCCAGCCACTGCATCGCCTGGTCGGTAGTCCAGGACGAGGGCGCGCGTCGGCCGTAGTCGGAGTCTTCAATGGAGAGATATTTCTCGAATCCCCGGGTCAGCCCATAATGCTCCCGCTTGAGCCACATCACGTTGATCACCGCCGCCGTATCCCAGCCCTCCGCGGCGAAGAAATCGGCCAGCGTATCGACTTCGTCAGCCAGGGCGGTCCTGGCATCGACGACCCCATGACTTCCCGGATAGAGCCCGGTCAGCATGGAGGCGTGGGAGGGCAGAGTCCACGCGGTCGTCGCGCTGGCATCCTCGAAAACCGCTCCCCCGGCGCCGAAGGCATCGAGAACCGGTGACGTGAAGCGATGGTGGCCGTAGAGGCCCAGGTGATCGGCCCGGAGCGTATCGATCGATACGAAGACGATCGCCCTAGGCGGCGCGGGGTCGGCGCTCTCACCCCCGCATCCTGCCTCCAGGAAAAGCAGGAATGCCAGCAAAATCGGGCTTGTCAGCCTCGCCCTCATCAACGTCTTCGACTCTGGCGGGCCCGAGGAGGCAGCCGTACCGCTCGACTAGTCGTTCGTCAACGAGACGGCGATCAGGGTCGTCTGAGAGGCGCGACCCGAGTCGATCTCGCTCAGAATCATCCTCAGGTCTCGGCTCCCCTTGGTGGCCTCGATCGTGATGCTCGCCGAGCGTCGCTGAACGTGGGCGTTCTCCCAACCGAGCCGAGGAAGCTCGGCATTCATAAAATCGAGGACCTGCTCAACCCCGTCGTTGGTGCCGAACATCAGGTTGATCTGGTCCCCCTTCACGAAGGATTTGCTCGGCGCGGTATTGGGGTAAACGGGACCGTCCGCGGGATAGAAATCGGGTATTTCGATCTTCACCGCCAATTCGTCGGTGATGGTCTGGGGCTTCGACGAAGGAAGCGAAGGCATCTTGGTCTCGGAAGACGCCGCGCCCTGATCGGCTGACGAGGAGGGGGCGGGGGCGCCTTCTTCGCCCTTTCCGCAGGCCAAAACCATGAAGAGAAGGGCCACCATCGCCATCAGGAGTCGAGCCGTCTGCGTCGTCATGTCTGTCTCCATTATCGGTAAGGGGCGGGGCTGTATAGTAGCCATCCCGGGGGGATTGGCGACCCCCGTACCGCGCCCGGGGGCTTCGCCGAGACCCTTTCTGGAAAATTCGCTCGCGGCTAGACTGAGCGCATGCGGAAGTCCACCATCTCAACCCTATGGGCGTCCGCAACAGGACTTCTTCTCGCCGTCCTTCTCAGCAGCTGCTCCGCACAGGACACTGCCGAAGGGGACACCCCTGCGAAGGACAAAGAAACGCGCCAGGGCCCGCCGCTGATCCTCCTGATCTCCATCGATACCCTGCGAGCCGATCACCTCGGCCTCTACGGCCACCACCGCTTTACGTCACCGGTTCTCGATGCGTTCGCCGCCGAGGGCACCATTTTCGAGGACGCCAGCTCAAGCGCCCCCTGGACCCTGCCGGCCCACGCCTCCATGCTGACGGGCCTCTACCCCCGCAAGCACCGGGTCCTGACCTTCGACACTGCCCTCCCCCCGGAAATCCCCACCCTGGCCTCAAAAATGTCCGGCGGCGGTTACCAGACTGCAGCCGTCGTGAACTCGGCCTGGCTCACGAAGGATATGTACGGGATTACCCGAGACTTCGACAAGTACCTCTTCGTCGACGACACCCAAGAACGGCGGGCACCCAATTCCTGGATTACGGACCAGGCGATCGAATGGATTCGTGAAGCTAGGGACCAACCGATTTTCCTTTTCGTTCACTACTACGACGTCCACAGCGACTATGCCTCACTCCCCCAGTACGAAAGAATTTTCGTCACGCCCTACACGGGCGACGCCGACGGCACGGGCTGGCAACTTGCCAAGGCGAGCTTTGAGGACGACTACCTCGCCCTCTGTCATGAGAACTACGACCCCGCGAAATGCAGAATTGGAACCCTCGAAAAATATCTTGCCGTCGACAGGACTATTCAGAAAATCACCTTCGACGACGATGATCTCCGACATATCGAGGAGCTCTACGATGCGGGCATTCGTCAACTCGACAATGAGCTCGGTCGGTTCTTCTCGATTCTCGAATCCGAGGGCCGCCTCGAAGAGGCTCTCATCGTCATCACCTCGGATCACGGGGAAGAATTCATGGATCATGGCCGCATGGACCACTTCCTCACCATGTATCAGGAAGTCCTCCGAGTCCCGCTGATCCTACGCGGCCCGGGCATTCCGGCAGGGCAGCGTATTGCGACCCCGGTCTCCTTGGTGGATTTGTCGCCTACGATTCTTTCCATCGCGGGCCTGGAAGAGAAGAACAGCTCGGACGGCCTCGACCTCAGCCCCCTGCTCTTGGGTAGAGAACATCCAAGCTTCGAGAGCCGGGCGATCTATGGAGAAGCCTCCGGGGGCCTCACCTATGAAAAGATGATGGAGGGCGTCTTCCCCATTTATCGCTCGCTCCGGCGAGGCCGGCACAAGATCATCCACGACTCCAAGACCCAAAAATGGCTTCTCTACGACTTGGAATCCGACCCCGGTGAGAGTCGCGACCTCTCAGAAGAAAAACCCGAAATCACGCGCCGGCTTGCGGCGGAAATGCGTGAGCGTTACCGCGATTTCGATCCGACTCCGAGTCCCCAAAACCGGGTAGAGCTCGAAGTCGAACAACTCGAACGTCTCCGTGCCCTGGGCTACGTGCCCTGAAAGAGGTCTAACCGAGGTTCATGCTCAGATCCCAGACTCATCGAATTCGGAGCTCAGCAGCGGTTTGGCTCATCGCCATGCTGGGCCTGTTCGCTTTTTCAGCTATTGGCGGCTGCCACGAAAAAAGAACCGAGGTGCCCCCTTCGGCAACCGAGTCCGCCGAGATCGACAAAATCGCCGATGCGCCGCCACCCCGAGAAGAGCCCGAGTTGGTGATCCTCATTTCCGTAGACACCCTGCGAGCAGACCATCTCGGCCTCTACGGCCACCACCGGTTCACTTCTCCCTCCATCGACCTTTTTGGCCAGGAGGGAACCGTCTTCGAAGATGCCAGCTCCGTGGCGCCATGGACCCTGCCCGCGCACGCATCGATGCTCACCGGCCGCTACCCTCTGTCCCATCGCGTCGTCGATGTCGACCGTAAATTGCCCGACGAAATCCCAACGCTTTCGCGCCTATTGGGCGACGCTGGCTGGACCACGGCTGCCGCGGTGAACTCGACCTGGCTCTTGAAGAAGAATCACGAAGTCACGCGGGATTTCGACCACTTCCTCTTCGTCCAGGATGTCGCCGATGAGCGCCTTCCCACTATCGCCATTACCGAACAAGCGCTGGCCTGGGTTCGTAATCATGGAGATTCCGATCTCTTCATCTTCATGCACTACTACGACGTTCATAGCGACTACACCTCCACACCAAGCTACGAGAATCTAATGGTCTCGGATTATGCGGGCGAAGTCGACGGAACGACCTGGCAACTCAACATCGCCAGCATGCCGGATATCTACATCGAGAAATGCCAGGAAAAAGTATTCGCCAAGGATAAATGCAAATTCGGCGCTAGCGAGCCGCCGCAATATGTCGATTCATCGGTCAGAAAAATCGAATTTCAAGACGACGATCTCAAGCATCTGGAAGAACTTTACGATGCGGGCATTCGGCAACTCGACAGCGAACTCAGGCGCTTCTTCGAAGGCCTCGAATCCCAAGATCGGCTGGGCTCAGCCCGCATCATTCTGACTTCAGATCACGGCGAGGAATTTTCCGAACATGGAAGCTTCTACCACTTCGTGACGACCTATCAGGAAATTCTTCATGTCCCGCTGATCTTTCGTGGACGGGGCATCGCGGCGCAGCGCAGAATCGAAGCACCCGTGTCCATTGTGGATATTGTCCCGACGATCCTCGGATGGGCCAATATCCCAGTCCCCCCAAGCATCGAGGGCATCGACCTAGATCCCTTCCTCTCCCCCTCGAGTACCGAGGCCTCCACCCGCAGCACGGAGGAAACGATGATGAAGCGGTTCCAGTACGCCGAAGCATCGGGTGGGATTCAGTGGGAACGAACGGCGAAGGGCCTCGTCCCCGCCTTCTCGTCAATCCGGCAGGGAAATTACAAATGGATCGACCGCTCCGAGGGCTGGGAACCCGCCCTCTACGATTTGGCCAGCGATCCCGGCGAAAAAAACGATATCAGCCAACTGAAGCCTGGTATTGCGAAACTCCTCGCCGACACTCTTGCGGGGCGACGCGCCGCCCTTGATTCCCAAGGCTCGGAGGAAAATATCATCGAGGTGGATCCCGACGAAGCCGACCGACTGAGGGCCCTGGGATATATCATCGACGATTGAACCAGGCCCGGAGTCTCGACTTTTAGTTGCCGGAAAAAGATGCTTTCCCTGTTTCCACCAAACGACGCGCACCCTCCAGCCCCTCTCGGCACTGATCGCCGACGAATCGATTGGCAAGGCATCCCTCTAAGAGTTTGGTTTCTTCAGAGGAACCCAATTTGCGGGATTCTACATGCGCCCATTCCTGGCACCACTGGGGCTCCCGGCGGCCTTCCCGGCAACTCCCCCACAACTTGATCAGTTGATCCGGATCAAAGGGGGCTCCGTGGTGGAAAAAGCGCATAAAATCTTCCGTCGCCCGCCGGGCATAGTGTGGGGTTACAAATTCCCCCAACTCACTGCGTTTTTCGAAAAACCGAACTAGATCTTGAGCACGGTCCACCTGGGCTTCTTCACCGGCACCTTTCTTACCTCCCTGGAACTTAGACTGCTCGATCCATTTTCTCAGGCCCTTGAGTTCCTGGGAGTCGGGGTTTTCCTCGATCCACTCGGCAACGAGCGCATCCGTTTTCGCGCCGATCGATCGATACGATTCGCGAATCAATTCGGCCCTGGCCTGGTCAGGAAGCCCTTCGCGGAAACGAAGCATGTAGCCTTGGAGCATCGAATTTTCTCGGGCTAATCGGGCAGGCTCGCCGTACCCCAGGAAGGGCAACGAACCGGTATCACCCCTAAAGAAGGCCCGGCCAGCCTGATCATTCAGGATGGGGTGATAGAGGCTGTGAATCGGCCCCTCCAAATTTGCCGCGTGCAACACCCCAACGGGGACGATCTCATGAGCGAGGAGCGCGGGGAAACTCGCAATACCCATACGGTCTAACGACGCTGAGAAATCGCTGCGCAGGGCGCGTTCCTCAAGCCTAAAGTGATCTGTGGCCGGCCCCGGCTCCTTCAAGCCAAGCAAGAGGAGATCTTTGTATCCCGCCCCCCAAACTGCCACGTGGTCAAAGACTTCGGTGTAGGTTCGTAAGACCAGGGCAAGAGTAGCGTCATCAGTTTCGTACTGATGGATCCACTGAACGTAGACTCCCCCCTCGGTCAGCCGATCTCTAGCGGCAGCGAGAAACTCCCGGCTGAAGAGCATTTCGACACCGGTCACCCAGGGATTGCTCGGTTCGGAGATGATCAGGTCGTAGTCGGTCTTGCTCCGCATAAGGGCCCGATAGGCGTCGCTCTGGATGATTCGAACTTTCGGGTTCTGGCTTGCCTTCTGGCTCGCAAAGTCAAAAAAGGGCGCAGCCCGAACGACGGACGGAGCGATTTCCGCCACGTCGACCTGTGTCATGGAATCGAGGGAGGCGAGTTCGCCAGCGGTGATGCCCGTTCCCCAACCGATCACGAAAGCCTTTTCGGCCTTTCGCGCCATCAGAGCCGGCAGCGCCGCGAGCATCCCCACGGTGGTTAAATCGAGGTAAGTATTCGAATCACTTTTCCCATTGGTCAAAATTGAGACCGACTTCCCACCCCCTGGCCGGACAAACTCTTTGAGCGTAATGCTGGCGATAGGGTCGTCATCATGAAAGAGAATCGGTCCGTCGAATCGGCCTGAATTGACTGCTCTGAAAGTCTCAGGCCCATCGAAGGTGCCTTCTAGAGGGCTGCGCTCCCGAAACAAGCCCACCGTCAAGTCCTCCGGGTTCCAGGGAGGCATAAAAAAGACCAGGGCCAGCAAAGGCAGGGCGACGAGCGCCACGCCTCCTCGCCACCGATAGACCCGCATCGTCAACACAAGCGCGGCAAGGAGCAGAGCCATGACCGCAAGCCGATAGACATGGTGAAGGTCGAACCAGAAGAGGAGCAAATAGCCACCCAAGAGGGCGCCAAGAAGCGAACCGATCGTGTTCCAACTGTAGAGGGTGCCTGCAAGGTCACCGAGGTGGCCGACCTCGCGCCGCATCTGGTGGAAAAGCAGGGGAAGCGATGCCCCCGAGAGAATCACGGGCAGGCCAATCACCGCGAGCAGTGCCAGAAAAACCAGGAAATAGTAGAAACCGAAAGCCGCCGTCTCGTCGCGAAATAGGCTGCGGAGAAAGTGCGCCCAGTAAGGTGAATTCTCGAGTTGGGAGTAGAGCAGGAGCAAAGAAAGGGCGAGGCCCCACTGATTGAGCACCACAAAGAGCGGGCTGATCCTTGAAAGGGCCGAGACGAGGAAACTCCCAAGGGCAATACAGAGAACGAAGACCGCGACCACCATTGAAAAGGTGAATTGGGATGATCCAAAGGAAAGACCGGCGAGACGAATGAGCGTCGTCTGTACGGCCATCATGGCAAAGCCCGTGAGCAGGGCGACTGCCATGAACGGCGCGAAATTCGACGAACTCCCGTCGCTATCTCCCAGCGACGAATCCTCCTCGAGGGAAACGACCGCTTGGCCGCGAAAGCCCATCACGGCAAAGACAGCACCCGCCGTAAGGTTGATAAGCCCCATGCTGAGCATCACGTTCACCAGACCGAGTCGAGGAACCAGATAGAAGCCCGCCGCCAGGGCACCCCCAAAGGCCCCAACCGTGTTGAACGCGTACACGAAAGCGTGAAAGCGCGTCGCGTCCTCAAGGCTCCGAGCCAGCCCCTGGGTGAGGATGGGGATCGTTCCGCCCATCAAGACCGAGGCGGGTCCGATCAGCAGGGCGGCCAGGGCCACATCGATCCCAAAGCCAACGCCCGCCGGCCCGTGGGGAATCGCGTAGGAGAGCGCCTGTAGCGCCTTGAAGAGCCAGGGAAACGCGATCACATAGAGACCGATACCGACCTCGACGGCCCCGTAGACGAGCAGCAGGCGGGGCGGCACGCCCGCGTCGGCAGCGCGCTCGACAACCCGCCGGGTGACCCTACCGAAGAGCCAATAGCCCACCGAGAGGCCACCCAGGAAGATCGCCAAGACCGCCGCAGTGGCCTCGCTCTGGGAGCCGAGAAGCGTTCCGAGATAGCGCTGCCACGCCACCTCGTAGACGAGGCCGCTGAAGCCCGTCATCAGGGTAAGCAAAAGAGCTGTGGCTCGAATCATTCGATGGAGGTTCCCCGGTCGATTGTTTCCCCGCGGGCAAAGGCACTGCCGCCGGAGAACATAGTCGAACTCCAGCCCCAAAGACAAAAACGCCCTGACCGTTTCCGGTCAGGGCGTTCTTTATCGATCGTAACGCTACTAGGGGTTTTAGGCCCGTCGGCGTCCCGCAACACCCAAACCGGCAAGGCCAAGGCCCACCAGCAGAGCAGTCGTCGGCTCCGGAACCACGTTC
>JAPKBZ010000035.1 GCA_028823175.1 Myxococcota bacterium
GATTGGCGAGTGGATTGGCGAGTGGATTGGCGAGTGGATTGGCGAGTGGATTGGCGAGTGGATCGGCGGATTGCTAGTTGGAGGCGGCCAGATGTGCGTTGACATCGGCGAGGGAAATGGCTCCGTCGCCGTCGTAATCGCAATTGGCAAGGCTCGTGCCCTCGCTCAACGTGTTGTTGGCGGCGACCAGTGCGTCGAGGTCGGCGCCGTCTACGGCGCCGTCGCCGTTGCAGTCGCCGGCGGCGGCCAAAGCGGCGGGGGCGCTCAAAATCAGCCCCAGCGTTGCGAGCAGGATCGTTGTTCTGCGAAACATCAAAATCTCCCTGAGAAAAAGCCCTACGGGCGGTCTCCAGTAGTCTACAGCAGCCTCCCCAGGCTTCCATACCCTCCGCAGCAGATAGGCGCGCCCAGGGTCGTTTTGTGGTGTGTGGTAAATGCGTATTGAAAAAGACCCACTCGATAGAGTCCGAATAAGGTCTGAATAAGGTCCGAATAAGGTCCGATTGTGGCCCAGTTGCGGCTCGATCTGAAAGGCCGGGAAGGGCGCCCCTCCGCCCGGGCTGAAATCCAGAAATTCGGGAGGGCGCAGTGCTCCGGGATTCTAATTGGCCGGGACCACCGTCGCCTCGACGGCTTCCCGGACCCTCGGGTCGGGGTGCTGTCGCAGGGCCATGACGTTCGAGATCGTCGAGGGCCGACCGATCGTCTTCAGCGAACCGATAGCCGCGACGACGACCTCGGGGTGTTCGCTCTCCAGCGCTTTCAGGAGCGGGGGCACCGCGGCGTTGGGGCTGAAGACGGCCAGCTGCTTGGCCGCCCAGACCTTGATTTCCAGGGCCAGGCCCTCCTTTTCTAGGGCCTGGATGACCACGGCGACCTTGTCGCTCTCGTTGCCGGGAGAGGATTCGATGGTTTCCTTGGGGATTACGATCAGGCTGATGGGGCCATCCTCGCCCTCACCGCCGCCGCTGGCGTTTCCGGAGCCCTCGGATTTGGCTCCGAGTTCCGGGTCGGGCCCCTCCGGGACGGATGTCCAGCGAGTGCTCTCTTCCGCCAGGGCAAGCCAGGCGCGTCCGGTGGCTCGGTCCGCACGCAACAAACGCGCAGGCCCGCCGAGTTTCGTGGGTTTCAGGGAGAAGAGCGCATAGCGTCCGTTCCAGTTGGGCTCGCCCTCATCTTCCGGGGTGGCGCCGAGCATCGCCCAGCCGCCGTCGCCGGTTTCCTCCACCATCCAGACCACGCCGAGCTGGGTGTCCACGCGCAGAATCAGCTTGCCCGAGCGGACGAATTGAAAGCGCCGCTCCTCGTAGTCGGCCTCCGTCCCCGCCGTATTCCCCGTGGGATTCGTAGCCTCCCCGCACCCCGTCACGGCGAGCAGCGCTAGGAGCAGTGCGGCCAGGACGGGTCTGCCGAGCCGGTATTGCGATGAAATGCGCTTCGGGGTTGTCGGCTTCATGGTTCGGCGAACTCCTGGTTCTGCGAGGACGCGGCCTCGAGTGTGGATCGCGGAGAGATTGGCCTGTCCGGAGCGTAGGCCGGCCCGGTGAGCCGGCGCCCGCTTCGACTCTGGGGCCGAGGAGAGCAGCATATCAAAGCGACGCCCCTTGGGCGCGCCCCGGGGGCGCTTATCGGTCCTGGGAGCGGCCTGGCTCGCTGGGCTGAAGACCGATGCGAACCTCCTGCCCGCCAAGTCGGGCGGGGCGTACCCTAAGGCCCGGCGTGGCCGGCTCCTCGGAGCCGGGAGGGGCGAGAATCAACTCGGTTGCCAGGGTCTGCTCGCTCACGTACTCGCGAAAATTCTCCACGGCCCGGCGCCAATCCTCGGGGAGAGGAAGTTCAAGGCGAATGCGGTCGGCGACGTGAAGGCCGGCCTCCTTGCGCGCCTGTTGAACCGCGCGGACGACGTCCCGGGCCATGCCCTCCTCGACGAGTTCGGGGGTCAGTTCGAGATCGAGCACCACGATGGCGTCATTGCCCGGGAGAGCCTGGCAGGCGATGCCCTCTCGGGGCGAAAGCGTGAGGGAAAACTCCCCGGCTTCGAGCACGGTTCCCGCGACTTCGACCCCGCCGCCCTCGAGGCTCGTCCACTCCCCCTTCTTCGCGGCGGCGATCACGACCTTGGTCTCCTTGCCCAGCCGGGGCCCGAGGGCCTTGGCGTTGACTTTGAGGCCAAAGGTCGCGTAGGCGTCGATCTCATCGCTGAGTTCCACGCGCTTGACGTTGACCTCGTCGGCAATCAAATCGAGGTAGGGGCGAAGCTTCTCGTTGTCCGCCCCGGCCACGACCAACTCCGCCAGGGGCTGGCGCACCCGGGCGTTCTCGGCGGCCCGCAGCGCGAGGGTCGCCGAACAGACATCGCGGACGTGATCCATTTCGGCGACGAGGCCCGGGTCGATAGCGGCTTCCAACTCGCCGGGCCAGTCGGCGAGGTGCACGCTCTCCTCCCCGGTCAATCCCCGGTAGATCTCCTCGCTGATCAAGGGCAGCAGGGGGCTCGCCGCCCGGCAGAGCACGACGAGGGCGGTGTAGAGGGTGTCGTAGGCATCCTGCTTATCCTGGTCGCGCTCGGCCTTCCAGAAGCGCGGGCGGCTGCGCCGGATATACCAGTTGTTGAGAGCGTCGATATGCGAGACGACCCGCGAGCACGCCCCCGCCAAGTCGTAGCGGTCGAGATCCTCGCCCAGGCCGGCCACGAGCTCTTGGGTCTTGGCCAGGATATAGCGGTCGAGAAGGTGATTCGAATCCGTGCGCAGGCGAGCCTCGATGCCGTCGGTATTCGCGTAGAGGGCGAAGAAATACCAGGCATTCCAGATCGGGTTGATGACCAGGCGCACCGAATCCTTAATCGATTTGCCATCGCGGTCGATCTTGAGATCGCCGCCCCGAACCACCGGCGACGAAACCAGGAACCAGCGCAGGGCGTCGGAGCCGATGCTTTCGAAGACCTCTTCGGGGTCGGGATAATTGCGCAGGCGCTTGCTGAGCTTTTTGCCGTCCTCGGCGAGCACGACCCCATGACAGAGGCAATTCTTGAACGGGGGCCGATCGAAGAGCGCCGTGGACATCACCATCATGAGATAGAACCAGCCCCGGGTCTGGGCCCCGTACTCGGTGATGAAATCGGCGGGAAAATGGTTCTCGAACCAGTCCTTGTTCTCGAAGGGGTAGTGAACCTGGGCGAAGGGCATGGAGCCCGATTCGAACCAGCAATCGAGGACCTCGGGAACCCGGCGCATCATGGATTGGCCGCTGGGGTCGTCGGGATTGGGGCGCACCAGGGCGTCGATGAAGGGCCGGTGGAGGTCGTCGGGGCGGACGCCGAAATCGCGCTCGATCTCGTCGAGGCTGCCGTAGACATCGACGCGCGGGTATTCGGGGTTATCGCTCTTCCAAATCGGGATCGGCGTGCCCCAGAAGCGGTTGCGCGAGATCGCCCAATCGCGCGCGCCCTCGAGCCATTTTCCGAAGAGGCCGTCGCGCACGTTGTGGGGGATCCAGTTGATCTCCTGGTTGAGTTCGACCATGCGGTCCCGGATCGAAACCACGTCGACATACCACGAGTCGAGGGCCTTGTAGATCAGCGGGGTGTCCGTCCGCCAACAGTGGGGATAGTTGTGGACGTAGCTCTCTTCCTTGACCACGGCGCCCGCGCTCCGGAGCGCCCGCACGATGGGGGTATTGGCCTCGAAGACCTGGAGCCCCGACCAATCGGGCACCTGGTCGGTGAAACAACCGGCGTCGTCCACCGGGCAGACCACTGGAATTCCCGCCGCCCGGCAGGTCGCCATGTCGTCTTCGCCGAAGCCCGGGGCCAGATGGACGATCCCCGTGCCGTCCTCGGTGTTGACGAAATCCGCGGCGAGCACCCGAAACGCGCCCTCGGTCTCGGCGAAGAAGGGAAAGAGCGGGGCGTAGCTCCGGCCGACGAGTTCGCTCCCTTTGAGCCCGCCGATGCGCTCGGCCTCGGCGAGTTCCTTTTCGAGTTTGCCGCAGGTCTCTTCGGCGAGGACGACGTAGCCCTCGCCCAGGCGGTAGATCGCATAGTCGATGTCCTCGCCCACGGCGAGGGCGAGGTTCGAGGGCAGGGTCCAGGGCGTGGTCGTCCAGGCGAGCAGGTCCAGGGGGCCGGGATCGCCGTCGGCCGGGGCCAGGCGAAAGCGCACGGTCACGGCCGGATCCTGGCGCTCCCGGTAGGCGTCGTCGAGGCGGGTCTCGTGCAGGGAGAGCGGGGTCTGGGCCGCCCACGAATAGGGCATGACCTTGTAGTCCTCGTAGAGCAGGCCCTTGTCGTGCAGTTGTTTCACGGCCCAGATCAGACTCTCCATGTAGGGGAGATCCAGGGTCTTGTAGTCATTTTCGAAATCGACCCAGCGCGCCGCCCGGTCGATATAGCGCTCCCATTCCTGGGTGTACTTCATCACCGAGGAGCGACAGTGGGCGTTGAAGCGGTCGATGCCGAATTCCACGATGGCGCTGCGGCCCGAGACGCCGAGCTCTTTTTCCGCTTCCATCTCGGCGGGCAGGCCGTGGCAATCCCAGCCGAAGCGCCGCTCCACCCTCCGGCCGCGCAGGGTCTGGTAGCGGGGGATGATGTCCTTGATGTAGCTGGTGATCAGGTGGCCGTAATGGGGAAGCCCGTTGGCGAAGGGCGGTCCATCGTAGAAGACATACTCGTTCTCGCCCTGGTCGCCGGTCTCCCGGCCTTCCACCGAGCGCCGAAACGTGTCGTTCTCACGCCAGCTTGCGAGGACGCGATTCTCGAGTTCCGAGAAATTCGGCTGGGGGTCGACTTCGGGATAGGGCTGGGCGGAGGCGCGTTCGGTCACGGTGGTCTCTCGACTCTCATCGGGGGCTGGTTCTTCTTTCGAGGGAATGACATTACCACAGGGCCAAGCATCCCTGTGCCCCGGGTTCGGGTCTAGGGGGTATCCAGCGCTCGGGCGGCGACCTCGAAGCTGAAGCCGGCCCGGGCCAGAGCCCCGAGCTCCTTCTTCCGCTTTAGCCTTTGTCTCTCGGCTCTTTCCGAGTCTTCGTGCTCGCAATCCCCGGGTGTGTCCGCCTCCGGGGCACCGAGGGGGTTGCCCCGCCTGTGAACGCCCAGGCGCCTACGTCGGGCATAGGTGAGGGCGGCTTCGAGCTCGGCCTCGGCATCCCCGACTTCCTCGAGAAGCTGGGCGCGCAGGGCGCCCGAAATGCCCTTTTCGTGGAGCGCTGCGGCGACTTTTCGTAACGAGCCCCCACGGCCGCGAATCCGCTGAGCCAGGGCCTGGCCATAGCGGCGGTCGTCGAGAAAACCGAGCTCCGACATGCGGGCGAGGGTGGCCTCGATCGAGGCCGCGGTCGCCTCCCGATCCTCCTCGTCGCCGTGGTGGGTGCGGCTGCGCTCGGCGCGCCTCTCCAGAACCGCTCGCAGACCCGCCGAGGAGCTGGGATAGCGCTCGAGGTGGCGAAGGGCGGCGCGCTCGAAATCCCCGGCCGAAATGCGAGGCGGCGCTTTTCGTCGCTTCCGCCGCCTTCTTCCCGGTCCCTGGGCCTCGCTGGGTTCTTCGTCCATGGCGTTCTCGTTCGGGCGCGGGGGTTTGCCGGTTTGGGCGGGGGGTTGCCCAAGGATGCGGGCTAGACTGGCTTTCGTCCATGCCTGAATTGCCCGAAGTCGAAGTCACTCGTCGCCGCATCGCGCCGCTGCTGGTGGGCCGCCGCATCGCGGCCGTCGCCACCACGCCGCCGAGCTACGTCTTCGTGACCCCCCCTGGCCGCCTGCGCCGGCTCCTCCCGGGTCGCAGGGTGGAGGCGGTCGATCGACTGGGGAAATACCTGCTGGTGCGCCTGGACGATGGCGCCACCCTGATGATTCACCTGGGCATGACGGGACAGCTCTTCTCGAGCGAGGCCCGCAGTCCCCGGCTGCTCTCTGCCACCGCGCGCGCCTCTCTGGCTCCCGAGGAGCAGGCGGGTTTCGAGCCCGACGCCCACACCCATCTGGTCCTCGAGATCGAGGGGAAGGGGCCGGACGTCTATTTCCGCGACGTTCGAAAATTCGGAAAATTGCTCTGGCTCGCGCCGGGGGAGGGCCACCCCCGGCTCGATCGCCTGGGTGGGGACGCCCTGGAAATCGATGGGCCGCGGCTTTTTGCGGCGACCCGCAAGCGCAAGGCGCCCATCAAGGCGCTGCTTCTCGATCAGTCGGTGCTCGCCGGGGTCGGGAATATCTACGCCGACGAGGCGCTCTTCCTCGCCGGGGTTCGCCCAGGCCGCCGGGCGGCGCGCTTGACCCGGAAGGAGGCCGAGGTTCTCGCGCGAGAAATCGTGAAGGTGCTTCGGCGCTCCATCGAGACTGGCGGTTCGAGCATCAGTGATTACGTAAACCCGGATGGCAGCGACGGAGGCTATCAGGACGAGCGGCGGGTCTACGCGCGGAAGGGTGAGCCCTGCCTGGAATGTCGAGCCATCATCGTCCGCCGCGTGGTCGCCCAACGCAGTGCCCATTATTGTCCGGTCTGTCAGAGCTAACGAGCCAGGGAGAGGAGTCAGGTGCTGAACCTCAACGAATTGCGCCGGGCGGCCAGGATCATCGACGAGCGCTTCGCGGGTCACCGCCTCGAGCGCTGCGTTCAGCCCGCTCGGGATAGGGTCGTCCTCACCCTCTACGGCCGGGCCCCGGGTGAGGAAAAAGGACGCAAGCGTTTTCTCATGCTCTGTGTCCACCCGACGTCGGGGCGGGTCTCGGAAGTCGAGGGTCTTCCCAAGGCCCCCGCGAATCCCCCCGCCTTCGTAAGCTGGATTCGTGCGCACCTTCCGAGCGCCCGGCTTAGGGGCGCCCGCATATTGGGCGACGACCGGGTCCTTGCGTTGGCCTTCGAGGCCTCCGAGGGGCGTTTCGAGTTGGTGCTCTCGCTACTCGCGAAGCGCAGCAACCTCTATCTACTAGACGCCGAGGGGCAGGTGATCCTGGCCCTGCGCTCTCCCGCCGATACCCGTCCCGAGCTCGTCCCCGGCGCGGCGTTCGCCGTGCCCTCGAGCGGCGTTCCGAATCCGGGTGAGGATCGCTTTGCCTCCGCGCCCGATCCAGACTGGCTCGGCGCCAGCGAAGAGCATTACGCTTCGGACGAGGGCGAGCGTGAGTCGGTGGACCTTGCCCGGGAGATCCGAAAAGTCTTGAAGCGCGAGACGAAGAACGCCGAGCGGCGTCTGGCCAAGATCGAGTCCGAACTCGCCGAGGCCGACCAGGCCAGCGAACTTCAACGTCACGGCGAACTTCTCAAGGGCTCCCTCGGTTCGATTCGGAAAGGGGCGAGCGAGGTTCGCGTGCGCGATTACGCGACTGAAGAGGAGGTGACGATCGCGCTCGATCCGACCCTGGGCCCCCGGGAGAACCTCGAGGCCACTTTCAAGCGCTACCAGAAATTGCTGCGCCGGCTCACCAAGGCCGGGGGGCAGGTCGAGGAGGCCCGCAGCTGGAGAGACAAGCTGACCGCTCTCCAGACGCGGCTCGAAGAGGTGCAGAGCGAAGCGGGCGGGGAGGAAGAAGCCGAGCGCGCCGGCCTCGAGGCCATTGCGGCGGATCCCGATATCACCCGGCTGCTCGGCCGCCGCCGGGCCGCCCAGGCCTCGCCCCGGTCGGCCCCGCCCCCGGAGTCCACGCTCCCCGCCCGGCTTCGTAGCCTGGACCGGGCCCTCGTCCCCCGGCGCTACCGGAGCCGGGACGGCCTCGAGATCTGGGTGGGTCGAAGCGATGCGGGCAACGATCACCTCACCACGCGTTTGGCCCGGGGCAAGGATCTCTTCTTCCACCTGGCGGGGGCGCCGGGTAGCCACGTGGTCCTGCGCACCGAGGGCCGCGAGGACCCTCCGCCGGAGTCCGTCCTCGATGCCTGCGAGTTGGCCGTGCATTTTTCGAAACAGAAGAACGCCGGCCACGCCGAGGTGCACGTCGTCCCCATCAAGCAGGTCTCCAAGCCCCGGGGCGCCAAGAAGGGGCTTGTCTATGTCACCGGCGGCCGCTCGATCCGCCTGCGCCGCGAGGAGGATCGCCTGCGCCGCTTGATGGACGACCGCATCGAGTTCTGAAGCGTCCGGTCGCGGGGGGCGGCCCGAAGCCTAGCTTCGGCCGAAGCGAGTCAGCAGCGCCGGTAGAACGATGAGGTTGCCGATCACCGTGGCGACCATGCCGATGGAGAGCACCACGCCGAGGCTCGCCATGCCGCGATGGGAGGAGAAGGCGAGGGTGCCGAAGCTGACCGTGGTGGTCAGCGCGCTGTAGAAGACCGCCCGGGCCGTCGTGCTGTCCATTAGATCCCCGGCATTGCCGCCGGATTGCTGGGCGCGTTGGACCAGATGGATCCCGCTGTCGACACCGATCCCGAGAAGCAGGGGGATCACGATGATATTGCCGAAATTGAACGGGATATCGAGAAGCACCATGGCGGCCACGGTCATCAAGGAACTCAAGGCCAGGGGGGAAAGTACGAACAGGACGGGGCCAACGCGTCGCCAGAGCGCAAGAAGAAGCAGAGTGATGATCGCGATGGCGGAGACGAGCGCCTCTTTGAAGGAAGAGCGGGTCGCTTGGCCGAAGCCCACGAGGTTGATAGCGACTCCGGCCGCCAGGGGATCGACGGATTGAACGTCCTCGGTAAAACGGATGAAGGCGGCCTCATCGCCCAGGTCATGCTTGGGGAAACTCTGGATCCGGACCTGACCGTCCGCTGCGATCATGCGCGAAACGAGATCATCGGGGAGGTCCGCACGCTCGATGGTTCCCGTCCCAATGGCGGTCTTCAAACGGGCGACCTGATCGGGTAGCCCCGAAAGCAGGAGTTCGTCGAGCTTGTTGAGGGCGGCGCCCGGATCCTCGTCGTTTTGGATTCGGGCGAGGAAGATCGCCAGCTTTTCTCGCAGCACGCGAACGCTGGCGATCAGTTCCGAAGACGAATCGCCATCGAGCCAATCGGCCCCGAGGTAGGCGTAGAGGTTTTCGAGGGCGGCGATCTGGCTTGCGAGATCGCTGTCCGGCCGGTCTCCCGGGGCCAGGGGAGGCGTGTCCATCAGGTAGCCGAGATCTGTGAGAATTTCAATTTTCTCGTCCTGATCTTCGGGCACGTAATCGCTCAGGGTGAGGGTCGAGGCCACGCTCTCGAGACTTTCCATTTTACGAGCGAGGGCCTCTGCGCTCTCAAGGTCCGGGGCGACCGAATTGACGAACCAGGGGGACAGGGTGCCCGACTGGGCGAGCAGATCGTTGAATGTTTGCACCGATTCCGTGGTGGCGTCGCGCATCTCGATGACGTTGAGATCGAAGCGGGCCCGGGGAAGCAGGGCGAGGCTGGCTGCGAAGAGCACGAGTGCGCTGGCGAGAACTAGCCCCGGATGGGTTTCTGAAAATCGCCACCAAGTGGAGCGAAAATGGAGCTCCCCGGCGACTTCGTCGGGACGCTCGATTCGCAGCCAGCGGCTTAGAAGCGCGGGGAAGAGCGTGAGGGTCAGGAAGAGAATGATGAACATGCCGTAGCCGGCGATCAGGCCGAGCTCAGCGACCCCGAGATAATCGGTGGGAGCGAAAACGAAAAAGCCGATGGCGGTGGTCAGGGTACAGACGAGAAGCGAGCCGCCCACGCTGCCCCCCGCTTCGAAGAGCGCGCGGTCGTGCCCGAGCCCTTCGCGGACCCGGCCGGCGTACGCCATGCCGAGATGGATGGAGAAGTCCACTCCGAGCCCGATAAAGAGCACCCCGAAAGCGGCCGAGACAAGATTCAGATGCCCCACCACCGCCGCGGCGATCGCGGCAGACCAGACGAGGCCGACGAGCAGGGTGATGAGGGCAGCGGCCACGAGCTTGAGAGAGCGCAGTGCTCGAGTCAGAACCCCCGCTACGAAAAAGAAGCAGACCACGCCGCCGAGGCCGAGATCCCAGGCGAGGCCGAGCACCTCCTCGTAGTTCAGGGCGGGGTTGCCCGTGATGCGAATCTCGACGCCCCGAGCCGGGGTGAAGCCGAGTTCTCGGGCGTGCTCCCGAATGCGCTCCATGACCGTGCCCGCGCTCAGGAAACTCTCGAAGTCGAGGACGGGGTGAACCACCAGCACCCGGCGCCGGGCGACCTCGACCTCGGAGCCCTGGAGGAGCAGTTGCTCCCAGGAGAGAGCCAGGGGAAATTCGCTGTAGACGGCGACCGTCGCGTTGCCGACGGACTCGAGAATTTCCGCCCAACCGTCGGGCCCCACCCGGGCTGCCGCGCCGGTCTGGTTCGTCTCCTCGAGCCCGACTTCGATGAGCGACGCGAGGTTGGCGAGGCTCGGGTCCTGCTCGAGGGCGGCGAGGATCGGCTGCATGCGCGCCATCTGATCGCCGAAGGTGTCGAGCTCGTCGACGCCGCGATAGAGGAGCCCGTGGGTTTCGAAGAATTCACCGCCCCCGGGCACATAGGCATTCTCGACGAATTCCGAGTCGGCGAGCACCCGGGTCTCAAGGGCCTGGGCGGCTTCGCGCGCGAGTTCCGGGGTCTGGGCGTCGATGACCACGAGCAGGGCGTTTTCGAGATTGGGAAAGAGCCGGGCAAAGGCTTCGTGATTGCGCCGAGAGGGCAGGTCTTCGGCGACCATTTGGACGTTGTCGGAGTTGACGCCGAGTTCGCTTGCGGCGTAGAAGCCGGCGAAGACAGTGAGGCCAGCACAGAGGCCGATCACCCAACCCGAGCGCCGTTGAACGCCCGCGACCCATGCCGCGACGCCCTGGGCGAGTCGCTTCTCTAGGGGCTGGTTCAAGGGGTGTTCTGCTCTTGGTCTTGGGAGGGCGCTTCCTTTTCCTCGAGATAACCCAGGGCTCGGAGGTGCTCGATGATCTCTTCTTCATGGCCCGAGGCCGAGGGGGCGTACCGCTCGATCGCGATCTCGGTGTAACTCGCGACGGGGTCGGGTCGCGGAAGATCGGCCAGGAAGCTCGCGGGTCCGGCTTGCATGTCGAGGGCCGAGGGAAGGCCCGCGAATGTGAGCACCGAGGGCGCGATCTCGTAGACATTCACCGGGCCCGCGGCTTGGCCTCGGGGAATGCCGCGGCCCCGGGCAAAGAGAACGCCGTCGAGAGCCGAGGGGGAGTCGTGGGCGCCCGTGAGCAACATCATGCTGACCCCGGCTTCAAAGCCGTGATCCGAGATCACCAGGACCATGTCGTCGGGGCCATAGCCCGAGACCAGGCGGCCGATCAGCGCATCGGTGTAGGCGTAGTAGGCGCGCAGGGCTTCGGCGCCCCCAGCGCGTTCCTCGGGTGAGGGCTGAAGGGTCGGGGGGTAGAGATCCTCGGCTTCGAGATTGCCCCAGAGCCAATGGGATACCCGGTCGATGCCGGGCAGGAAGACCATCATCATGTCGGGGTGGTGGTCGGCGTCCAGGGCCAGGGCGACCTGGGTGATTTCCTGGTCGGTGACGAATTGCTGGCTGAGGACGGAGCGGTTGACCCAGCGGGGCAACTCGCGCGCCTCAGTAAATAAATTTTCGAATTCCGTCAAAGAGGCCGGGTTCTTCAACTGCGCCTCGGCGCGTGGCGTCCAGGATTGCGGGTGGATAAGCGCTCCCCCGGAGGCTCGATTGGCCGCGAAGGTTTTTTTGATCATGTCGATCTGTTCCGGAAAGAAATGATCCGAAACCATGACGCCTTCGATCTTCTCGGGCGGAAAAGTGGTCCACCAGTTTACGACCCCGACGCTGCGCCCGCGGGCCGAGAGAATATTCCAGAGCGCGGGCACCTTGCGGTCGCTGCTCAAGTAGAGCGCTTTGCCACCCTCGGCCGAGGGTTTGACGAAAGCCGGAATTCCGTGCTCGCTCGGTTTGACTCCGGTCGCGATGGTATTCCAGATACGCGGTGAATAGAGCGGGAGCACCGAGCGTAGGGGGCCATGGACCCCGGTCGCGGCGATCTCTGCGAGATGCGGGAGCTGCCCGGCCTTCATCATGGGAAACGCGACCTTGGGGCTCGCGCCGTCGATGCCGATGATCAGGATGCGGGGCTGTTGGGTCGCATCGGGCTCGGGTTGGCAGCCCAGGGCCCCGAGGGCCAGGGCAAGCAGGGCGAGGACGAGTCCCAGCTTTCGCCCCCCCAGTTGCTTGCGGGTTTCTCGTTTGGGTCCGGTCATGCTGATCCATGAACTGCGCTTCATGTGGCCTCCACGCCCTACACTTAGCCCAGCCGGGAATCATTCCCACTCCGTAGGGATGGGAGGTGGGCTGGCCAGGGGCGACGGGTTCAGGGGGCGCGCTTGCGCGCGATTACGCGCATGTTGCTCGTCTCTCGGCCGGACCGAATGCGAAGTTGATCGACGACCACCGCCAGTCCGAGGAGCAGGGGATTCTGGTAGGAAAAAAAACGCCACCAGAAGCGGGGCCAGCCTCGATCCTTGAAATAATTTCGGTGGGAAATGATCCAGGCGGAGGTGCTGATGAGATATTCGGCACGGTCGATCTCGAAGCCTTTCGATGCGAGCAGTCGCGAAAGGGATGCAAGCCGGAACAGATTCCAGTGCCGGGGGAAATGGTAGTGCCCCCACCAGCGCCCGGCGAATAGCCGGTAGTCGAGCCCGCCGAGGTTTGGAGTTTCGACAATGAAAACGCCCCCCGGCTTGAGGAGCGCATGAACGTGCTCACAAACCCGGGCGGGTTCGTCGACGTGTTCGAGGAGTTGGAGCATGAGGATGGCGTCGAAGCGATTTCGCTGATCGGGGCGCTGGGCGAAGTCTTCGATTCGTTCGCAATAGGCCTCGAACCCTTTCGCTCGGCAACTCGCCACGGCCCCCTCGTCGAACTCGAGGCCCACGGGATTCCACTGAGGATCGCCTTCTTGGCCCAGGAGGGAGAGGAAGCGGCCGTCGCCGCAACCGACATCGAGCAGGTTTCGCTCGCCTTGGCCCACGAAAGTGCCATAGAGCCGAACCTTCCCGCCTTCCCAGAAGCGCTGAAGGCGGGCCACCAGGGGATTCGTTGTCCCCACGAAGGAGTAGTAGTCGGAGGGATAGATCGTATCGAGGGCGGATGTGGCTGGCCGGGGATCGAGGTATTGGTGATCGCAGTCCAGGCAGCGCACGAAATGGAAGGTGTCGTCGGAAGTTTCGTACTCGAAATCTTCCCCGGTCGCCGAGGTCTCCGAGCGCTCGGATCCGCAGAGCGCACAGCAGACCCGCTCGAGTTCGAGGGAGCCGGGCCTATTCACCCGAAGCGGTTCCGTTCGAAGAATCGTGCTGGGAAGCAGATCCGCGATCGGGCAAAAGGCGCGGGCCGAAAAGACGACTCTCGATGGGGACGCCGTTCGTCACAAGGTAGTCGTGCTTCGCCCGGAAGCGCGCGAGGTAGCCGTGCCAGGGAATCGTGGGCCAGAGATGGTGGATTGCGTGGTAGTTGTGGCCAAGCACGAGAGGCGTCAGCCATCGGGCGGTGATGATCCGGGTTCCCGCGAAGCGATCCGGAGGCAGGCCGACATGAGGAAGATAGTTGACATACCAGTCCATGATGACCTTCGCGGCCACGAGGGGAACGAACCAGATCAGGATCAGGTCGAGCAGGAAACCCTGTGAGAACGCGAAGAGGTAGACCCCCGCGACCAGGGCCACGAAAAAAGTGTCTGAGGCTCGCATCCCCAGCGAACGTGGATCCTCCCGGAGCACCGATCTCGCGTAGCCGACGGTTTTCAGGTAACGGAAACTAAGTTGCCAGAAAGGTCCGCCCGCGTAGATGAGGTTTGGATCGAGATCCACCTCGTTGAGGTATTTATGGTGTTGAAGGTGGACGTGGCGCTGCATGAAATAGGGCGTGGTGTAGGGGATCATCCCAAGGATCCCCGCCGCATTGTTGAGCCCACGCCGGTTCGAGATGGTGCCGTGGGCGGCCTCGTGCCAGATCGTAAAGGCGAGGTGGACGACGACGAGCGTGATGAGCATATGGGCCCAAAGGGGGAGGGGATCGGCCGCATAGAGCGCGAAATTTCCGAGGAAGAGGGCCCACTGGGCAGCCAGGAGCAGCAGGGTACGGAAATCAAGGCTAAGGGCGGGGCGGGTCATGGAGCCCTTTCAAGTCCGGGTTGCCGGTCGGGGGCGAAGCCCGGCCGCTGATGCGATAATCTTAAACAGAGCAGGGGCTTACGTCAATTTTCAAATCGTGATTCCGACTTCCCCAGAGGCTTTTCGCAATTGGATGCGCAACCCGATGAACCACAGGCTGTACGCGGGATAAGGCCTCGCCCTGGCCTCGCCCTGGCCCTCATTTTCGTCGCCACAGTCCTTTTTCAGCTCCCCTTCTTCGACCTGTGGTTCAGCCTCATGGACGAGGGGCATGTTCTGCAATTCGCCGACCTCCGACTGAGGGGCGGGGAATTCTACCGGGACGCCACATTCTACCCACTTCCGGGCGCCTTCCATTTTCTTGCGTTGGTCTTCGATGTCTTTGGCGCGTCCATCCTGGTGTCGCGTTGGGTGGTGATTCTGGAGTTCGCCGCCTTCTCGACGCTCCTCTTTTTCCTTTTTCGCAAGGTGACCTCGGTTTCATGGGCCTTCGCGGCCCTCGGTTCTTTCTGGCTCTACCGAATCTGGTGCTTTCCGCACTGGCAGATCTACAGCTACTCGACCCTCGCCCTGCTCGTTTTACTCGCGAGCGCCACAGCTCTGGTCGTGTATTTCGAACGCTCGGATCGCCGGACTCTGGCTCTTTCAGGCCTGCTCTTTGGACTCGGGGTTCTTTGCAAACAGGATTACGGCGCCGCCGCGCTGCTCGCACTCCTGGCTTCCCTGGCGCTCAACGAATCCTCCCGCCCGAGTGATCGCCGGCCTTCGAGCTTTTCGACCTTGGCGATTTTTATCATTCCAGCCGCGGGGGTGGGCGCGGCGACGGGCCTCTACTACTGGAGCATTGGCGTCCTCGGTGACGTTCTTCAATTCACTGTGTTCAACCACTTTAAGGGGATCGGCGCCTACCCCTATTCCGATTTTCCCGGCCTATGGCCGATCTTCGGCCAAGATCTTGCCCTGCGCACTCAACTGGCCATTACGGAAACCATGCCGGGAATCATGCTGACTGCCGACTGGGCGGCGTTGCGGATCCATCCGCTCTACACCGACACGCCGCTCTACGACATCATGCTCAAGCTTTTCTTCTACAGCCCCCAAGCCCTCCTCGCCGGCTTCAGTTTTCGACTCTGGGTCCAGCGGCGTAGGCTGGCTGCACCGCCCGGCGACCCGGGGAGGCTGCGTTATCTGGTCGAGTTCCTTTTCTTCGCCTTGGGGACGAGCCTGCTGTTGCTCGCGTGGCTCAACAAACCCCAGGACTATATCCACCTGGCGGTGCTCTATTGGCCGTTCCTGGGTTTGGTGATTTTTGCTCTGGAGGGATGGGTCGGAGGCCGGCGCGCGCGAGCTTGTGCAGTCGTCGCCGTAGCACTGATCCCCGTGTCCCTGGCGGTCGTCTATTCCGGGCATCTGGTGATGCGGCTGCGGGATTCCCACTCGGTCCGGATCGATCATCCCCGGGCGGGGATCTATGGCAAGCCCGGGGAGGTGGCCATGCTCGAGAACGTTCTCGAGTACGTCGAGGCCAATACCGAACCGGACGATTCTCTGGGGGGGATTCCGTATTTCCCCATCGCTAATTTCCTGTCCGAGCGCCGAGGGCCCCACCGCTCGGCCTATATCGTCTGGCCCTTTCCCGAGATCCCCAATCGCGACGCGGTGGTGGCTCAGGCGATGGAGGAAACGGGTACCGACGTGGTGCTCTACAATTTTACCCAGTTCCAGACTTTCGATCCCTTTTGGGAGCATGCTCCGGTGCTCTTCGCCTACCTGGTCGAGAATTTCGAGATCGACCGAATCTTCAGTTACGACACGTGGGGATACAAGCCGGCGGCGCTTCGCCGTCGCTCACCCGAGGAGCAGAGACCCGGGCGGCCCGTTGCGCCGAGTGGTCTCGATGCCGCCCCTCTTCGAATCGACGAGACCTTCGGACCCTCGAGGGTGGTCCCCCCTGAATCCCGTGGGCTTTATGTCAGGGAGATGCTCTGGCCATTCCGCCCAGCGATTGCCTTGAGACCCTCCTCGGGAAATCGCAGCACTGTTCTCGCGCTTCCACTGAAAGTACCTCGGGAGGGTGGGCGCCTGGTGACGGCCGTCGCGGTCCATCCCCAACGATGGTTCAAATTGCCCGTGTCCTGGGTGGACTTCCGACTCTCGGTACGGACCCCGGAAGGTCTCGAAACACTCTACGAGCGCCGACTCAATACCACGAACCGCATCGAGGATCGGCGCTGGTTCGACCTCGATCTCGACCTGGGGGCCTGGGCGGGCCGGGAGATCACCCTCGAGCTGAGCAATCGGGCGGACAACCCCAACGGCGAAGACCTGCTGATGGGGGGATGGGCCGAGCCGCGCCTGGTCGCTCCCGAATTCCCAGAGGCTCCGGGTTCCGAGCTGCCCTGAAAGGCTCGAGGGAATTTCCCTCCTCCGGCTCGTTGTGGCAGTATCGACTCCGTGCCGGGTCCCTCCAAAACTTCCTGCTTGATCTGCGGATCCGAGGAAATCGGTCTGCGGTATCGCATCACGCGTTTCGACATTGTGGAGTGCGGACCCTGTGGGCAGATCTTTCTGGATCCGCTCCCCAGCGAGGAGGAGATTCAGGAACTCTTCAAATCGCTCTACACCAGCGGGGAAGGGTCGGTCCCCGAGCTCAAGGATTATTATCGCTTCTGCTTCGAAGACGAACCCGGCAATCCCCTGGTGGAACAATTCGAGGCCTGGCTCGACATCATCGAGCGCGTCAAGGCTCCGGGCCGCTTGCTCGATGTGGGATGCGGAACGGGTCTCTTTCTGGCGGTGGCCCGCCGGAGAGGTTGGGAGCCCTTCGGAATCGACGAGAGCGTTGAAGCCACCGACCACGCTCGGCAACATTTCGGCCTCGATCCCTGGTTGGGTGAATTTGAGTCTCTGGCCGATAGGGGTGAGAGCTTCGACCTCGTCACGGGATGGGATGTCATCGAGCATTCGCGCTCGCCGGCCAATCTGGTTCGGGCGGCTCGGCAATGCCTCGCACCGGGTGGCCTCGTCAGTTTCTCGACGCCGAACCAGCGAAGCATCCTGGATCTGGTGGGCGGGGCGATGTATCGCTTGACGGGTGGCCGCTTAACTGCGCCCCTCGAGAAATTTTATATCGAGCAGCATTTTCTCTACTTCACTCCCGATAGCCTCCGAGATTGTCTCGCATTGGGTGGCCTGGAGGTCGTCCAACTCGAGCAGGAACTGACCGACTTGCGCAGGCTCACCCTTCACCCCCTGGTGAGGCTTGGTCTTCAGTCCATGTTCCTGGCGGGGAAACTTCTCGGGCGAGAAAATCGCCTTTTCGTGATCGCTCGAGCGGCTTGACTCCCTTGGCGATGATTGAAAATTTTTCGTTGTGGATTGGCTGCGGGTATCCTCGGGAAGTGAAGATTGAGGAAACTGAGCTTGAGAGTCGTCCCATGAGTCGAGGTGGTTGCCAGTGAACTCCGAGAGCACCTCCGAGGAGCGCATCCTGGTGATTCTGCCCGCGTATAACGAGGCCGGGAACGTCATAGAACTCTCCGGGCTGATTTTGGCCGAGGATCCCCGAATCGAAGTCCTTGTGGTCGATGACAACAGCCCGGATGGAACCGGTGATCTCGTCGAGCGCGCCCAGGAGAGCGAGCCTCGACTCCACCTTCTACGGCGACCGGGGAAGCTTGGGCTTGGTACGGCTTATCTGAGTGGCTTTCGGTTCGGTCTGGATCAAGGTTTCCATTTCGTCTTCACGATGGATTGCGATTTCAGCCATAACCCCAAATACCTGCCGTCGCTGATCGCCCTGCTCGAGGATCGGGATATGGTTGTTGGTTCTCGTTACGTTCCCGGCGGCGGAATCGAAAATTGGCCCTGGCATCGGCGTCTACTCTCGAAGTTCGCCAATTTTTACGCCCGAACGCTGCTTCGCGTCGAAGTTCACGACTGCACAGCGGGCTATCGCGGATACCGGCGAAAAGTTCTCGAAACGGTTCACCCTTTTGAGATTCGCTCCTCGGGCTATTCGTTCCTCGAGGAGATGGCCTGGCGAGTCACCCGTTACGGTTTTTCCATCGGCGAGGTCCCGATCATCTTCGAGCAGCGCGTCGCGGGGGTCTCGAAGATCGAAGGCGCCGAGATCTATCTGGCGGCCTGGTACGTCCTGCTCACGGCCTTTCGGCCGCCGAAACTACCCGGCTTGAGCCGGAGGCGCGGGCCCGAAATCGGGGACTAGGGCCCGACGAGCCGGCCCTTCAATCTGCCCGGGTCTCGGTGCTTTCCGATGGCTGCTGCGTCTCGGCGTGTTCGATCACGACCTTGATGCATTCCGGCGTGCGCGCGAGAGCCAGCGCTTCGGATAGCCGAGAGGCGGGAAGGCGGTGGGTGATGAGTGCGGGCAGGCGCTGAGCGAGTTCGTCGTCGGCGACGAGCAGCGCCAGAGCTTTCCCAAAATCGCCGCAGCGCGAGGTGCTCAGCCGAAGCTTGCGGTGGTGAAGGGCTTGGAGGAGGGGCCCCGTGAGCGCCCCCCCGGCCCGGGTGAAAATCTGGCCCCTTGGGCGAACCAGGGAAATCTCTTCGCTCTCCCGGGGTCGCACCACCGCATCGATGCCGGCTTCGTCGTCGACGACCGCGAGGTCCACCCGGGGCAGCCCCATTGGCTTGGCTTCGAGAGCCTTCAATAATGCGTTCGGATCCTTCCCCGTGTACACATCCGCCCGGTCGCTCAGCCATGCTGGCGGCGGCGCGCTGGCGAGCCAGGCCACTCGGGGGCGGTCGTTTGGGCGGCAGGGTGAGCCGCTCACCACGGCTTTGGCTTGGCCAGGGTCTTCGGGCCAGGCCTGGAGGCTGAGCTCATCGACCACCAACTCGGTCGTGTGCCTAAGCCCGGCGGAGGGCTGGCCATGAGTCGATTTCAGGTGGACCTCGCGGCTCGAGGCCACCAGGGCGGCCTCGAGCCCCAAGGGATTGCCCGTGGTGTCGATGACGAATTCTGCGCAGGGCTCGGACTCGGACTCCGGGTCCGGGGCGGGGAGAACCTCGTCCGCGCCAAAACGGAGCGCCCAGTCGGCGAGGGCGGGGCGGCGCACCAGGCCGAGAATTTTGTAGTCGGTGCCGTTGCGTTTGCGTAGCGCGGCGAGAGCCGCGATGACGAGCAGCCCGAGGCGCCGCGGCCCGAGGACGGCGACTCTTTCCCCTGCCGAGGGAGCGATGGTTTCGGCGGCGTGGAGGGCCGCGGCGAAAGGTTCGATGAGTACAGCGGTATCGTCGCCAATTGAGTCGGGGAGGGGAATGACCGCGGCTTCCGGGGCCAACACCCAGGGGCCAAAGCCGCCGGGAAGATCGTGAATCCCCAGCACCCGCCGCTCGGGGCAATGGGTCGCCAGGCCTCGGAGGCAGAACGGGCACGTGTGGTCGATTCCCCGGGCTTCGTGGGAGGCGTTGATCTCGACGACATGGCGCCGGGACGCCCCGTCGAGGGCGATGATCTCGTGACCAATGATCTGGGGCAGGGGGAAGGGGAGAAATCGGCGATCGAGGTCGGTGGAGCACACCCCGCATCGGTCGGTCCGGAGCAGCCGGAATCCGGGACCGAGGTCGAGGTGGTGAGCGCCCTCGCGCTGGATCTGCCAACCCTCGGTGGGCGAGCCCTCCCAGCGGTATCGAGCGGGGATCACGCGCTCGTCGGCGTGGTATTCAAGCCCGATGAAATCGGCGGTGTTGGGATCGGAATTCGAGGCGCGGCGCGAACTCATAGCTCCTCGTAGCCTCCTATAGACTGGCCTTTCATGGTCGCGCTCCGCCGGCCTTCGACTGAAGTCGTGGATCGCGGTAGATCATCGCGAAACCCTTGAGGTCCAAGATCGAATCCTGGATTTTTCCTTGCAGATACGTAGAAAATTCGAGGGTGACCGTTCTTCCCGCCCAGCGGCCAAGGTCGATTTCGAAGCGCTTGAAGGTTTGTTGTCGCGGAGAACCTTGCCAGGGAATGACGGGCAGTCTTTCTTCAAGGATCGGCTGGCGACCGTCTTGGTCGAGTAAATCGATGGAAATATCGAGTCGCGTACCCCGATTCGATTGAAAAGGTTTTCGGTAGCCGATTTCAAGCGCGAGTACGCCTCCCTCCTCGGGTACCTGGACCAGGCAGCGGGTGGCTATGCCTTCCCCGCCTATGGGCGAACCGTTTCGCTCCCTGTGGTAGAGGGCGGAGAAGAGCAGATGTTTTCGAATTTCCTCTCCAGGGCCTTCGACATCGCAATTCGCCAGTAAGTCGATGTAGGGGTGCTGAATCGCGGGCTCATCGCGCCGAGTGTAGACGATATAGTTTTCTCGTCCGCCGACGAAGCTTCTTTCGAAATTCGAAATCAAATAGTCAGCGAGGTCGGGTGCGTACTCGAGCAGGCCCACCCGGTCGGAAAAGAAATTGTTGAAACGCGCGACGGCGTAGCGAACGTTCTTTTCTTCCGCGGCTCGAGCAACGCCTTGGCCGCGATCCTTCGCGATATGGTGCTCGTAGAGGTTGTACCAGGCACTGGGTACTTCGCGTTCGGCGAGGAAATTCAGCATGGTGAGGTCCGGGAGGGTCAACAGGGCTCCTCCTTCGGGCGTGTGGTCGCGAATCAGACGCACTTGGTAGTTGATCTCAAGGGCTTCGAGTGGGCTTACCAGAACGCCCGCCCGGGGTTGTTCCAGGGGAACACTCAACCGTTGGATCAGGCCCGCATACCAGTAGAGTGCGATGGCTCCGTAGAGGATCGCGGTGAAGGCCGAGGCGATGGCGAGGACACGCCGTAATCTGTCAGCACGTCCCCGGAGTAATTCAAAAAGGCGCTGGAGGGTGAGGGGGCCGGCGATGAGGAGCGGTTGATAAACGTTGACGAGGTGGTTGAAATCCGCCCGGGGAAAGACGCCGAGAAAGATGAGCCCGGCGGCGGCGTTGATCGTGAAGAGCGCGGGGTCAAGGCGCCCGCCGCGTGCTCGCCCCGAAGCAAAGGCGACGAGAAGACCTCCGAAGATAATCAGGGGGGCGAGCCAGTAGGCGAGGGCATGGAGCCAGATGACCAGCCCCCGCCCGCCCGGGAGCGGAACCGGGGCGGTGTTGAGCACGGGAAAGGATAAGTAGGTGAGCTTTTCAGCGCCGGTCCGAAAGAGATCCGCCTGCCAAAGAGTCGAAATGCCCAGGTAGGGAATATCGTGCCGCCCCCCGAATTCGAAGGGGTGAACAACCAGGCTCGTCCAGGCATCGCCCAGGGCGCCCTGGGCGATCAGGTAGAGGAGAAAGGGCGAGCCCACCGCGATCGCGGCAAGCGACGCCACGCCGATCTCCCTTGCGCTCCCCCGCCAGGCCTTGGCTTCGAGGCGGGTGGCCGCGTAGCCCAGCCCCGCGGCGATCGCCGCGAAGACCCCGTAATTCTGTTTGAAGCAGATCGACAAGCCGATGAACGCTCCCATCCAGGCGAGGTCCGCGATGGCGCGCCGGCGTTGCCAGCGCATCAAGCGCTCGATTCCTGCGAGGGCGAGGACCACGGCCACCGGGGAGTAGAAAGCAAAGGTCCAGGCGGGAAAAGCCCAGACAGAGAAGAGCAGGAGGCAGGCCACGCTCACCAGGCCCCACCGTCTCCCGGCGATGGGGGCGACAATCCGGTAGCCCGTGAGGGCCAGGGCGACATAGACGATGAGGATGACGACCCGTGAGGCCAGAACACTGGGGCCAAAAACAGCGAATACTCCGGCCAGGGTGAACCAGATACCCGGGGTGATGAAGGCATCCATGTCGCGGTAGAGCACGCGGCCCTGGAGAAGGTCGAGGGCTTGCTGGAGGAGGTAGCCCTCGTCGGACAGGATGATCGCCCGTTGGCAGAGCGGCCAGCCAAAAGCCAGAGCCAAGCCGGCGATGGCCAAGTAGAGCCAGGCGGGTCGCTCCAAGATTCCCAGTTGCCGTAGAAGATCCCGCACAGCCGGAGTATATGAGCGACTCGGGCTCGCTACAAGATCCGCTGGAGAATCGAAATCTCAGCGGGCCCTGCGGACCATACCCAACCAGACGGAGTTTCCGCCTCGAATCTCGCGGACCACTCGAAACTCGCGTTCGAGGTGCGCTGCGAGCTCGGGGAAGAGTTGCTCGAAGGGTGGGAATTCTGGGTACATACGAGGATTCAGTACCGCGCATCGAACCTGGGCCGCATCGGCCTGCCGGGCGATCAGCGGGCCATCGACGTTGCCGGGAATCGCCAAGTCAAAAGGCGAGGGGTTGGGGCGGTCGGCCAGAAAATAAAGGACGGGGATATCGGGCAGGATGAGCACGGGCTGACCCGGCTCGCTGCATTCTTGAATGAATCGTACGGCTCCGCCCAGCAGCTCGGCATCCCGGGCTGAGACGTGTAGGGAAGCGCGTTCGAGTTCGAGGGGCTCGGGGTAGAAATCCATGACCGAGAGCGCGGTCCTGGAGGCGATGATGAGAGCGATTCCGGTGAGTACCCCGGCAAGGATTCGCCAGAGACGGGCCGCGGATCGCTGCCCCTGCAACATCTTTTCGATGCGATCACCGAGCAGGGCAAAGAGGAGCAGGATCGGGATCAACACGAACGCCAGATGAGACCAGATCGCCGAGGGAAAGATGCCTGGCGAAAAGACGATCGCGAAAATGACAGTCGAGCGCGCGGCGTTGCGGGCGGCCATTGCACCCCAATGGCGGGTGAAGAAGAGCAGGGTCGGTGCGAGGATGAGCGCTGCAAGAGGAAGCCCGTAGCTGAGCCGGATCGAAAGCGAGCGGAGGAGCGGGGTCAACGAGAATCCCGCGTAGGGCTGGCCGTGAACGAGGGCATTAAAAATAGTCGGGGGCGTGTAGAGGAAGACGAAGCGGCCGTCATCCGCCGGGTGGGCGCCAAAAATCGGTGGGATCGGGTTGTTGAAGTCCTGGAGTTGCGAGCCCGCGAGGGAGAAAATCGTTCGATCCAGAAATGCGGGGAACGCCCCCGGGATCCACAACGCAAGAAACGCGGCCAGGGTCAGCCCCAAGCCCCCCGCGACGATGGGGAGCAGCCCCGCGAAAAGGCCCCGGTCGGCGAGGGCCGACTCGCGCCGAGCCAGGACCAAGGCGATCAGCAGGGCGACAAAAATCAATCCGCCAAAATTCTGCTTGGTGAGGGCGGCCGCGGCGATCAAGAGTCCCAGAACGACGCCCTCCCAGGCGCGTCCCCGCTCGAGGTATCGGAGCAGGAAGAGAAGGGCCAGCAAGCCGAAGGCCACCGCGAGGGTCGAGTAGTTGAACATGGAGAGCACGGGGAAGGAAACGACGATGAGAGCCAGGTAGAGAAGGGGGGGGAGCCAGGCCCAATAGGGCGCCACCATGCGCCGCCCGATCGCGTAGAGGGCAAGCGCTGTGACGCTATTGGTTACGAGTGCGGCGCCTCGAAGAACCAGGGCGTCGCGCCCGAGCCACTCGAGGAGCGCGGAGGCGACCCAGTAGATTCCGGGAAAAATGCCCGTGTGGATATCCGCATAGAGACGTTTCCCCGCGGCCAGGGCATCGCTGGCGGCCAGCAGATGGCCCTCGTCCATGGGGACCAGGCTGCGGTCGTAGAGGGGGAGCTGGGCGAGGATCGCCAGCCCGGCGAGGAGCGCCATCGCGCCCCAGGCGCTGGCCGGGCCGTCGCACTCTTCGCTGATTTTAGACGTGGAGGTTTCCGCCATGCTGCCTCTCTTTATAGGCGATGTTCGTGGGTGCTACCGTGTCCGGGTGAAGGAAAGGCATTCAGAGCGAGTGGGGCGTACTCAAGGCTCCGGGCGGAGGTCTCGACCGTGATCCGTCTACTCTCAGCGGTACTCCTGGGGATCTTTCTGGGCGGCAGCATGACCTGGCTGGTCATGAGTGACCGCGATCGTCCGAGCGACGACGAGGTCACGGCGCCGGGGATCGAGAAGCCCGGATTGGGCGAGGAACTCAGGGCACAGAAAGATCGGATTCGCAGCCTGGAAGCCGAACTGGCCGTTCGGGAGATTCCCTCGCCCACTCTTCCGGTCATCTCAGAGTCCCCGGAGCCGGTTCCGGCCGCCGAAGAGCCGACCGATTCGGCGCCGACGGAAAAAGCCTGGTTTGATAGCGCCGCCCTCGAGGCCGAGGGCTGGACGGCGGATCAGGCCTTGCGGATTCGGCGCCGCTGGGAGCGTTTGCAAATGGAGAAACTCGATATCGAGAACCAGCGTGCGCGCAAGGTGCCGGGCTGGAAGAAGCTTGGGAAAGAGCAATTTCAGATCCAGGTCGAGGCCCGGCGAGATCTGGGTGACGAGGATTACGAGGCGATGCGCTTTGCTTCAGGGGAGCCCAACCGGGTGGTTCTCACCGAGTTACTCGAAACGTCCCCCGCAGCGGAAGCGGGCCTCCTGCCCGAGGACGAGGTCATCAGTTATGACGGCCAGAGGGTCTTTACTGCGGCCGCTCTCAAATTTCTCACCCAGGTTGGTGAGCTGGGTGCAGCCACGGAGATCCGGGTCCTGCGCGGGGGTCTCGAACAGCGCTACTTCGTGCCGCGAGGCCCCCTCGGTACGCGGCTAGAGGCCCAGGTGCGTTCGCCTTATCCCTGACGCGGCTTCAGCCCCGACTCGGCGAAGCGCCCTCTTCGGGGAAACGGGGCGATCCGGGTCGACGCGCGACGAGGTAGCAGTGCCCCCCCCAGCGTCGGCCCACTAGAGCGTGGAGGAGCATCTCGAGGCCAACGAAGAGCGGCGTGAAAAACTCGAGAGCCCGGACCTTCATGGGCAAAAGCTCCCAGGCGAAATAAAGGCTGTTGAATTTTTCCCCGGCCAAGACCTCGAAGCCCGCGTCCTCGAAGCGTTGTACCAGATCCGCATAGCGAAAACGGTTCATGACCTCATCGTCTTCCCAACTCGGTTGGAGGGCCCTGGCCAAACGCATCAGGGGGCTGTCGTCGATGGTTTCGATGACGAAGAGGAGGCCTCCTGGGGCCAATAACCGCTGAGACTCGGCGAGGACTCGGGACAGATCGCGCGCGTGGTGAAGGACGTGGGAGATGTAGACCATGTCAAAGCGGCTGCTTGGTAGCGGCACATGCTCGCCGACCGCGACGGCGACCGGCGCGATCGCGCAGGCCTGCTGGGCCCGTTCGAGAGAGGGCTCGATCCCCAGGGCATCGCCCCCGTAGCGGACGAGTCGTTCCAGGTTGTCGCCCCGACCGCAGCCGATATCCAATACCCGGAACCCCGGCTTGGAAGCCGCTATGCGTTTCTCGATCGCGCGAAAGCGGAAAACACGTTCCTTCACGCCCCGTTTTCCCTATGCGGATTTTGGCAGACGGCGAAGAGATCGAGGCAGTCGGGTTGGGCAGGAAGGATCGGGAAATCCTCGAGGTCGACCTCGGGTAGCCCGTCGCTCTTTTGGATCCCTCTCCGGACCTGGACGGCGAAGGCGGCAAAAAGCCCGTCGATGATCCAGCGAGGAAGTCGTCTGCGCAGGCCGAGGGGGTCAATGCGGACGATGGATTGGATACGCTTCAAGCGGGCATCGTAGTAGGCCTTGGGTTCCGCGGTGGCACAGACGCCCAGCATGTCGACTTGCGAGAAATAGTCGCCGAGTAGGGCAGCCAATTCGGCCGCCTCGTATTCGTGGACGTGGAAAGGGTTCTCTCGGTCCGATTCGAGGAGGTTGGGGGTCGTGATCAAGGCCGTCCCCCCTGGCTTGAGGAGTCGGGTTATCGAGTTGAGGTAGGGGGCCGGGTTTTCGAGGTGCTCGATGACCTGAAAGCTGACGATCATGTCGAAGCTTTCAGCGCGCAGGGGAAGGTGAGCCGCATCCGCGCGGATGAAATGAGCGGCGGGGTGACGGGCGCCGGGGTCGGGAGAAATTCGATCGACCGCGTAGGTCATAGGGAGCACTGCGGCCAATTCGCCGGTCCCGTACCCGGTGCCGCAGCCAAGGTCTAGGACGCGCTGGGCGCCCGCGCTGCGAGCCAGCTCGATGGCGCGGATATACGCGGCCCGATGACGCACGAGGTCGATGGCAAAGAGCGGATTTTCCTTGTGGAGACGCTCGCCGGTGAAGAGAAGATCGCTCACGCTTTTTCCTCTTGTTGGGCAGCCAAGGCTTCGGCGGTGAACTCTCGGGCGAAGACTAGGCCGATGGCCGCGCGGGTCACGATCAGCCCGAGGGAGAGAGTCAAGCTGGCGGCGAGCAATGTCGCTGGATCGGCCCAGGGTTTGAAAAGTTCGACGAATACCCATTGGCCTGTGCCTAGGCCGGCGGCGGCAATGGGCAGCGCGGCGACGATCAGGAGAACGCAGATATTGATCGCCAGGGAGAGGAGGGGGATCTCATCGACGCCGAAGCCGGCTAGAACTGCCCAGCCGAGGGCGATGAAATTCCCGGTGAAGATCAATCGCAGGCTTCCGAGCCGGGCCAGCACCGGTAGGGGCAGGGTGCGCGCAGCATGCAGAATCGGTAGATCGCGCAGGCGATCGAGCCAGCCCAAGGAGAAAGGGGCTCGAAGCGTCGCGAAGCCGATGCCGATCGTGGCCGCAAGCGCGGACAGGACGCCCGCCTGGACGCCCGGGGTTTCGGCGCCCATCAGGGCTGCGCCCACGGCGATGATCGCGATTAAGCTTCCGAGATCGAAGAGACCGATGACGGCGACAGCTCCAGCCGCCTCTTGCAGGGACATGCCCATCCGCCGGCGAAGCAGAAGGGTGACCGCACCGATTCCGAGGGCATAGTTGAGGATGCCCAACGGGTAACTGGCGGCTTTGATGCGCGCTGCCACGAGAAGGCCGGGCTTGGGATGCGTATGCGAGACGACATCAACCAGGCAGACGGCCTCGATGAGGAGGCTCACCGCAAGAAAAGCGATGAGCGCCGGGCCGAAGATCAGGACCGTTTCGAAGCTCAGCTTGTCCTGAAGTTCGCCCCACTCCATACCCTGGAATACCCACGCGAGCAGCAGTGCGCTGACCAGGAAAGGGACGGACCACCGGAGGAATTTCATCGGCCTGCCCGGTGCAGGAAGCGCGCGGGGATGAGGGGCTCCCCTGGACGTCTTTGTTCGCAGAGTTTTCGCGTCACGGTCGTTCCCGGGCTTCGGCGATGGCAGCCGCCATATCATCTGCGGCGCGGTCCCAATCGAAATGCTTCGCCCAGGCCACGGCTTGGGAAGCCATCCTGGCGGCCAGGGCATCGTCCTCAAGGAGTTGTCCGATGCGCGTTGCAAAGCCGTCGACGTCACCCTCTTTGACGAGGTAGCCGGTTTCTCCATCGCGTACCGAGTCGCGCAAGCCATCGGCATCCGTGGCGACCACCGGCGTGCCGACCGCACAGGATTCCATCACGGTGAGGCCCCAGCCCTCTTTTTCGGAGGGGCAGACGCAGACACGCGCTTCGGAGAGGAGTGTATCCCGCTCTGAGTCCTCGACAAAGCCTGTAAACCGGGTGCGGTCCGAGATCCCCAACTTCTTGGCAAGAGCTTCCAGGCCGGGCCGAGCAGGCCCGCGACCTACGATCACGATGGGGGCCTGGGGAAAACGCTGGGATAGCTTCGCCATGGCTCTGAGCATAACGTCGATTTTCTTGTAGACCTCGAGCCGCCCCACGTAGATGACGCCCTGGCCCCGAGACAGGCTGGGATCGACTTCGAGGGCGGGCGGTGCAATGCCGGGTTGGCTCACTCGGATATGTGCAGGGGGCAGACCTCGGCCAATCAGGTCGCGGCGGGTACTTTCCGAAATCGCAAGGAAAGGTCTTGAGCGGTAGAGGGGAGGAATCAAGCGCTCGGAGGCCCATACGGTGGCCGCGATGGGCCAAGGGACTTGTTGGAAGGCGACTTCGCCGAAGAGGTGATGGCATAGAGCGAGGACGGGCACAGACGAGTAGGCGGGGGAGTAGAAGGGAACCTTGTTTAGGCATTCCACGACGAGATCGAAGTTGCCGGTACGGGTTTGACGCGCGGTCTCCCAAAGAACCCGGGGATAATAAAGCGGGAGCCCTCCGAGCCTACGAATTTGGATTCCCTGATGGCGCTCCTTGTTTGCGGATCCGGGGAACGACGAACTGAAGTGGGTGATGGAGTATCCGCGCTCGGCCAGGCGCCCGAAAATTTCGTAGACGTGAGTTTCGGCCCCACCGGTTTTGGGATGGAGAGGGTCACGTTCGTTGAGGAGCAATATTCTGCACGGCCGGTCGGCGAGACTATTCAAGGTGACGATACCTTCTTCGAGGCATTTCGTTCCCCTAGAGGCGGCCGAGTGCGTCGGCGATTCGGAGCCACCAGACCATCCAGAGCGCTTCGAGGCCGATCCGAAAATTGAGTTTCGAAGTCCCTCGGGTTCGGTCGACGAAGAAAAAAGGAATTTCTTTCAGGCGAGCCCCCTGTTTGACGAATCGGTAATTCATTTCGATCTGGAACGCATAGCCATTGGAGCGGACGCGTTCGAAGTCGATTTTCTCGAGCACGCTTCGGCGCATGCAGCGAAAACCGCCCGTCGTGTCGCTGATTGGGAGTCCGCTGATCCTGCGCGCGTAGACGTTCCCGAACCAGCTGATCAGTATCCTCTCGATCGGCCAGTTGACCACGGTGATGCCGTTCAAGTAGCGAGATCCCAGGACCACGTCGTAGTTTTCTATTTCCTCGAGAAATTGCGGGAGGCTAGTGGGGGGATGGGAAAAATCTGCATCCATTTGAATCACGTAGTCCGCGCCGAGTTCGAGGGCCTGGGCAAGACCTTCCCGATAGGCGGGGCCGAGGCCCTGCTTGCTCGCCCGGTGAAGAACGTGAACCCGGCCTTCGTTTTCGGCGATTGCATCGGAGATCTTCCCTGTTCCGTCCGGAGAAGCATCATCGACAACGAGAACTTCCAGGCTTTCGTCCTGGGCCAGGATCTGGGGGACGAGAAGGGGAATATTTTCGGCCTCGTTGTAGGTGGGCACAACGACGATGGCGCGGGTCATCTGCACTCCTCGGACGTGGGCGGATCGAGTGGTGGCGGGCAACGCCCGCGCTCCCCTTCGGTATCGGAAGGCAACCTGCCGGGCAAGAGCAGAAAGAAAGTACCCCTTTCGAAAATTTCAGCCAAAACGAAGTTTTCAGCGAAGATCTGCGCACTCCGGAAGTCGCACGCGGGCTGAATAGCACTCGCCGGGCGCCTCGGATAGGCTCACCCGGTGAGCCGCATATTTCTTCGATCTTTAGCGTTTTTGGTCCTTCTGATTCTCGCGATGCCGAGTTCGGGGGCAGAGGAGCGGCGGTCGGTCAGGGGTACGATTCCGGTTCACTACGAACAGCGGGATATCGCGGATATCGTTTCGATGATTGCCCGGGCGACCGGGCAAAGATTCATCTTCGACGACAGCCTACGGGGCCGTGTCACGGTGACGGTTCCCTACCGGGTGAGCCCGGAGGAGGCCCTTGCCCTCCTCGACGCGGCTCTTTTCGTCAAGGGTTTTGCGGCGTTGCCCATCGGCGAGGACACCACGAAGATTGTCCCCCTGGCAGAAAGCCAGTCGGGGTCGCCGATCAGACCGGTTCCTCTCGATCCCGAAGGCGGCAGAGTCATCACCACGATGATCCGGTTGCGCCATGCCGATGCAAATGCGGTGGTCACGGCGCTCGGTCCGAACGTGTCAGAGTTTGGGGCAGCCCTTCCCTACGAGCCTGCGAATAGCGTAATTTTGTCGGGACCAGAGGCTCAAGTTGCTCGCCTCATCGTAATCCTGCGGGTGCTGGATCAGGCCGCGGATGAGAATATTCTGGTACGCACTCTGCGTTATCGATCCGCGTCGACAATCGCTGAGATTCTCGAGGTGACCTTCAACGAAGGACGTCGGCAGGGGGATCGCGTCGGAATCTGGATCGATGAGCGGACAAATCAGGTGCTCGTTCAGACTTCACCGGTTCGTCTTGAGGCGATTCGTAAGACCATCGAGAAGGTCGATCGCGTGGAAGAGGGTCAAGGCCTGGTCAGGGTCGTGCGGGTTTTGAACCGCCCGGCCGAGGAAATTTCAGGGATTCTGACCGGAATGCAGAAGGGCCGGAAGCAGGCGAGGCCCGGTGAGAGAAAAGCGATTGTCGAGGAACTCGGAGAGAGCCTCGAGAGTCGAAGCTTCAACGTGGCCGTTGATACGGCGACGCGGTCGCTTCTACTGAGTTCGGACTCGGAAACCCTGACACTTTTGCTCAGGGTGATCCACGAATTGGATAGACTACCGCCCCGGGTGGCCGTGGATATCATGGTGTTCGAGTTGATTCGGCCGAGTGGCTTCAAGCTCGGCATCAATTATTTTCTTCCCGTGGTAGAGCCTTCGAGTTTGACGGACCCTGCGGTTTTCATCTCCTCTGGCGGGGCTTCCTTCTCCAAGTCGGCGAGCCTCCTGGGCACGGGCGTCCCGGCGGGCCCAGGGGCCAAGGATTTTCTTTTTGGTCGCTATGCCCGTTCTCCCCTGCAACTGACACTGGATCCCGGTGGCGGGGCCGACCCGATCACCGTCAACGTCCCCCGCGAAGAGTTCTCGTTCGAAGCGGGAGAGTCTCTCGCAGAAACCAATATCCTGATGCGTCCCCATATTCTGGCGATGAGCGGCGAAGAGCATCGGGTTTTCGTGGGGAATGAGATTCCGGTACCCGTGGGAAGCTCGGTCGGAGAGGGTGAATTCATTGGAACTTCCGGAGCCCTGGCTACCCAGCAGACCATTGAGCGGCGGGATGTGGGAATCGAGGTGGTCGTGAAGGCCACGGTCGGTCAGGCCGGCATTGCGCAACTCGATCTGAAGATCGAAATGTCGGAAATACAGGTTTCACTCGCCGGCCCGGTGGACCAGGTAGGCCCTACCTTCGCCCAACGAACCATCGAGTCGACGTTGATGCTGGGCGAGGGCGACCTCGCGGTGATTGGCGCCAGCAACGGGAGTGCGGAGTCGGTTTCCGTGGTGGGGATCCCCTTTCTCAAGGACATCCCCTTCTTCGGCACCTTCTTCAGTTCCCGTTCACGGACCCGGGTGGAGAATGATCTGGTGATCGTGGTCAAGGCCCAGATTCTGAGGAGCCCGAGCGAGGACGCGGCGTACTCGGTTCGCCAGCGCATCGCGATGGAGCGGGCGATTTCCCGGGTGGCTGACCTGGGATCCGTCGATGAGGAGCCCTATGCGTTGCTTCTCGAAACGGTCGATTACGAAGCGGGGGCTCAGGGTATAGCGAGCGCCTTCGAAGAGGATGGATTCGTGAGCCGAGTCACGTCCTGGGATTCTACGAATGGGACCCTCTGGGACGTCTACCTCACGGGCTTTGAAACGATCGAAGAAGCCAGCGGGCTCGCCGGCGCCCTTTACGATGCGGGCTGGTCCCCAGAGCTGACGGTTCTTTCGCCCGAAAATATATTCGCGGGGGATTAGGACCGCTCTAGATGCCCTGCGGCCCACCGGGAGTGAAGAGAGGCTCCACCGCGTACTTCTCGACGTCGGCCCTCAGGTTGCTCTCCAGCGATTCGTTGTCCATACCCAGGGCGGCGCGGCGCGCCGACTCGAGAGTCGCCGGCAGCAGGGTTGCATCGCTGGAACTGTTCAGAAAGAGCCCCTCTTGGGCCAGGACGAAGCGGACCGCCCGGTCGATGGATCCCTCTTCCTGCAGAGGCTCGTACCAGCTATAGCGAGGCTCACTTTCCTCGGTCCAGCGTCGCCGGGCGATCGACTTGATGGTCTGAACGGCTGTCCCTCTTTCTCGGCATTCACCCACCAGGGCATCGAAATCCGCACGATATTCGGGTTGTGCGAGCATCGAGTAATTGCAGGGCAGCAGGACGGAATTGAAGTCGAAGCGGCCGAGGCTCCGGCGATGCATGGCCGGCGCTGCCATGCCATGCCCCGTGACGCCGATGAAGCGAACGAGCCCCTCGTCTCGGGCTTCGATCAGTGCCTCCAGCGCCCCCCCGGGCCCGAGTGCCTTCGCCCACGCGTCTTCGCCCACGAGGTTGTGAAGTTGGATGAGGTCCACAGAGTCGACACGTAGGCGCTCAAGGGATTGGTGGAGGCTTTCTCGAGCGCCCGCCGCATCGCGCTTGTGGGTCTTGGTGGCTAAGAAAAAATGCTTTCGATGCTCGGCCATCCACTCTCCGACCCGCAATTCCGAGTCACCGTAGCCGGCTGCTGTGTCTATGTGGTTGACCCCATAATTGAGCAGAAGCTCAAGAACCTTGTCCGATTTCTTCTGATCCATTCGGCCCAGAGCTGCGGCTCCGAAGAGAATTCGTGTGCTGGAATGGCCGGTCCCACCAAAAGCATATTTTTCAAGCATGAAAAAACGCTAGCAGAGCCCGCTTTCTTCAACAGCCAAGTCATTTCGGGGCCGAAGTGTAATGCTAGTCTCCCGCGCATCGGGAGCGGACTTCCACCCGAGAGGAAACCGGAAAACTGCGATGAAATTGCGCTTTTCGCTCCTGCAAATCTGTTTTTTCATCTCGGGCTTCGCGGCGCTCCTCTACGAAACGGCCTGGACCCGCGAACTCGCCTTCGTTTTCGGAACCTCCGAGTTGGCCGTGACCGCCGTGTTGGCCGCCTATATGGCGGGACTGGCTCTGGGCGCCGCTGTGGCTGGGCGCTGGGCGCATCGGATCCGAAGGCCGGTTCTGGCCTATGGCGTCATCGAACTCGGGATCGGGCTCGGTGCACTCGCCGTTCCCTTCGCGATCCGTGGGCTGATGGGCATCTATGTCAATTGGTTGGGGGGGCTCGATGCGCCGCCGGAGAGCGTGGGCCTTGTGACGGCCCTGTTTCACCTGGTAGGTGCCTTCCTGGTTCTGGTTCCGTGTACTGCGCTGATGGGAGCGACTCTGCCCCTCCTGGCTCGGCATGCTGTCCAGAACGACGAACAGGTAGGGCCTCGGATCGGCTACCTCTATGCGATCAATACCGCCGGTGCGATCTGCGGCGCCCTGACTGCAGCTTTTGTTCTTCTTCCCGAATTCGGCCTCAGGCAGACGATCTATATCGGGGCGGTCGCCAATGCTCTGGTCTTCGTCGCCGCAGCCCTGCTTTCCCGATTTGCGCCGGCAGTCCAGAGCACCGAACCTCGCCGGTCCAAGGGCTTTTCTCCCGTTCTCTTGTTTATTGCGGTTTCCGGTGCCGTCTCCTTTGTCTACGAAGTGCTCTGGGTCCGGATGCTGGGTTTTGTACTCGGAGCGAGCACTGCGGCTTTCGCCACCATGCTGGCCAGCTTCCTGATCGGCATCTCGCTGGGAAGCGCCATCGCTTCGCGTTTTGCCCGGGACTCTTTCCGCGCGGGGCTTGGGTTCGCTTTCGCGCAACTGGGCACAGCCTTGATGGCCTGGTTGACCTTCTCCCTGGCAGACTGGATTCCTTATATCGCCCAGAGCGTGAACGCATCATCGTCAAATCTTCTTCCCGGGGCGGTGATGTCCGTTCTCATCCTGCTTCCCGTGACGGTCTTCGTTGGGGCCAGCTTTCCCTTCGCGGTCAGGCTGATGGCCGTCGACGCCGATGATGCCGCTTCGGCCAGCGCCCGGGTCTACGCGTGGAATACTCTTGGCTCGATCGTCGGATCGATCTCGGCGGGATTCTGGTTGTTGCCGGTTTTCGGCTTCGAGGGAACCCTCCTGGTCGGTGCGGGAGCCAACCTTCTCCTCGCACTCGGAGCCGCATCGGTTTTTACCACCGGGCGCCCCATGCGGGCCCTCCTCGCCACCGCTGCCCTGGCTGGAGTGGCGCTGCTCGCCCTGCGGCCAGCGCCCCCCTTCGCATTGTTGAAGATGGGCGTCTTGAGTGGCGGAGCCACCTCGGGAGAGATGAGCTTTTTGGGAGTGGGCCGCTCGGCGACCGTGACCCTGATCGACATTCCCCATGGGCACCAGATCTCGACCAACGGTCTTCCCGAATCGGTCATCGAGTCGGCGGTCAACTCTCCGGATCTTTACCAGGAGGGTCGTTGGCTGGCCCTTCTGCCCCTGCTCGCTCGGCCTGAGGCTGAGCGAGTCCTGATCGTTGGCCTTGGCGGGGGAAGGACGCTCGCTGCGGTGCCGCCGTCCGTGCGCGAAATCGAGCTCATCGAACTCGAGCCGGAGGTCGTGCGCGCGAATCGGACGGCCGTGAAGAGCCTCGGTTTGGGGGATCCCCTCGATGACCCTCGGCTCAGTCTGCGCATTGGCGACGCCCGCGGTGCACTGATGCTGACGGGCAAAAATTATGACGCCATTATTTCACAACCCTCGCACCCCTGGACTTCGGGCGCTTCTCACCTCTACACCCAAGAGTTCTTCGAACTCGTGGAGGAGCGGTTGGTGCCCGACGGGGTCTTTGTCCAGTGGATGGGGCTCGGCTTTGTCGACGACCGCCTCTTGCGAGGCCTGGTGGGGACGCTTGGAGAGGTCTTCGATCACGTTACTGTGCTGCACCCCGGTGGAGCGGCCATTCTATTCATTGCCTCCAATACGGAAATCGACCTCGCGAAGACAGCCCCTCGAGCGATTGCCGAAGCGCCGCAGAATTTCGCGCGGATTGGAGTTCATAGCGTTACCGACGTCATCGCTCAGATTCGGCTGTCGGAGCAGGCGTCACGAGATTATTCCCTGGGCTCTCCGATCATCAGCGATGATCATAACCACCTGGCTTGGGCGCGTCGCGGAAAGGGCAGCGGACCGAGACCGGGCAAGGCTTTACAGGTTGCCGATGGTTTGCCGGAACTGAACGCCAACGCTGACCCGCTACTTCTCGTCCGACGCCTCGTCGCCGGCCGAGCGGGCATGAGGGCGTCCCTGGTTATATCCCAACTCCCCGAAGAGACCAGGCCGGAAGCCGAAGCCTGGCGAGACCTTTCCGTCAGACGTTTCGTGCGGGCCGCGAAACTCTTCGAGGGAATTCTGGAGAAAGATCCGTCGTCATCGACGGCCCGGCTGGGTCTGGCCCTGTTGAAACCCGCCGGGCTCGATCTTGGCGGCCTGAAAGCGCCCGAGAGAGCTCTCATCGAAGGGCGCGTGATGTTGAATTCGGGCCATTGGGAGGAGGTCTCAGTTCTGGACGGGGCGCTCGCCCAGGTTCAGGTCGGTCATCTCGTCTATCCCGAGGCCGCCCGTCTGCGAGCCCAGTGGCGAATCGCTTCGGGCAGTCCGGAAAGGGCTTGGGAGGCCGTCGGCCTGATCGATCCGTTGATTGCTCGGGACCGATCTCCCAGAGATCTCCTCATTCGGGCCAAAGCGGCCAAGCTCGCCGGTCGCGCGGACTACGCCTGGGCGTCTTTGTACCGGCTTTCAAATGTGCTTTTCGGGAATACGAATCGGCGGGAGATGGCAATCGCGGGGCTCGATATTGCCCAAGGTATTCCGTCGCTACCGGGATCCTCCCAGACCTTTCGCCTTCTGCGCGCCCAGGCGCGCTAGATCCGCTGGCCGGCCAGGGCTTTCAGAGCCCGGGTTGCTGCCCAAGCGGGCGTGGCGCGCGTAAGCTGGTTGCGAAGGCCGCAGGCGAGTCGGCTTTCCCACTGACCGACTTGGCCGATGCGGCGCGATTGGTTCTGAATCCAGCGAACCCGGGCTGTGCGCCGCGCCGCCCAGGCGCCCAAGGCCTCCGCCGGACTATCAGTGAGGCCGAGGGATTCGGTGAGAACCGCGATGTCCTCGAGGGCCATGGCGGCGCCCTGGCCCATATCGGGGGTCATGCCATGGGCCGCATCCCCGACGAGAACCACCCTTCCGCGATACCAAGGGGTATGCAGAACCTCGTAGAGATCGTTCTGGATCAATTGCTCCGGCGCTTCAAGGGAAGCCAGGAGCGCGGGGACGGGTCCGGCGAATTCAGAAAATTCTTCACGAAGTCTTTGGACACGACCCGCCGCAGGATCGGGCCGCCCGGCTTCGGCGTTAACGACCGCGAAGCAGTAGACGCGTTTTGCATCGATGTGAACCGCACCGAAGCGTTGCCCCCGGCCCCACATTTCCTGGGCACTCACCTCCATTTCGTCGCTCTCGACGACCATGCGCCAGCAGGTATAGCCGGAGTAGCGGAGGGGCACGTCGCCAAAGACCAATGACCTGACCTGGGAGTGCAAGCCATCGGCCCCCACGACCAGTGCGAACGAGGCTTCGCTTCCATCGCTGAAGTGTGCTCGCACGCATTCATCTGTTTCTTCGAGGGAATCAACGGTGGTTCCCATCCGAATGGGAACCCCGCGAGCTGCGCTGAGCAGCGCTTCGTGCAGAACGGCCCGGTGAAGGGCGAGGCTGATTCCGAAGCGCGGGCGCAGTTCGGCGAGATTGGTCCGAATCAGGTGGCGGTTCTTGGCATCCGTGATGGTCATGCCTTCGAGAGCCCATGCCCGCTCCTCGAGGCCGTCGGCGAGGTCGAAGCGACGCATAATCGCCATGGCGTTGACGCCCAAGATGATTCCGGCCCCGACTGGGGCCCAGGTTTCGGACCGCTCCGCGAGTTGGCACTCTACGCCCATTCGTTGGAGGGCCCCGGCGAGGGTGAGGCCCGCGATGCCTCCACCGACGATGAGAACCCCGCGTTCGAGCCAAGCGGGTGCGGTCAATGCGTTTCCGCCGCCCGCTCGGGACGGGTTTGAGCGCTCGGCGCCAGGCGGAGCCAGCCGAAGATTCGAGGCGCTGCGAGCCCGATGAAGAGCATCATTACGGCCCCATTGATGAAGGTCAACAAAGCCAGCGTGGCATCCGGCTCAGCAGGCCATGTGTAACGCATGCCCTGGATTAAGAGGAAGAGGGCGGGCATGCCCAGGGCGAAGCGGGCGATCTTTCGCCAGAGGCGGTCGCTCCCATCGAACCATCGCTCGACTGTCGGAGAGGCTAGGCAGAAGATGGTTCCGCTCACCGCCCCGGCGATCGCGTAGGTACTCGGGTTGTCGAAAAAGAAATTGTGGAGCGCGGCGAGTCCGAAGGGGAGGATTACGCCGAGAAAGCCGCGTTTCTCCACCGAGAGTCCTCGGAAGAAGCTGGCGGTGGAATCCTCCAGGCTGAGCCAGAGGTAGAGCAGTCCGGCGCCAATCATCCAGCCCGCAACCACGTCGTGGGGATAGTGAACGCCCAAGTAGGGACGAGACAAGCCGACTAGGAAGATGAGCAGGCCCAGGGCAATCGTGACCGAGCGCCGAGCGACCACAGCCGCGATCAGTCCGTAATACACCATGGCTCCCTGAGCATGACCGCTGGGGAAGCTGAGCCCCCATTCGCCTTCCGAGAGGATGCGGGGGTCCACTTGAAAAGGGCGTGGCTGCCCAAAATAGTCCTTCATCACCATGACAACGAATTGGGCGATCAACATGGCAAGGGCGGCCCGAAGGCCCAGACGGGGAGCGAAGCACCAGATCACCAGGGGAATCAGAAAGAGGTAAGCGCCGCCCCCGAATTGGGTGATCGCGTGAAAGAACTGGTCGAGAGCAGGGGAGTGGAAGGATTGGATGAAGAGAATGAACTCGATGCCCAGTTGCTGGATCGCTTGCATTCGAGTGAAGCTCCTCTCCTATTCCCGGCGGGTTTTTCCGCGCTTTCCTCGCCCTGGCTTTGCTTCAGGCGAGCGAGGCGTATACGGCCCCAGCGAGGGCGCCCCCGCGCAGGTCGCCCATCAGGTTGGCTGCCATGCGGTTCATGACGTAGGCGATGGAGAGGCGAGCGTCCAAGTCGACGATGGCGAGGGATCCGCCCCAGCCCCCCCAGAAGAATGCGCGCGGATTCGGGCTGATGGGAAAGGACGGGTCGTTGAGGCCAAATCCCATGCCGAAGACCACGGGGACTCTGAGCACCATATCCTCTCCCCGGGTCTGTTCCTCGAGGATACGTTCGACCCCGCCTTCGGAGATCAGGTCGATGCCGTCGACGCTTCCCCCGCAGGCCAGTGCCGAGTGCACGCGGGCGACGGCCCGCGCGTTTCCGAAGCCTCCGGCAGCAGGAATCTCGGCCCTTCGCCAGGCGGAGGTCCGGGGCTCCGTGGCGTCGAGGGCCTTGCCGGCGAAGGTGCGGGCTGCCGGAGAGTCGGGGTCGGCGCCCGCAGCGCCCAGAGCCATCGTGGGCGGGACGAGTTCGCCCACCCGGCTGTCGTGGGCGGGGTCCAGTCCGATATGAAAATCGGCGCCCAGGGGTTCGGCGATTTCCTCTCGAAAAAATTGACCGATGGAGCGTCCCGAAACGCGCCGCACGATTTCGCCCTGGAGATAGCCCTGGGTGATGGCGTGGTAGCCCGAGCGGGTTCCCGGCTCCCACCAGGGGCTCTGGGCGGCGAGCCGCTGGCAGATACCGTCCCAATCGTAGAGTTCCTCGATGGCGGCCAGGGGGGGCTCGAAGCCCGACAGCCCTGCGCTATGGCTCATCACGTGGGCGACGGTGATTTCTGCTTTTCCGTTCGCCGCGAATTCGGGCCAGTAGTTGGCCACCGGGGCGTGAAGATCGATTTCGCCTCGGTCAGCGAGGATAAGAACACAGAAAGCCGCCATGGTTTTCGTCGTCGAGTAGACGTTGACCAGCGTATTTTCCGCCCATGGGTTGCCTTGGGAGTCGGCATCCCCAGCCCAGAGGTCGACGACGGGCTTGCCGTCCAGGGTGACCGCGACGCTGGCCCCGAGCTCGGCACCTTTTTCGAAATTCGCTTGGAAGGCCTGCTTAACCCCCTCGAATTTAGAATCGCAAAAGCCGTGGGTTTCCATGAATTTCGATTCCTCCGTCGGGTTCGCCTGGTGCGTAGAGCGTATCACGGCGGGCCGGCGGCGTGAAAACAGCGAGTTGGGGCCAACTATCCCAGCGGAGCTGATCAGATGGAATCGATGATCCTGTTGAGTGTTCGGCTCGGCCGCATCACTGAATCAACCCGGTCGACATCGGGCTTGTAATAGCCCCCGAGGTCCTGCGGAGGGCCTTGTGCGTCGGTCAACTCGGTCATGATCTCAGCTTCGTGCTGCTCCAAGGCCTGGGCAATAGGGGCGAAATGAGCCGCCAGTTCGGGGTTCTCCGATTGCGCTGCGAGGGCGCGCGCCCAGTAGAGCGCGAGATAGAAATGCGTTCCACGGTTGTCGAGTTCATTCACCTTGCGTGAAGGCGTCTTACGGTTCAAAAGCAGTTCCGCCGTGCCCGATTCGAGTGTCTCGCCGAGCAAGCGCGCACCGGGGTTGCCAAATTGTTCCGCGAGATGCTCAAAGGAAGCGGCCAGCGCGAGGAATTCCCCGAGCGAATCCCAGCGCAGATGCCCTTCCTCCTCAAATTGCTGAACGTGTTTCGGCGCTGAACCGCCGGCGCCGGTCTCGAACAAGCCGCCCCCGTTCATGAGGGGAACGATGGAAAGCATCTTGGCACTGGTTCCGATCTCGAGGATCGGGAACAAGTCCGTCAAATAGTCCCGCAGCACGTTTCCCGTCACCGAGACCGTGTCTTCTCCCTTGCGAATTCGCTCGAGGGAAAAACGCGTGGCGTCGACGGGTGAGAGGATGCGGAGATCCAGCCCAGCGGTGTCGTGGTCGGCGAGGTAATCCTCGACCTTGAGAATCAACTGGGCATCGTGGGCCCGCTCGGGGTTCAGCCAGAAAACAGTCGGCACGCCAGTCGCCCGGGCGCGAGTCACGGCCAACTTGACCCAGTCGCGTACGGCCTCATCCTTGGCCTGGCAAGCACGCCAGATGTCGCCCTCTTCGACCTGTTGCTCGATCAAGACGTTGCCCTCGGTGTCGACAACGCGAATGCTGCCGTCCGAGGGCACCTCGAAGGTCTTGTCGTGAGAGCCATACTCCTCGGCCTTCTTCGCCATCAACCCGACGTTGGGCACGCTTCCCATGGTCGCCGGATCGTAGGCGCCGTGTTGCTGGCAGTCATCAATCACAGCCTGGTAGACACCGGCATAGCTGCTATCAGGGATCACCGCTTTGCAATCCTGAAGTTCCCCGGCCGGATTCCACATGCCGCCGGAGTCACGGATCATTGGGGGCATGGACGCATCGATGATGATATCACTCGGAACGTGAAGGTTGGTGATGCCCCGGTCGGAGTTCACCATGGCCAGCGCCGGGCCCTCCGCGTAGGCGGTCTCGATATCGGCTTCGATCGCTTTGCGCTCGGCATCGGGCAGGCGGGCGATTTTTTCGAGCAAGTCGCCGAAACCGTTGTTGACGTCAACGCCGAGGCTCTGGAGCGTTTCACCGTGACGTTCAAAGACGTTCCCGAAGAAGACACGCACTGCATGACCGAAGAGAATCGGGTCAGAGATCTTCATCATTGTCGCTTTGAGATGTAGGGAGAAGAGAACGCCGCGCTCGCGGGCGTCCGCGATCTGCGCCTCCAGGAAGGCCACCAGCGCACGTTTGCTCATGAAGGTGCCATCCAAAACCTCACCCGCCTCGAGCGCGATTCCGTCTTTCAAGACCGTCGTCGTTCCTTCGGGCGCGACATGCTCGATGCGAGCGGTCGTCTCCGCCTCGAGGGTTATGGACAACTCGTTGTGCCGGAAATCACCCTCGCTCATGGTCACGACATGGGTCTGGGAGTCCTCTGCCCAGGCGCCCATACGGTGGGGGTTCTGCTTCGCATAGTCCTTGACCGCCTTGGGTGCTCGACGATCCGAATTGCCCTCACGCAGGACCGGGTTGACTGCGCTGCCCTGGACCTTGTCGTAGCGCGCCTGAAATTCTCGTTCCTCGTCATTTTTCGGTTCTTCCGGGTAGTCCGGCAGCGGGTAGCCCTTGGCCTGCAGTTCGGCAATCGCGGCCTTCATCTGCGGGATGGATGCGCTGATATTGGGCAGCTTGATCACGTTCGCTTCGGGGGTCTTCACCAGTTCACCGAGTTCCGCGAGCCCATCGTCGACACGCTGGGCTTCGGTCAGTCGCTCGGGAAAGTGGGCGAGGATCCGGCTGGCCAACGAGATGTCGCGGGTCTCGACGGGGACCTCGGCCGCCGCGGCAAAGGCTCGGACGATCGGTAGAAAGGAGTGGGTCGCGAGAGCGGGCGCCTCGTCGGTCCAGGTGTAGATAATCGAAGGGAACTGACTCATGAGGGGGGATCTTTCACTGAGAGGGGGCCGAAGCGTGCATGCGGGCCGATGTCTACCTCAACCCCCGGGCCAACTCCACGACTTTCTACACTCTCCGAGGGGAAGCCGCCTTGGGAAGGGCGCCAGGCGCCTGCTGAGCCTGGGAAGGGTCAATAAAACCTGAGCGAATACAATGGCCTGAACCGACATGCCCCGAGCCGGGTGTCCGGGCCCAGAATTCGCCACAGGAGCGTGGGGGTGGAGTTCGCCCGGGTCAGCCTCCCCGGCCCAGAGGTCGACGTCGGCCTCGACCGGTCGTGCAAAGCGCATGAGGGCGGGGCGTTGGCAAGCAAAGGTCAAGCGCGGATTGGGGTGTTTTGGAGAGGGCCTCGCTCGACCGAAACTTGCCCACGTATGGCATACTTTCGATTCAAGCCGGCCCGCCGAGCAGAGAGGAGTTCGCCATGGATTGTTTTTTTGAGACAAACCCCACCGTCAGGACGAGGCGGGGCCTTCGCCGGATAGCCCAAATTTTTCTGATTGGACTTGTGGGTCTGGCGCTTCAGAACACGGCGGCGGCGAATCTCGCGACATCGGATTCCGCCGGCTCGCCTCAGGCTTCGGCCTCTCAGACAATGCCCCTTGCTATGGCCCAGGACAGCCTCGACCTAGAGGATCACGGGGGTTATAGCGATGAGTACGTCTTCGCGATGACCAAGGGTGTTATGCGGTCGACGCTTGCCCCCGCGGTCAAACCCTTGGCCCTGATCTTCACGGTCCCCCTCGACCTGGTGACTCTGCCCTTTGCTCTGGTCGGGGGTTTATTCCGTTAGAGGGTCGTCGGTCGGTGGTCGGTGGTC
>JAPKBZ010000036.1 GCA_028823175.1 Myxococcota bacterium
GCGCCCTCCCCTGATAAGAGCCGCGCCCTCCCCTGATAAGAGCCGCGCCCTCCCCCTCCATCAGATCCGCGCCTCCCTCTTCATAAGAGTGGGAGTGGGAGTGGACCATGAAAGTAGGAGTGGGCGATCGCCATGAGAGTAGGAGTGGGCGATCGGGTCGGGTTTCGTTATCGTGCGCGGCTCCAATCCCGTGTGCGGCGGTGGCGGAACTGGTAGACGCGTCAGCTTGAGGGGCTGGTGGGGGCAACCCCGTGGAGGTTCGATTCCTCTTCGCCGCACCATGGGACATGGGACACGCCTCATGCACTATGCACTATGCACCACGCACCACGCACCACGCACCACGCACCATGCACCATGCACCACACACTATGCACCACGCACTATGCACCACGCACTATGCACCACGCACTATGCACCCCGGGACATGGGGTATAGGACATGGGGCTTAAGGCATAGGGCATAAGAAGGGGCCGAGGCCCTCAGCAACGCTGGGCCCCCCTACCCTTCGCGACCCGCGGAGCCGCCCGGGCCTTCGCCCGGGGAGCCAGACCAACCCAGACGCCGTCCAACCGGCTGCGGGCTGGCTGCGGGTTCAGTCGGAGAGCTGGCCCGCCTCGCGCGCCGCTTCCAATCGGGCCTTGTTCCTGGCGTCCATCTCGGCCTCACTCAGGACCATGTCGATCTTGCGGGCGAAGCGGGCCTCGGGATCTTTTTCGTCCGGCACCCAGTAGATAAAGAGAAATTGCCCCTCCTTCATCTCGTTGATGTCTGCCCGCTTGCCGTCGAGGGTCACGCTGGTTCGGGTCAGGACCGATCCCTCGGGCTTCACGGTGAAGGTCGCTTTCTTACCCGTCTTCAACTTGAGCTTCTTACTCGCCGGCTTCTTCCCCTTCTTCTTCACCTTGACCTCGATCGTCTTTGCCTCGGCGTCGTAGGACAGGAAGGTGGCCTCGGTCTTGATACTCTTGGATTTCTTGGCCTGGGCCACGCCAACTCCGCCGGCAAGGACGAAAGCCGCCGCCGCGAGTAGAAGTGCAATTCTTGAAACCCGGGTTCGACTCGACTGCATCGTGTTAACTCCTATGAACTCGCGCGGGGTCCTGGGAATTCCGTTGACCGCGCCATGGAAGACAAACAAGATCGCACAACACGCCCTGCTGCGTCCATGCAGACCCGGGTTTCCCCGGGGAAGAAAACGCCGTGCGGTCAGGGCATCGGCGTGGCCACTCCTCAAACCCTCGGCACCGTTACTCGGAGCCCGCGCCCTCGGCCCTTTCGAGGCGCTCCAGACTTCGGTCCACCCAGCGTCGGTAGAGATCGATAGGGTGGGCGCCCACGATTACCGCCGGATTGCCCGCGAGCCGAACGGCCGGAACCCCCGTGGCTCCAGAGTCGAGGGCTTCCCGGTGATCAGCCAGAACCTCGTCGAGGAGTTCGCTCGTCTGGCTGCTCTTGAATGCCTCAGCCGGCAGGGAGAGTTCATGCCAGAGCGAGCGCAGCGTGTCCATTTCGCTGATATCACGATTCTCGGAAAAATAGGCCTTCAGCAACCCCTCGTGCATCGCGGAGAACGCCTCGGGGCCGACCCGCTGGGCCGCCTTGGCAACCCGGTGCGCCGGAATACTGTGGGAGGGCGGTCCTTGGTCGCTGGCCCAAACCCGGAACTCGCCCGCATCCTGCTCGGCGGCCGGTCGCATCCAGGATTCGGTGTAGCTCCGGAATTTCGCTAGGGCGGCTTTTGGGTCCGAGTGCACCCGGGGCTCGGGGCGAAGCAGATAGCTGCGCCATTCGAGTTCCACCTGGCCGGCATACTCGGCTTCGAGCCGCCGCAGTCGCACCGAGGCGTTAAAACACCACGGACAGAGATAATCCGAGTAGACGACGAAGCGAAGGGCGCTCAATCCGCCTCATCCTCGAGTTTTCGGTAACCCGCACCCCAATAGACCAGGGGGGCTCCCGGGCGAACTTCAGCCGATTCGATCAAACCCACGAAAATCAGATGATCTCCCACCTCGTGGGTAGCCGTCAGACGACAGTCCAGATTGGCGAGTGCCCCGGTAAGCAAAGGGGCCCCGGTCTGGCCGATTTCGTATTCGATTCCCTCAAATCGAACGTGCTCGAGCTTTTTCGAAGCGAACCGATCCGAGATTTCCTGTTGCTCGACTGACAGGATGCTCACGCCGAAACAGCCACCCTCGCTGATCATGCGCGTGGTCAGTGATGCGCGGTCACAGAGCACCACGGCAAGCGGCGGCGTCAGCGAAGCCCCACTGAAGTCGGAGACCGTCATGCCATGAATCGTGTCTCCGGCGCAACTGGTCACGACCGTTACGCCGCTCGGCCAGGCGGACATACATCTTTTGAATTCTTCTTCGCTGATCGCCATTGTGCACCTTCCTCGACGCACCCAATTCGGCGCTCGTGCCGGCAAGCTTAAGGCACCCGCCTACGAGCACCAACCGGCCACCGAGCAAGTCACCCGATCAAGAGCGGCCTCTCCCCTCGACGCGCAGGAAAACGAGATCCATGACGTTCGTCTCGGTCGGTCCCGTCCTCAGCAGCCCGCCGCGCTCATCGAAAAAACCATAACTGTCGTTCTGCTCGAGTCGCTCGGTCGCCTCTTCGATGGCCCCCCTTCCTCGAATCAGTTCGCCTGCCTCGACAAACGCGCCCGCGGCATCGGTTGGGCCGTCCATGCCATCGCTCCCGACCGCCAGAATCGACATCCCTCCCCGAACGCCCTCACGCGCCCACTCCAGGGCCGCTGCCAGGGCGATTTCCTGGTTTCGTCCACCCTGGCCCGGGCCCCGCACGGTCACCACCGTCTCACCGCCAGCGATCAGGAGAGCGGGCGAATCGCTCCGAATCGAGCGGGCCAAGGCTGCAAGTTTTCTCCCCATCCCCCGGGCCTCGCCCGTCAGGATTTCTCCCAGATCGAGCGCGGGCACGCCTTCTGCCCGGGCCAAACTAACCGCGGCACTGCGTGCGCTCGCGTTCGAGGCGATGATTCCCGCCCCGACACGCTCCAGCCCGGGGTGCCCCGGCTTCGGCGACTCCGGTACGCGCCCGGCCGCGCCGGCTTCGAGGTGGGCCATCAATCCGGGCGAAAAACGCTCTTGGAGCCCGTAGCGCTCGACCACCGCCAGGGCGTGGTCAAAAGTCGTCGGGTCGGCAACGCAGGGACCAGAGCCGAGGGTCGCCAGGGAGTCCCCGGGCACATCGGAGACCGCGAGCACTTCGATCCGTTCGCTTGCGCTCGCCAGGGCGAGCCGGCCACCACCGATTGACGAGCAGTGCTTGCGCACCGTGTTGATCGAGTCGATATCCGCTCCCGAGGCCAGCAGCGCCTTGTTGGCGGTGACCAGGTCGGAGAGGAGCAGGCCGGGTTCGGGGCAGCTCAGCATCGCCGAAGCCCCCCCCGAAAGAAGCACCACCAGCACGTCTTCCCGGGGAATCTGGGCAACGAAACGTAAGAGTTCGCTGGAGGCGGCCACCCCCCTCTCATCGGGTACGGGATGGCCGGCGAGCATCCCAGTAAAGGCTGCCGGGACATCTCGCCCGTAGGCGTCCCCCGTAACCACACACCCCTGCCGAACGGCGGTGCCCGCGGCGCCCTCAAAGGCCCGAGCCATCGCGGCGGCGGCTTTGCCGGCGGCCACAACCCAGAATTTCGTACCGGGAACGAACCTCCGCCCCCTGATCGCAATTTCTCCCGTCTCACTTCGCTCGACGACAGCTGCGACCGCCTTGCCCGCGTGAACGGTTTCGAGACTCCGGGCGAAAAGGGTTTCCATGTACGCCCGGCGCGGGTTTTCCATGCGCCCCTAGTCGCCTGCTCCGGGCAACCCGGAGTCGCTGACCGACTTGCCCGGTCGCGGCTTCAAACGGATCTCGATGCGCCGGTTCCGTGACCGACTCTCGTCGCTTTCGTTGGGGACAAGGGGCTGGAACGATGCAAATGAAACCACCCTCAGACGGCTCCCATCGATCCCCTGCTCCTGCATCAACCGCACCACCCGCGAGGCCCGGGCCGCAGCGAGTTCCCAGTTGCTCGGATAGCGACTACGCAAGCTCGCTTTCAGCCCGCGATCGTCCGTGTGCCCCTGGACTTCGATGGTGTAATCGAGTTTCTGGAGTTGTCGCGAAACTTTATCGAGGACCTGCCGCCCGATGGGATCGAGGTCGGCAGAACCGGAGGCGAAAATAATATCGTCAGAAACCGAGACCCGGAGACCCTCCCGAAGTTGCTCGATTTCGATCTGACCGGAAGAAACCTCCGATTCGAGATCGGCCATCAGGTCCGTATAGGTTGAAGCCAATCGACTGACTTCGGCTCGCGCATCCTCGAGGTTCCTGGTCGAGGCCGCCAAGCGTCGCGACTGATTTCCGAGCTTCGTTTCAAGGCCGGCTTCCGATCGGGTGAGATCCTCGGCCTTTCGCTCGAGCGTCTGGTGCTCGACACTCAAATCTTCGAAGGCTTCGAGATTCTGTGACAACTCCTCGTACAGATAACCCTGCTCGGCCTCGAGCTTCTCGGTCTTCTCGGTCAGGCCAGCGTTCTGCCGCTTGAGAGCATCCAGATTACCCTCGACTCGCCGATACTCAGACGAACTCACACAGCCGAGCGAGCAGAGAGCGATCCAGCCAGCGATTGAAAAAATGTTCCAAGGGTTGGTCGACAAGTCTTTCATGGCCCTCAATCGTTCGCCTATTGGTTACGAAGAGTGAAATCTACCCTAAGTCATGATTTGTTCGAGGGCGTCATCGATCGAGCCCACGTAGTGGAGATCGAGCCCTACGAGCAGTTCCTTCTCGATCTCCTCGACGTCCCTCCGGTTGTCCTGGGGGAGAACAACACGCTGGATCCCGGCTCTCTTCGCCGCCAGAACTTTCTCCTTGATACCTCCGACAGGGAGCACCTTGCCTCGTAGAGTAATCTCCCCCGTCATCGCGGTATTCGGGCGAATGCTCTTGTCCGTCAGCATAGACATCATTGCGGTCACCATGGCGACCCCGGCGGACGGGCCGTCCTTGGGTACCCCTCCGGATGGGACGTGGACGTGAACGTCGCGTTGGTCAAAATCCCCACCCGGCCCAAGACCCAGGGAATCCCCGTTACTCCGCAGCCACGAGCGAGCCGCCTCTGCTGATTCGCGCATCACATCTCCCAGCGAACCCGTCAGCTTCAACCCGCCACTGCCCGCCATGCTCGTCGCCTCGACGAAGAGGATATCCCCCCCTGCCGGAGTCCACGCGAGCCCCACTGCGACACCCGGCTTCATGTCCGCCTCGGCAATTTCGGGCTCGAATCGCGGAGCCCCCAGCAACTCGTCGAGATCGGCGACCTCGATACGGATCGGACCGGAATCCCCTCCCTCGGCCACGCGTCGGGCGATCTTTCGGCAGACCCTGCCGATCTCCCTTTCCAGATTCCGGACACCCGCTTCTCGGGTATAGCGCTCGCTCAGGTGGACCAGACTCTCCTCTGAAATTTGGAAATCCAGATTTGATATGCCGTTTCTCTCGATCTGCCGGGGCAAGACGAACGCCTTCGCAATCTCCACCTTCTCCTCGACGGTGTAGCCAGGGAGTTCGATGACTTCCATCCGGTCGCGCAAGGCGGCGGGTACCGGATCTATCAGATTTGCAGTTGCAATAAAGAGAACCTGGGAGAGGTCGAAGGGAACTTCGAGGTAGTGATCGCTGAACTCCGAATTCTGCTCGGGATCTAGCACCTCCAGGAGCGCCGAAGAGGGATCACCCCGCCCGTCGGACCCCACCTTGTCGAGTTCGTCGAGCAACATGACGGGATTCCGCGTGCCCCCCTTTTTGAGCGATTGGATGATGCGGCCAGGCATGGCCCCAACGTAGGTCCGCCGATGCCCCCTCACCTCGGCTTCGTCGCGAACCCCGCCGAGTGAGATCCGGGTAAATTCGCGATTGAGCGCGCGCGCGATGGATTTTCCCAGAGAGGTTTTGCCCGTACCCGGCGGGCCCACAAAGCAGAGAATCGGTCCCTTCAGGTCTCTCTTCAGTGAGAGCACCGCGATGTATTCGACGATCCTGTCCTTGATCTTGTCGAGACCATAATGATCTTCATCAAGAATCTTGCGCGCCTCAATCACGTCCAGGCGGTCTTCGCTGAGAACGGACCACGGAAGCTCGGTCAGCCACTCAAGGTAGGTTCGGATCACGCTGTGCTCAGCGGCAGCGGGCGGCATCTGGGACAATCTTTCGGCTTCCCGGAAAGCCTGCTTCTGAGCTTCTTCGGGCATGCCAGCGGCGTCGATCTTCTGGCGAAAGACCTCCGCCCCCTCTTCCCCCTCTTCGCTCTCGCCCAACTCCCGGCGAATCGCCTCGAGCTGCTGGCGCAGCATATATTCCCTCTGGGTCTTGCCGAGCTCGTTTTGAACCTTTTCCTTGATCTCGGTTTCGATCTCGAGCTCTTGCCCTTCCTTCGTCAACTGCCCCAGGACCAGTCGCAACCGCTCCGTGACGTCGAGGGCCTCCAAGACGGTCTGCTTGCCCGCCACCTCCAATTCGAGATTCGAAGCGACCAGATCAGCGAGCTTCGAGGGGTCATCGAGGTTGGCCACGAGAACCTGCAGGTCGTCCGACAATCGCGCACTTTCTGCCACCAGCCGATTGAATTGCTGGGACAGGTTACGCGTAAGGGCCTCGACCTCCACCGAGTCGACATCGCACGCCTCCTCGACGGTAAGAATGCGCGCTTTCAGGAAGGGATCCTCCGAAACGAATTCGCCGAACCGCACGCGGGCGACGCCCTGCACCAGCAGCCGATACGAGCCGTCCGGAAATTTCAGCATCTTGACAACGCGAAGGATTGTCCCCACGTCGAAGATGTCCTCGCCCCGAGCCTGACCATCGATCTCGTGCCGAATCGCCGCGCACGCCAGCAGCCGATCCGGGCGCAGCAGAACCGAATCGATCAAGGCCTGGGAAGCCGGGGTATTGACCAATAGCGGGGAGAGTAAGAACGGAAACAGAACGGTGTTTCTGAGCGGAAGAACGGGAAGTTCTTCAGGAATCTCGGGGATCTCCTGCTCATCTCCCCCCTCGCCTCCCGAGCCGACCTGAATCTCCATTCCCCGGGCCAGCAGCGCCCGGAGATTCTGGGTCTCTTCCTCTCCCGGTTCGTCGTCGAAGTCCTCGGGCCCATCACTCATTCGGTTTCCACCTTTACTTCGCGAGCCCGCGACGATTTCTTCGGCAGATTCACCGAAAGGATTCCGTCTTCCAGGCGGGCGCTCACGCCACTCCGGTCGAAGGCCTTCGAAATCTGTACCCGCCGCTCGAAAGGGCCTACGGCAATTTCCATCTGGAGCAAACGCCCGGTATCCCCCCCTACGGGCGGATTACGAACACCGCTCACCCGCAGGAGATCGGTGTCGATATTGACGTGGATATCCTCCCCGGCCACCCCGGGAATTTCGAGACGAACCACGATAGAGTGGCTCGTCTCGAAGATGTCCACAGCCGGCTGCCAGTGATGGCCCCGCAACCGGTCCGGAAAGTCGCCGAATGATTCGACGAGGGGATCTGAACGATCTCCGTCAGGAATTGTCTTTCTCCTCGGTGTACTCCGCATCGATGACATCTTCGTCGGGACTCGACTCGCCCGCGGCCGGATCGCCGGCCGGATCTGCCTCCGCCTCCGCCGCAGACTCGGCCTTGTAGAGTGTCTCGGCAAGCTTGTGCAATTCGGCCTCGAGCTGCTGATTCGCCGCGTCGATACGAGCGGCCTCGTTGCTCTCGAGATCCTTCTTCGCCGACTCGATCACGCCCTGCAGCGGAGCCTTGTCGCTGTCGCTGAGTTTCTCGGCGTTGTCCGAGAGCATCTTCTCCGCCTGGTAGATCATGCTGTCGAGTTGGTTGTGCTTCTCGATCTCCTCTCGGCGCTCGCTGTCGTGGCTCGCATTGGCCTCGGCCTCATGAACCATCTTGCCGATCTCTTCCTCGGAAAGTCCACCACTGCCCTCGATCCGAATCGACTGATCCTTCCCCGAAGCCTTGTCCGTCGCCGTCACGGACAAAATACCGTTCGAGTCGATGTCGAAGGTCACTTCGACCTGGGGAATGCCCCGCGGTGCGGGAGGAATCCCATCGAGGATGAAGCGTCCGATTTCTCGGTTGTCCACCGCCATTTCCCGCTCACCCTGGAGCACCCTAATCTCAACCTGAGGCTGATTGTCCGCCGCGGTGGAGAAGACATTCTGGGCCCGGGTGGGGATGGTGGTGTTGCGCTCGATCAGCTTGGTGGTCACGCCGCCAAGGGTTTCGATGCCCAGGGAAAGCGGCGTAACATCCAGCAATAGAACGTCTTTTACGTCTCCGGCGAGAACTCCACCCTGAATTGCGGCCCCCACAGCGACGACCTCATCGGGGTTGACCGTCTGGTTGGGTTCTTTGCCGAAGAGTTCCTGAACCCGCTGCCTCACAAGGGGCACGCGGGTCGATCCCCCAACGAGGACCACTTCGTTGATCTCCGAGGGCTTGAGCCCGGCATCCTTCAGCGCCTGGCGACAGGGCTCCAGAGTCCGCTCAACGAGATCGTCGATCAGTTGCTCGAACTTCGCACGCGTCAACTTAAGCGTGAGGTGCTTGGGCCCTGTCTGATCCGCCGTGATGTAGGGAAGATTGATGTCGCTGGACTGGGCGGTGGAGAGTTCCATCTTCGCCTTTTCAGCGCCCTCCCTGAGTCGCTGGATCGCCATAGGGTCCTGGGTGAGATCGATCCCCTGATCCTTCTTGAATTCCTCGACCAGGTAGTCGATGACGCGCTGGTCAAGATTATCTCCACCCAGGTGAGTGTCGCCATTCGTCGACTTCACCTCGACCACGTTCTCGCCGACTTCGAGGATCGAGACGTCGAAGGTTCCGCCACCAAAATCGTAAACGGCGATCTTCTCGTCCTCTTTCTTGTCGAGCCCGTACGCGAGAGCTGCAGCCGTCGGTTCGTTGATGATTCGCTTGACATCAAGGCCGGCGATCTTGCCTGCATCCTTGGTGGCCTGGCGTTGCGAGTCGTTGAAGTACGCAGGAACGGTAATGACCGCTCCAGTCACTTCAGAGCCCAGATGGGCCTCTGCCGACGCCTTCAGCTTTGCCAGGGTCATCGCCGATATTTCCTGGGGCGTGTACTTTTTCTCGTCGATCTCCACCGCTACGCTGTCGTCTTTCCCCGCTACGATCTTGTAGGGCACCAGTCGAATCTCTTCCGGTACCTCGGAGAGTCGACGCCCAACGAAGCGCTTCACCGAGTAGACGGTCCTCTCGGGATTGGTCACCGATTGCCGTTTGGCGATGGCCCCGACCAAGCGCTCGCCGTCGTCTGTGAAGCCCACCACCGAGGGTGTCGTTCGCCCGCCTTCCTCGTTTGCGATGACCGTGGGCTGGCCGCCTTCCATCACGGCGACCACCGAGTTGGTGGTCCCGAGGTCGATCCCAATTACCTTGCCTGAATCCGCCATAACGACTTATTTCCTTCCGTGAATCGGGTCCGCACCGGTCGGGTGACCTGAGCGCAGGCCCTAATAAAACAGTGTTTTTAAGAGCTTTAGGCCGCACCCACCCTCGGCAATCCGCCGATTGGGGCCGAGCCCTTGCAAGACCAGACCAAAGGTTGGAGCGAAGCGGCCTTTGTCAACTTCCAGCGCGAATTTCGCCGCCATGAAATTCAAATCTCAGCCGGAAAAGATTTCCCCCGTGGGGTGTTTGCGTTTTCAGGTCCTCCCGGAAACGAATTCAGAGCGGGCGGGTACCCACTCTGGATGCCCAGCAACCCGATCCCGATCCGAATCCGAAGCAACCCCGGCGAGGCTCCCAATGCCCACTAACCTTTTGAAATTACGGGGCGTTTCTCTTGGATCGATGCGCTCGGGGGGCTATGTTGCAGCCGCCCACCAGCGCGGGAGTGCGCCGAGGGGCGAAGAGACGGGTCCGAGAGCCTCATGGGGGGGAGCTTTGGACAATTTTCGGCCGTGGACCGAACTCCGGAAACGCGCGGGGCGGCCCAGGGGCCGGCGAGCGCGACGAGGGACTCGATCCTCCGCGCGGAATTCGCACAGGGCGGACTAAATTAGGGGGGAGACAGCCAGGGAATGTCCATTCTCGGCATCCGCGTAGCCAACCTGCTGCTCTTCGCGTTGAGCTGCTATCTCGTGGCCAACATCATCAACCGGGTGGGCGCCTTCGCGCTAATCCCGGAGGGACAGTCATTGGCCGCGGTCGCGTCTCCCACTCTGCCCACCGCCCTGCCCTGGTCGAAGCGGCAAATGATCCTGGATCGCAACCTCTTCGGCGCTCAAGTGGTGGAAGAGCAGCCCCTCGAAGAGCCGGAACCCGAAGAGGACCTCCAAAAGACCCGTCTCCCGCTCAGGTTGCTCGGCACGGTGGCCTCCGAGGATCATGTCGTGGCCAGTGCCGCCATCGAGAATACCCAGGACCGACTTCACCAGGTGGTCCGCACCGGCCACACCCTCAACAAGTTCTCGGACGTGGTCGTTGCGCGCATCGAACGCGGCCGGGTGGTTTTGCAGAATGGGGCCCAGCGCGAGGAACTTCTGCTGGATCCCAACGGCCCGTCCCTGCCCTCTCCGATCGTGGCGAAGCGGCCCAGCCCGCGAGCCAGCCGACGGCGAGCATCACCCCCCGCCAAGACAAACGTCCAGGAGCGACTCGAAGAGATGACAAAGAGCGGAGCCGGCCAGGGCGCAGTGGCGCTCTTGGGCCAAGCCCGATTCCTCCCCAAATATCAGTCCGGGAAGATGAAGGGAATCGAACTCAGCCAGATCAAGGCCGATAGCTTCTTTGAGAAAATCGGGCTTATCGATGGAGACGTCATCACGTCGATCAACGGGCTCCTCATCGACGACCCCTCTGCACAGCAGGAACTTCTGGGCGCCTTCACGGGCTCCGACGAATTGGTGGCCGAAGTCACAGCGGCTGATGGAACAACGCGCCAAATCCAAGCCGATGCATCACTGATCAGCAGCATGATGTCGGGAGGCCAGTAGAGCCCGTGGAGGAATTAATGCGGAGGTTGAGCGTCCTTAGGAGCCCCATCGCCATGTGGCTCGCTGCCATTTGCCTGCTGCCCGGCCTGGCCATCGCCCAGGAGGGCGGCACTAACTCGCCAGCGGACAAGCGATTTAGCGAAGGGAGCGAACTCGTCCAGCTTGACTTCAAGGATGTCGAACTCGCTGCCATCATCGAAACAATCGCACGAATCACGGGCCGCAACTTCATCTACGACGACCGGGTGCGTGGCCGAGTCACGATCGTCTCCCCTTCGGAAGTAACTGTCGATCAAGCCTTCGCCGTCTTCGAATCTGTTCTTAAAATCAAGGGTTTTACCGCGGTTCCCGGACCGGGCGGAGTCCTCAAAATCGTCCCTGTGCGCGACGCGAAGGAATCAAGCATCGAGACGATCAAGGATAATCGTCCAAGCCCGAACAGGGATTCGTTTGTCACGCGGTTGGTTCCCCTCCTCTATATCGATGCCGAGGCCATCACGAATACTATCAAGCCCCTGGTTTCCAAAGACGCGTCAATGGTCGCTTACGCCCCAACGAATACGATCATCCTCACGGATACCGAGGCCAATATTCGCCGATTGCTCTCGATCCTCGAAGCGATCGATATCAAAACCTACAAGGAAGAACTTGCGGTTCTCAAGGTTGAATACGCCGACGCAACCACCCTTGGCGAACAAATCTCGGAGATCTACGGCGCATCGGTTTCAGCCGCCGCGGGCTCGGGCTCAGCAGCGCGTTCGCGCCGGAGTTCGTCGCGCCGAGGCAACACAGCGTCAGCCACGCCCACCACGAGTGGTTCCCCTGAGTCAAAGGTCCGAATCATGACCGACGAGCGGACCAATTCGCTGCTCGTCCTTGCTTCCCGAACAGCCCTCGTCGATATCAGGGATCTCGTCCGCAAGCTCGATGTCCCGCTGGTGGGCGGTGGACGAATTCACGTCTACTACCTCAGCCACGCCGACTCCGAGGAATTGGCCTCCACCCTCTCCAGCATGCTCTCGGGGCAAGAAAGGTCCTCACCGACCCCGGGCCGCACCGGCGCTGCGGGAGGGCAGGTTCAGAACCTCCGGTCTCAAGTCACGGCCCTCGCCGAAGGAATCACCCTCAGCCCCGACCCCGCAACCAACTCTCTGGTCATCCAGGCGAGCAAGGAGGCCTACGAGGCCCTCGTCGCTGTGATTCAGCAGCTCGATATCCCGCGGCCCCAGGTTCTGGTCGAGGCGCTAATCATCGAAGTCGACGTCACCGATGGAATCGACCTCGGTGTCAACTGGACGATCAACGCCATCAACGGCGACCAGCAATTTTACTTCTCGACGGCGCAAGCCGCGGTAGGCGGATCCGCAGGAGACATCGCCGGAGTGATCAAGAGTGCGTTCCAAACGGGTGCGGACGGCATTACCCCCACCGAGACAGGCGCCAGCGGAACCAACTACGATGCCGTGATCCAGGCAGCAGCGAAGGATACCAACCTTAACGTCGTCTCCTCGCCCCATATCCTGACCTCTGATAACGAGGAAGCGGAAATTCGGATCGGCAACAACATCCCGATCATTACCAGCCGGGTAAACTCCGCGACGGGCAATGCTTCTGGCCTAGCTAGTTCCGTCAACGTCGAGCGGCAGGATATCGGCGTCACCCTTCGGGTCACCCCGCAGATCAGCGAGGGCGACACCCTTCGCCTGAAGATCTTCCAGGAACTCACGGATATCAACAGCGCCCTGCAGGATGGCGTGGGGACTGCCGACGAAGTGGGCGTGGCGCTCTTCAATCGACAAATCGACAATACCGTGGTCGTCAAGGACGGGGAAACAGTAGTCGTCGGCGGTCTCATCAGCGATCGCTGGCAGAACGACGAGTTCAAGGTTCCGTTCCTTGGAGATATTCCGGGGCTCGGCTGGGCGTTCAAGACCACCAGCAAGGAACTCCGGAAGATAAATCTCCTCGTATTCCTCACGCCACACATCATCCGAAACGCCGCCGAGATGGAATACGAGACCATCCGAAAGCGGATGGATTTCGAGGATGATCTCGGCGAGAACTACCACATAGATCCGGAACCGGGAGAGGCGCTCACTAAAACCGACGGCATCATCGACAAGGGCATCAACCCCGCCTACGACGCCCTCCGTAAGCATTCAGGCCGTTACTCTCCCCAGCGCCGCAAGGAGCTTAAAGCACAAATTCGAGATCAGGAGCGCCTCGCCCAGGAGATTGCCACCGAGGAAACGACTCGTTCTGCCTATGGCCTGCGCGTCAAGCTCTTCAGCAACGAAAAGGACGCCGCTGCCGCCCTGGTCGAGCTCATCGACGCGGGCTACGACGGCTCCGTCATGTCGAGCAGCGCGGGCGGACAGGTGGTCTACGAGTTGCTGGCCGGACCCTACGTGGACCTAAAGGCGGCCAAGGCACAGGCCGAAGTATTGTCTAAGGTCTACGATTTTAACCCCGTGGTGACTATCCTCGAAGCAGGTGAGACGGGGACGAAATCCCAAAAGAAGCCAGCCGCGTCCGAAGACTCCGGCGGAGGAAAACAATGGCCGGAGTGATCAAGAGTGCGTTCACAACGGGTGCGGACGGCATTACCCCCACCGAGACAGGCGCCAGCGGAACCCACTACGATGCCGTGATCCAGACAGCAGCGAAGGATACCAACCTTAACGTCGTCTCCTCGCCCCATATCCTCACCTCTGATAACGAGGAAGCGGGAATTCGGATCGGCAACAACATCCCGATCATTCCCAGCCGGGCAAATTCTGCGACGGGCAATGTTTCTGGCCTAGCTAGTTCCGTCAACGTCGAGCGGGCGGCAGGTGGGACGGGGACGAAATCCCTAAAGAAGCCAGCCGCGTCCGAAGGCTCCGGCGGAGGAAAGCAATGACTGACCCGGCTCATCGAGGTCAACTCGACTTGGGCGAGGTCCTCCTACAGAACTCCCGTTTGGAGCCCGAGCAACTCGAAAAGGCTCGACTTCGTCAACAGACAAGCCGGGCTCGTCTCGGGGAGATCCTTGTCGACGAGGGGATATTGAACGCCGACGAGGTGCTCGCGGGCACCGGAGAGCAGTTGGGTCTCGAATTTCGTCAGTCCATCGACGTTGGCGAGATCGACGAGAAGTTGATCCACCACGTTCCGATTTCATTTGCCAAGCAGCACGGTGTACTTCCACTCCATTTCAGCGAAGACGAAAACCTGCTGAGAGTTGCCACTTCCAACCCCTTCGATGCCGCCCCCCTCGACGATCTCCGAATCCTCTTCGGTGCGGAAGACATCGAGATCGTGCTCTCCGGTCGGCGTGCCGTCACTACGGCGATCAACGAGATCTACGATCGCGGTGCCGCCGAGACAGGCCTGTTGGCCGAAGAGGCCACCGACGACCTGGATGCCCTGGCCGACGAAGCCTCCCATGAGCCTCAGGACCTCTTGGAAGCCACCGACGACGCCCCGATTATCCGCCTGGTCAACTCGCTCCTGCAGCACGCTGTCAAGGAGAGAGCGAGCGATATCCACATCGAGCCCTTCGAAAAAGAAATTCGCGTCCGCTTTCGTATCGACGACGTCCTCTACGAACCGATGAAGCCCCTGCCCCGAACTCTCCAGGCGAGCATCGCTTCGCGTATCAAAATCATGGGCAACCTCGATATCGCCGAAAAACGTCTCCCTCAGGATGGTCGCATCCGCCTCAAGATCGCCGGGCGCGATTACGACGTTCGCCTTTCGACAGTCCCCGTCGCCTTCGGCGAGAGGCTTGTCCTCCGCCTGCTCCCGGACACCCAGACCCTCCTCGACCTCGAGAAGATCGGATTCAACCCGGAACAACGGCGAGTCCTAGAGCGGATCGTCCGCCGGCCGAACGGGATTTTCCTCGTGACAGGCCCGACAGGCAGCGGCAAGACCACAACCCTTCACGCCAGCCTCTCGGAAATCAACCATATCGACAAGAACATCATCACCATCGAAGAACCCGTGGAAATCACGCAAAAGGGAATCAGCCAGATCGAGGTCAACCCGAAAATCAACCTGAGCTTTTCCACCGGCCTTCGAGCCATCCTCCGTCAGGATCCCAATGTTGTGCTCGTAGGCGAGATCCGGGACAAGGAAACGGCCGATATCGCGATCCAGGCATCCCTCACCGGCCACCTCGTCCTCTCCACGCTGCACACCAACGACGCCGCCAGTGCGATTACCCGGCTGGTGGATATGGGAGTCGAACCCTTCCTGGTCGGCTCCTCCCTGGTTGGAGTTCTGGCCCAACGCCTCGTCCGAGTGCTCTGCACCGAATGCCGCGAAGCCTACACCCCTACGGGAGAGGAGTTGAAAGAGGCCGGCATCGATGACCCGGGGACGCCCTTAACGCTTTACAGGGGTAAGGGCTGTGCAAATTGCGCCCATACCGGCTACCAGGGACGACTTGGAATTTTCGAACTGATGCTCGTCGAAGACTCGATCCGAGCCATGGTTTCGAAGAACGTCGACGCCAAGACCATCAAGAAACAAGCCGTGAAACAGGGAATGGGCACCCTCCGACAAGATGGGGCCCGCAAAGTATTGCAGGGAATCACGTCGATGGCTGAACTCCTCCGGGCAACGGAAGAAGAAGGTACCATCGACCAAATCTAACCTTGAGCTCAAGGTCAAGACCAACCGAAATCTGACGCTGACCCAGACCAGACGGACTGGACCAAGCGAAAACAATGGGCCAAAACGCCCGAAAAAAGGCCAGTTGGAGCGCGGATCGTGCCGGTTTATTCCTACAAAGGGGTCTCGGGCGGCGGTAAAGCCGTCAAGGGGACCGTCACCGCGGAGAGCATCCGAGCGGCTCGAGCGCGCATGCGCATCGACGGTGTGTTCCTTACACAGATCAAGGAATCCGATACCTCAGCTAGCGAGGGCGCTGAATCGCGTTTCAACTTCCAGTTCCCCACCCGCATCCCGCCGCTTCATTTGGCGATCGCGACTCGGCAACTGGCGACCCTCTCCTCTGCCGGTATTCCCCTAGTCGAGTGCTTGAGCGCCTTGGTCGAGCAAATTGAGCATGGAGGCCTGAAGGGTGTCTTCGCCCAGATCCGAGATCGCGTAAACGAAGGATCGTCTCTGGCCGATGCCATCTCGTCCACCGGGAAATTCGACAACCTCTATATCAGCATGGTCCGATCCGGTGAAGCCAGTGGCGCCCTGGGGACGGTTCTCAGCCGAATTGCCGACTACCTGGAAGATCAGGTTCGGCTCGCGAGCAAACTCACTTCGATCTTTGTCTACCCCGCGGTCCTGCTCGGATTCGCCGTTCTCGTGGTCGCGATGCTTGTCACCGTGGTTCTCCCTCAAATCACCAACCTCCTCCTCTCCCTGGGCCAGGAATTGCCGTTCTATACACGCATGGTCATCGGAGCCTCGAATTTCGCTCGCTCCTGGTGGTGGGCCATCTTGGGGGTACTCGTCCTTGCCTCCCTCGGCTTCCGAGCCTACAAGAGAACCGAGTCCGGACGTGCCGCTATCGATAGGGTCGTCCTCAGGCTCCCCCTCATGGGCAGAGTCGTCCGAGTGGTCGCCATCGCGCGCTTTACTCGCACTCTCTCGTCCCTGCTCTCCGCGGGGGTCGGCATCATCCAATCTCTCGACATCTCTCGCCACGTCGCACGAAATGCCGTGATCGAAGAAGCCATCGCCAATGCCAGGACGAGCGTTCTGGAAGGCGCCTCTCTCGCCCAACCCTTGAGGGCGAGCGGCGAGTTCCCCCCCATGGTGATTACCATGGTGGAGGTCGGGGAGCGCGCGGGCGACCTTGAATCTATGCTCGCCAAAGTCGCGGAAACCTATGACGAGCAGGTAGAGACCACTGTGACCCGGCTCACCTCACTCCTGGAACCCCTGTTGATTCTGGTCATGGTCGGAATCGTTCTCTTCATCATGATGGCAACACTGATGCCACTCATGTCCGTCACAAGCTCTCTTCAGTAAAGAAAACTTCAAAAGAGGCGGACCGCCCGGAAACCGCCATCCACCCAAGTGGGGATAAAAAAAGCATGAAAAAAGAATCTCGACGAGTAAAAACTCTGGCGCGAGAGGCGGGCTTCAGCCTTCTCGAGATCATGGCTGTCGTGGTCATCATGGGCCTGCTCATGAGCATCATCGGGGTCAGTATTTCGGGGCAAATCGACAAGGCCCGCCTGGCGACCGCCAAGGCCCAGATTGCGCAACTCGAGAGCGCCCTCGAACTCTACCGGATGGACAACGGCCGCTACCCCACGACTTCTCAAGGTCTTTCCGCCCTTGTCCAGAAGCCCGGCGAAGCTCCGCAACCGCGCAACTACCCTCGTGGTGGGTATTTGTCTAAGGCAGACGCGCTGCTCGACCCATGGCAAGAGCCCTTCCAATACGCGTCCCCCGGCGACCACAACAGCTATGGCTTCGACCTCTGGACCCAGGGTGCCGACCAGGCCCCTGGCGGTGAGGAAGGCGACTCCGATATCGGCAACTGGGAAGCGGGAGTCACGGGAGCCTAGAACTTGCAACCCCACAGGACCCGGCTGCGCGCCGGCTTTACCCTCATCGAACTCATGGCCGTCGTCGTCGTGATCGGCTTGGCCCTCGGCCTCGTCCTGCCCAACCTCACGGCCAGTCGTGGTGCTCAACTCGAGGAGTCCGGCAAACAAATCGCCGGCCGGCTGCAACTAGCCCGGGAGAGGGCAATCGTCACGGGCGCCGCCCATCGCGTTTTTCTCGACCTGGAAGTGGGTTCGGTGGCCGTAGAGTGGCACGTCAACGAGGACCGTGCCTACGCGCACCTCTCCGAGTCCGACGACTTCTTGGCAGCCAAGGTCTCCGACACTCCTGGATCTGAATACTCGGACAACCAATCGATCTCGCTTTCCCCGCCTCCGCGCGAAGAACGTGACTATTTCCCCATCCCCAATCGATTCGGAAATGACGAGTGGCTACCCGAGGATATTTTTATCGAAGGCGTCAACTCCCCCGATGGCTGGATCGACGACGGCACAGTCCAGATCGTGTTCCAGGTCGACGGATCCACCGACTACGCAGAGATCGCCCTGGTCGACACCTGGGGGAACAGAGTGATCCTTGAAATTCAGCCCATGTTGGAAGTCGTCCGGGTCTATCTCGAAGAGGAATCTTGAAGACCGTGGTTAGCCAACCTCGCCAGGAGAACGGCGCTGTCGGACAAGGCAGCCCAAAGCATCTTGGAGCATTTACCCTCCTCGAGGTTCTCGCTGCCGTTGCAATTCTCGCGATCTGGTATGTGGTGATTGCCGCCATGGCGACCGAAGGCCTTCGCAAAGAGGGGATGAGCAACCGATTACTCGAAGCCTCGGAGATCGCGAGCCGGGTGATGGCTGAAATAGAGGCGAGCACCTTGAACGGCTCCGCCCCCGAAGCTCGGGACGAAGAAACCGAAGAGGGTATTTTCCTAGTTCACGTATTCATCGTGCCTTTCGGCTTCGGAACGTCTTCCGACGCCGAAGGCCATGCCCCTGAGGGGCAAGACGAGACGGGGTTGGAGCAACTCATTAAGGCCGAAATGCCGGGAGTCGCCCAACATCTCATGGCGATCAACGTACGCGTGGCCTGGGAAGACGGGGCGGCGGTCAGATCAGTCCGGCGGCGAACCTACGCCTTCAACCTGGAATCGGCCAGGAGCGTCTACGAGACTGGCGACGCGAAGGATGCCGACGAAGCCGACGAGGAACGCAAGCAGGACAAACAAGATGCCGCGGAAGCCCTCGAGGAACTCGAATGAGCGAAAAAACAACACCAACCGAGCAGCAGCGGCACGTCTCGGGGTTCACCCTGATGGAGGTGATGGCCGCCATATTTCTGACCAGTATCGTGATCACTTTCGCTGTGAGCTTCTACATCGACATCGCCAACTCGAGCCAGAGGGCAATCGCCGAAACTCGGAAGAATCTGCGAGCGACAGGTGTTCTTGCCCGGATATCCCGCGATCTCTCGAATGCCGCATTCGTCGTCAAGCAGGAGGAAGACGACCCTCTCACCTTCCCCTGGTTCTTCATGGCAGACAGTCGGCTTGCCTTCGACGGTTCGGACATGATTAAGTTCAACACCCGGAGCAGTATCCCAGGCGAAGGAACCTACCACGACTCGGATCTCGAGCAGGTGAGCTACCAGGTTCTTGCCGAGGAGGACGGCAGCCTTACCCTCTTTCGATGGTCATCCCCAGGCCAGGAACTCGGCTCCGACATGACCTTCCCGCTCCTCGACGACAATCGAAACCACATCGTCGCAGAGGGACTCGGTTCCTTCTCCCTGCGTTTTCTCGACAACCAGGGGGAATGGCTGCCGGGGTGGGATTCGACGCAAATCGAAGAATCCGAAGAATTGCCCGATGCCATTGAGATCGACATTTCGATGTGGACGGACGAAGATCTCGATGAATGGGAGAGCGGCGATGAGCGGCACTACATCAAGCAGGTCGTCCTCCACCAGCGCCCGCTGGATATGGCCAAAATGATCGAGGCGCGCGACCTGGCGCTCGCAGAGCAAGCCGGAGGCGCGGGGCTGGCCCAAGGACAATTGAACGCCGCTGGACAGAGGGACCCTTCGGGCGACGGATCGGAGAACGCCTCCGCCGAGGATGAGTTCTTCGGAGGCGGCGCCGCAACCCCCGGCTCGGTGGCCGAGTGCACCCGCCAGAACTGGGGGACCTGTGTCGATCGTTACGGCGAAGGCAACTGCGGCGTCTGGGCCAATGTCACCCAGGTCCCCGTCCAAGCCTTCGGAATCGACCTTCCCTGGTGCCAATAATGATGGCGACCCGAAACCGGCGCGGAATCGTCCTGCCCATGGTTTTGATCGTGGGGCTGGTGCTCAGCGCCTCGATTTTCAGCTTCCTGCGCCAGAGCATGATGGACTCGATGCTCGCTCGAAACCGGGAACTCGTCACCTCGGCAGAAGACCTCGCTCGTGGCGGCGTCGCGGTGGCCAAAGCAGTGATCTTCCACCATAGACTCTCCAAGTTGCTGGGCTTGCTCGACAACAAAAACCCCGGCACGACCCTCGATGACCTCTGGGCCCAGACCCACCAAACGCCCCTGACTACGCCTTGGGGAGGACGCCTGGTCGTAACCATCCAGGATGCAGGCTCAAAGCTCAACCTCAATGCTCTCGTCCCCACAGGAAAGACCGAGGAGGAAAGCCAGCCCACCGAGGAAGCCGAGGAATTCCTCGTTCAATTCCTCGAAAAAGTTCTCGACGAGTCCAAGGGAGATCTCTCGAGGGAGAAGTATAACCCCAGGGAGATGGCTCAGAATCTTCTCGACTACATGGATCCCGACGATGTCGGAATCAGCGGTAAGCGCGAGGACGACTACTACAGCAGCCAAAATCCTCCCTACGCCCCGGCCAACGGCCCAATGCTCAGCGTGGAAGAGTTGGCTCTCGTGGAGGGCTTCGACGCCTTCATCGTCGCGCGAATCAAGCCCTACGTCACGGTTCACCCCCTGCTCGGCGAGGAAGGCATCAATATCAATACCGCCCCTCCTCACGTTCTCGCGTTGGTCCAGCATGGCAGCAGCGGTGATATGCGCCTTGCGGACGAGGACGTCGTGCGCTCCATTCTCAAGGGCCGAGACCAGAACAAGATCGTCTGCAACCAGACCGAGACCGACTCGGAACGCTGCATTTCCCTGGCGGAGGTGGGCCTCGGAGAGGGCGCCCTATTCCCCCTGGTGAATCTGCCCCAGGAGGCCACTGTATTTCGAGTCATTTCGGAGGCCCAGGTCGACAATGTGGTGCGCCGAGTCGAGGCTGTCATCGACATTTCCGACCGCGAGATGCCTCAACTGCTATCTTGGAAGCTGCTGTGACCCCCCCGGGAGAGGATTAACGTGGTTGTGACCAAGACAGTGCTGGGCCTGGACCTCGGGAGCTACGCCCTCAAAGCCGTGGAGCTGCGCCAGGGGCTCCGAGGGCTCGAGTTCGTACAGAGTCAGATCGCAGCCAGGGCCGACGACGAAGGCGGGCTGGGCGAAGCCATTCGTCGATTCGCCGAGTCTCACGCCCTGAACACCGACCACGCCGCCTGCGCCATCTCGGGCCAGCGAATCGCCCACCGACGTCTCGAATTTCCCTTCCGAGATCGCAAGAATCTGGCCCAAGCGATTCCCTTCGAGATCGAGGGCAGCATGCCTTTCGATCTCGATGACCTCGTCGTCGACTGGCAGCTGCTACCGGGGGCAAGCAACCTGGGTGTCGTCGCCGCTTCCGCCGCACAAAAGGACGACATCGGCGACTTTCTCGAAGAGATCGATGCCAGTGGTTGCTCTCCGCGAGTCCTCGAGGCCGAGGGCATGCTCCTGGGCAATCTCGCCACGCTCTACGATTTTTCCGGCCGCTGCCTGATGGCAGATATCGGTCACGAAAAGACGACGTTCTGTCTCTGTGTCGACGGCCAACCGGTTGCGGGTCGAACGGCGCCCATCGGCGGAAAGGCCCTGACCAAGGCCATCGCCCGGGATGCCGGCGTCGAACTGGATGAAGCAGAGCGGATCAAGCATGAGAGCGGGGGGACGGGCCCCGCTGCGGCAGCCGTTCTCGAGCGTATCGCGAGGGAATTCGTTCGCAGTCTCGAGTCACTCCATCCGACCGGCGCCTCGCTCCTCGACGGGGAGACATGCAGGATCGTCCTGATGGGCGGAACAGCCAAGCTCGAGGGCATCGTCGCTTTCCTGGAGACGCAGACGGGGCTCTCCCCCGAACTCATTGGCCCGCCGGAAGATCCCGCGAACGCCGCCCTTACCGAGGGCTACGACCTCGTCCTCGCTGGCCCGGCCCTGGCCCTCGCCCTCAGGTCAACCTCACGATCGTTAACGACGCTCAATTTTCGCCAGAACGAGTTTGCGTACCGAAGCAGCTATGCCTGGCTGGTCGGGAGCGAACTCCGCCCGACCCTCGCCCTCATCGGGATCTGCGTGCTTCTCCTCGTCGCGGTCGGGATCACCTCCGTGCGCGTGGAGGCCGGCCGAGCCAAACAACTCGAAACACAGATGTCCAGCCGCTACGCCGCAATCTTCCCCAATAAGCCACCCCCCTCCCTCCCCATGGCGGCCCTGGCCCAGGATGTCGCCTCCGCCCGGGACCGAGCCAATTTTCTCGGCCTCTACGGGGGGAACCTTTCAGCCCTGGACCTCTTGACCCTTCTCTCGGAGCGTATTCCGGCTGATTTGACCTTGAAATTCGATGAAATCAACATCGACCAGAACGTGATCCGCATCAAAGTGGCGGCGCAAAACTACGAGGCCCAGGACCGACTCGAGAATGTTCTCAAAGAGGAACCGGTCTTCGCCCAGGCAGATGTCACCGGCAGTGCAAAACGCCTCAAGGATGGAAGCGTAACCTTCGGGCTCAGCATTCCGCTCAACCAGGCCGAGGACGAGATATGAACAGCCTACTTCAGCGGATCAAGAGCGAATGGGCCCGCCTGGCCTTTCGTGAGAGAGTACTCCTCTCTGTATCGGGAGGGATGCTCTTCATCGCGGCGGTTTTCTTCGGAATCATTTCGCCCATCAACCAGATGGCCGGCAGTTCTGGAAGTCGGATCCAAAACGCCGAGATGCAGCTTCAACGGATGGACCGACTCGAGCGTGAGCATTTCGAGATCGAGGCTCGCTTGTCGGGCGTCGAGGGTCGCATCAAGAACCAGAGAGGCAACCAGAATATTCGGACCCTGCTGGAGAACCTCGCCAAGCAGTCCGCTGTCCGAATCGCATCTATGGAAGAGCGGCAGGCCGGTAAGAACGACCACTACATCGAAACCAAGGTCGAAGTCAGCTTAAAGAGCGTCTCGTTGAGCCAGACCATCAAGTACCTCCACAATATCGAAGACTCGAATCAGCAGCTTTCCGTCAAGGGGCTGCGCATACGCGGAAAAGGGAAAGGGAAAACGGAAGGCGCTGAGACCCTCGACGTGACCTTTTTCGTTTCCTCCTACCGGGCGGCCTAACTGATATGGCTTCTCTCAAGAAAACTCTCGAAGCACCGATTCCCCGGCCCCTGCTTTGGGTAGGCACGCCTTGCCTTGCAATTTTGCTGATCGTTGTCTTCGTCTTCCTCGGTTTTCCCTACTCAAAATTCATCCCCTTCGCGTCCCAGGCCCTGGAGCGAATCAGCGGAAACGAAATCCGCATCGGCGAGATTCAGCCCCGCCTCACGCTCGGAGGGCCTGGCTTCTCGATCAACGAAGTCAGCTGGGCGGCGGAAGGCCAGCCCCCCATCGAGTTCGACAAGCTCAAAATACGCCCCGCCTGGTCGACAGCCTGGCTCCGCGCCGAGCCCGCCTTCGTGATCGATGTCACCAGCCCTCTCCTGCGGGTAGATGGCACAGTTTTCCTGGGCGAAGGGCCCGGCTTCGACGGGGCCATCTCGATTCTCGATCTCGAACTGCTCCCCAAGTCTCCGAACAGCCCCTTTTCCCTGACCGGCGCGATCTCTGCCACGGGTCAGGTCGCCTTGATCAACGGCGAGCCCAGCGGGGCGGTGGAATTCGAGGCCACCTCGGGTTCGGCCAGCCACCGAGCTGTCCCCATCCCCCTCGAATACGAACTCATCCAGGGTCGCATTGAGATGGGGGGGGAATCCTGGCTGAGCCTGCATGACCTTCGACTCGACGGGCCTCTCTTCTCGGCCGCGGCGACTGGGTCTATTTCCCGCCCGGAGGGAGACCTGCCGGCCCCCATCGATATCGGTGTCAAGGTGGATGTCAAGAACGGACCCTTTCGACTGATTCTCTCCGGACTGGGCATCAATCTCGACGCGGGTGGGCGTGCCTCGTTCAATGTCGGCGGCACCGTCCAGAGCCCCGATCTCCGATAATTCAAGATGCCGCCTCCCTCTTCCGAAGAACTCCAGCGAGTCTTCAAAACCCTCTCCGACATCACCCGAATGCGCATTCTTCGGCTTCTCGCCCAGGAAGAGTTGATGGTTCAGGAGTTGATGGAGGTTCTGGGCATGGCTCAATCGCGTGTCTCGCGACATCTCGCAATCCTGCGCGAAGCCGGGCTCGTCAGCGATCGCCGAGACGGTACCTACGTGTTCTATCGCTTTGCCGCCCCCTCGGACGACCTCTGGCGGCACGGCTGGCATCTCGTCGAGAAAGGCCTCGCCTCCGACCCCACCACCGAGCGCGATACCACGCTTTTGCGCCGAGTCATTGCCGCCCGAAGCGCACAGCCGAGAAATTTTTTTGATGCCGTGGGCCCCGACTGGGACGCTCTGCGAACAGTCTTCAACGATACGGCTCTGCGGGCCCGAGCCATCAGTCGTCTGGTCCCGATGGGGCTCAAGGTGGCGGATATTGGCACCGGGACCGGAATCCTCGCGTGTGAGCTGGCCCGCCTTGGACTCAACGTGATCGGAATCGACCAGTCGGCCAGAATGCTCGAAGCGGCGCGCAGCAAGGTCAATTCGGAGATTTTCCCCTCCGGCGGCCAGGTCGAACTGCGCCGAGGCGAGGCCGAGGCAATTCCCATGGAGAACGACGAGGTCGACGCGGCCTTCGCCCATATGGTGCTTCACTACGTTGCCTCGCCCGGAGACGTCATTCGCGAAATGACCCGAATCATCCGGCCCGGGGGCCTGCTCGTGGCAGTCGATTTCGTAAGCCACGACCTCGACTGGATGAAGCAGGAGTTGGGCGTCGTTTGGCGGGGATTCGCGAGCGAGACCGTCGAGGGCTGGCTCAGCGACGCGGGACTCTTGGAGATCCACGTAGAACAAAGCGAATCCCTGGGCCGAGAACGAGATCTGCCCGCCACCCTGATCGCCTCTGCCCGGGTCCCCGCCGACCAAACCGGCTGAGTGAGGATACGCTTGCCGGGGCTCGAGAGAACCTCGTATTCATCTCGCCCTGCGCTTTCCCTGCACGCCCGCAGCCCGCTAAGCTGACCCGGGCACGCGCCCCGCACCAGTTCGAGATAAATCTCGCTACAACCGCAATGGAGTGTTCCGCTCATGACAACCGATAGGACGAGTGAAGGGACCCGAGAAGAGTCCCTCTCCTTTTTCAAGGATCGATTTGGCGTGGACGAGAAGAGTCTCGAGGCCACCCTCGAAACCGCCCTCGAGCGCCGAGTCGATTACGCAGACGCCTACTTCGAGTACACGACCCAGGACTCGGTTTCTCTCGAAGAGGGCATCGTCAAGGACGGCAGTCGCCACCTCGACCAGGGAGTCGGCGTCCGCGCCCAATCGGGAGAGCGCCAGGGTTACGCACACTCAGACGAAATCAGCATTGACAGCGCCCAGATCGCCGCCGGCACGGCGCGTGCCATCTCAGACCAGAATGGTGGGAGCCAGGCGATCGCCCTGGGCGGGGAACGCGCCCAGCGAAACCTCTACCCCGTGGAAGAGTCACCCACCGATACGCCGGTGGAGACAAAGGTGGCTCTACTCGATCAAATCGACCGCTACGCCCGGGCCCTCGACCCCTGCGTAAAGCAGGTGATGGCCAGCGTCATTACCCAGCACCGGCGCATCCTCGTGGCCTCGAGCGATGGACGGCTCAGTGCCGATATTCAGCCCCTTGTCCGGCTCAATATTCAGGTCATTGCAGCCGATGGCGACAAGCGCGAGGTCGGCTACGAGGGCATGGGCGGGCGTTATCCCATCGACCGCCTGATGGAGCCCTCGAACTGGAAGCGAATGGTCGACGAAGCGGTGCGCGTGGCGAAACTCAACCTCAACTCCATCCCCTGCCCTGCCGGCAGCATGAACGTGGTGTTGGGCCCAGGCTGGCCCGGAATCCTTCTCCATGAGGCTATCGGGCACGGCCTCGAAGGCGATTTCAACCGCAAGAAGACCTCAGCCTTCTCCGACAAGCTCGGCCAACGCGTCGCCTCGGAAGGGGTCACCGTGGTCGACGACGGAACTCTGCCCGAACGGAGAGGATCCATCAACATCGATGACGAGGGAACGCCCAGCCGCCAAAATGTGCTGATCGAGAACGGTATCCTCGTCGGATACCTGCACGATCGCCTCAACGCCGGCTTGATGGGTATGGAGCCCACGGGCAACGGCCGGCGAGAGAGTTACGCCCACATGCCCCTGCCCCGCATGACCAATACCTTCATGCTGGCCGGTCAAGATGATCCCGAAGAAATCCTCAAGTCCGTCGACCGAGGCCTCTACGCGGTTTCATTCGGCGGCGGGCAAGTCGACATTACCAGCGGAAAATTTGTCTTCAGCGCGAGCGAGGCCTACCTGATCGAAGATGGCCAGGTGGGCGCTCCGGTCAAAGGCGCCACCCTGATCGGCAACGGACCGGATGTCCTCACTCGGGTCAGCCGCATCGGGAACGATCTGGAACTCGACCGGGGCGTCGGCACTTGCGGCAAGGACGGCCAGGGTGTCCCGGTCGGCGTGGGGCTTCCGACTGTCCGCATCGACGACCTGATCGTTGGAGGAACCGAGGGATGAGCAGCCCGCAAAACGCTAGTGACCACGAACTCGTCGCCAGGGCCATCGAGGGGGCTCGCAAGGCGGGTGCAAGCCAAGCGGACGCCGTATTGGTCCGTTCGGACTCCCAAGAAGTCAAGGTTCGGAACGAGGAAATCGAGCACGTGAAGCGCGCCAACGAGCGCTGCCTTGGCATACGAGCTCTTGTCGCCCAGGAGGCCGGCCTCTCGAGCGCCGTGACCTCAACGTGTGATCTAGACCCGGAGGCCATCGACCGCATGGCCCAGGAGACAGTGGCCCTGGCCCGGGCCACCGCGGCCGACCCCCACGCCGGACTCCCCGAAGACGGATTTGCCGAGGACATCCCCGACCTCGAACTGATGAAGGCCAGCGATCGCAATGTGAGCGTTGAAGCCCGAATCGAGGATGCCCGTCGGGCGGAGTCCGCCGCCCGCGAAGTCGACCCACGCATCAACAACTCCGAGGGAAGCGAAGCCGCATCGGATTTCTCCGAAATCATCTACCACAATAGCCGGGGGTTTCAGGGCGGCTACTCGAGTGCCTACCATTCGCTCTTCAGCCAACCCCTGGCCAGCGACGGCGAAAACAAACAGCGCGACTATTGGATGACAGTGAGCCGCCAGATCGCCGGACTGGAAGATCCGGCAGCGGTCGGACGCAAGGCAGCCGAGCGCGCGATCAGACGCCTCGGTGGGCGGTCGGTCCCGACCTGCGAGGTGCCGGTCATCTTCGACAGTCTCACCGCACCAAGCCTGCTCGGACAGTTGGCAGGCTGCCTCAGCGGCTACTCGATCTATCGAGAATCGAGTTTTCTTGCCGGCTGCATGGGCCAAAGCATCGCCTCGAGTGCCGTCACAGTTATCGACGATGGGCGCTTGCCGGGCGGCCTGGGGAGTAAGCCCTTCGACGGTGAAGGCCTCCCGACCCGGCGCAATGTGCTCGTCGACGACGGACGCCTCGAGTCCTGGCTTCTCGACAGCTACTCGGGCCGCAAGCTCGGTCTGCCCTCGACCGGGAATGCCTCACGGGGGGCGGGCAGCGGCCCCGGGGTGGGCACCACCAACCTCTGGATCGAAGCCGGCCAAGGAACTCTGGACGAAATCATTGCCGACACAGAAAAGGGGCTTCTGGTCACCGAACTCATCGGAATGGGTTTCAACCCCATTACCGGGGACTACTCCCGGGGCGCCAGTGGCCTATGGATCGAAGCTGGCCAAATCACGCACCCCGTCGAAGAGATCACCATCGCGGGCAATTTCCGAGACATGCTTCTGGGGATCGACGCGGTAGGGTCGGAACTCGTCTGGCGAAGTCGATCAGCGGCACCGCCGCTGCGCGTCGGCCAGATGACCGTCGCCGGACAATAAGTACGGATCGATACCAGCAGGAGGACAGAGCTTTGACGACTTCGACGGAAGCGGGCCAGGGCCCCCCCCTCATTCTCGGGATGGAGATGCCCGATCTCGAACGTTGGTCGAGCCGGGTCGTGACGGCCCTCGGCCAGAACCCAAGCGCCTTCACCGGGCCGGGAACAAATTCCTACTTGGTGGGAACCGGCGAGCGCCAGATCCTCCTGGACCCAGGCGGTGGCCGCGAGGAATACCTACCGGTGCTGGAGCGAGCCATGAACGTCTCGGGGTGCACGGAGCTTCAAGAAATCGTTCTCACCCACGGCCACCCGGACCATATCGGGGGCGTCCAGTCCGTGCTCGATCGAATGGGCCCGGTCCCCGTCAGCAAAATGCCGCATGAAGCGTTCGATGCGCCCTACTCATTTCCTCTTCGCGAAATCAGCGATGGCTGCGTGATCGAGACAGAGGGAGCCACCCTGCGCGGATTTCACACGCCGGGGCACGCCCCTGATCACATGTGCTTCCTATTGGAAGAGGAGTCGGGTCTCTTCACGGGGGACAACGTCCTCGGCGTCGGCACCACCATTATTCCCGCGAAGACCGGCAACCTCAGGCATTATATGGCCTCCCTCGAGCGCCTTCTGGCCTTGGAGCCCTCGGTCATCTTTCCCGCCCACGGGCCACTGGTCAGCGATGCGTGCGGAAAAATCCGCCAATATCTTGCCCATCGCCTTGAGCGCGAGGGCGAAATCCTCGCGGCCCTGGAGACCGGTGCCGAACGCGTTCCAGAAATCGTCAAAATCGTCTACGCCGCCTACCCGGAAAGCCTGCACGCCGCCGCCGGGCAGTCGGTGACGTCCCACCTCATCAAGCTCGAGGCCGAGGGCCGAGTTTCCTCGACGGGAAGCGAGGCGGTGCAGTGGAAACTGAACGCCTCGTCGCCCGAGTGACCCTCCCGCAACCCCAAGCGAATCCGCCCGGGAAAGCCTGCCCAGCATGACCTCTCCGCCCTCATCCGCTTCTGGCCCGTCCGCGCAGCCTGCTCCGGTCCCCCTACCCGTCGGAACCCTGGTCCTCGCGAGCAGTTCGCCGCGCCGGCGGGAGATCCTCGGCAAGATGGGGCTCGAGTTCGAAATCCATGTCCCGGATATAGACGAAAGCGCCCTGCCCGATGAGGCACCCGAGGCCCTGGTCACCCGCCTCGCCGAGGGCAAGGCCTTGGCCGTGGCGCGAGACCTGCCCAAGGGACAGCGGCGCTGGGTCCTGGGTTCGGACACCGTCGTGGTTCTGGATGCCGATATCATCGGTAAGCCCGCGGACGAGGACGACGCCATCGCAATGCTCGAGCGTCTGACGAACCGAACGCATCGCGTCGTGACCGGCGTAGCCGTGGTCGACGCCCATGGCGGAGGCATCCTCTCCCAGGCGGTCATCTCCGAGGTGGTCATGCGACCCGCCAAGCGCGACGAGATCCAAGCCTACGTAGCCACAGGGGAGTCGTTGGACAAAGCCGGCGCCTACGCGCTCCAGGGAGGCGGACGGCGCTTCGTCACCCGGGTCGAGGGCAGCGAGTCCAATGTGATCGGCTTGCCCATGGACGAGACCCGGGCACTCCTCGCACGGGCGGCCGCAGGCTCGCTACCCGCCGAAGTCGAGGCCCCCGAACGGAACCCGTCATGAGCAGGGTCATCGACCCCGGATGCCTCGCCGAGGCCAGCGAACGTTTCCTCGCGGTTCGCGCGCGCATCGAGGAGGCCTGCCTAAGGGCGGGCCGGGAAGCCTCCGAAATCACCCTGGTCGGCGCGTGTAAACGACAACCCCTCGACCGCATCGCAGCAGCCGTCTGCGCGGGCCTGACCCAACTCGGCGAAAACTACGTCCAAGCCGCACAGGAAACCCGGCCGCAGCTGGAAGAGCGGCTGGCCGCCCACTTCGCCGACCGGCGGACACGGGCCCCGGCCCCGACCTGGCGGATGATCGGCCACCTCCAGAGAAATAAGGCAGGCCCGGCCGCGGGGCTCTTCCACGCCGTGGACAGCGTGGACAACCCCCGTCTCGCCCGCGCCCTCGAGAGCCGGGCCAGGGATCAGGGGCTCGTCGTCGACGCGTGCCTCCAGGTCAACCTGAGCGGGGAGTCGAGCAAATCGGGCTGCCCGGAAGCCGACCTCCCGGATCTCCTGGCCAGCTGCGCGGAGTTCTCACATCTTCGAGTCGTGGGCCTGATGACCATGCCGGCCCCCGACCCCGACCCCGAGCAAGCCCGGGAAACCTTTGCGCGCCTGCGCGCTCTGCGCGATACCCTGGGGCCCAAGGAGGGAGGCGCTCACCTGCGCCATCTCAACATGGGAATGTCGGGCGACCTTGAAGTCGCCATCGAAGAGGGGGCCACCCTCATTCGCGTGGGAACGGATCTATTCGGGGAGCGCACGCCCCCGCCCTCCCCCGGCTCGCCTGAAAAAACCGTGCCTTGAACGGGAGAACCGCATGACCCACCCCCTGGAAACCCACCGGATCGGCTTCATCGGCTGCGGCGCCATGGCCCGGGCCCTGGCCGGAGGCCTGCGGGCCGCGGGCGTTGCCCCCGAGCGCCTGGGGGGTGCCGATCTCTCGGCCGAACAACGCAGCGGCTTCGAAGCAAGCGTCGGAGCGCGCACCTTCTCCGACAATGCAGATTTGCTGGCCCAAAGCGATGTCCTCGTCCTGAGCGTCAAGCCCGGGGTGGTGGCGCCGGTACTCGAGGGACTCGCCGACACGCCCGAGCTCGGCAGGCCCCTCTGGATTTCAATCGCCGCGGGCATCCGTATTTCCGCCCTCGAGAAGGCGCTGCCCGACGGCGCCCGGGTCATCCGAACCATGCCCAATACCCCGGCCTTGGTGGGGGCGGGGGCCAGCGTTCTGTGCCCGAATTCCGCCGCCAGCGAGGACGATCTCGGCCTCGCCGAGGCGCTCTTCGCCGCAGTGGGAACGACCTGGCGCGCCCCCGAGGAAGGCCTCATGGACGCGGTGACCGGCCTGTCCGGCAGTGGCCCCGCGTACCTCTTCCTCTTTCTCGAAGCGCTGGCCGACGCCGGCACTCAACAGGGCCTGCCCCGGGAGGCTGCCCTGCAGCTCGCCCGCCAGACCGCGTTCGGCGCCGCCAAACTTGCCCTCGAGGACAGCCGGGATCCCGCCGAGTTGAGGGCCCAGGTCAGTTCTCCCGGGGGCACCACCCTGGCGGGTCTGGCACAGCTCGATCAGGGCGACCTGCGCGGAGCCCTCGGGCGGGCGGTGGCCGCCGCGACCGCGCGCTCCCGCGAGCTCTCGGGCGACGACTAGGTGGCCCTGGGGAGCCAGCTTTGAGCGAACGCCCCGAAGCCCCGGCCTTCCGGGTCGAAACCGGCCGGGATTGGGCGGGTTTTTGGATCCACGTGACGCCTCGGGCGCGCTCCGAACGGGTCGGCGGCGCCCACGGCGACGCGCTGCGGGTGGCGGTGAAAGCCCCCCCCGTCGAGGGTAAGGCCAACCGGGCCTGTATCGCGCTCCTTGCCGAAGCCCTGGGGCTGCCCAGGTCGGCGGTCGATCTCGACCCCGGGGCCCGGGGCCGCCGCAAGCGGGTCAGGGCCCGCGGCGACCCCGCACAACTCGCAACTCGCCTCGCCTCTCTGGCAGGCGACGCGGGATTGAGATAAAAACGATGCCCGAGCCGAGGCGAGTAATCCCCGGGGAAATGAGCTCCCAAGGAACCACCGGCCGCAAGCTTTCCACCGAAAAGCCGTCAAAACGAGCCTAGAAAAAAAGAGGCGCAATGCCGATCTACGAATACGAGTGCACCAAATGCGGCCATGAATTCGAGCGCGAGCAGCGCATGTCGGACGCCCCGGTCAAGACCTGCCCGGAGTGCAAGGGCCGGAAAGTCACCAAGCTGATCTCGCGCAGCTCCTTCGTCCTAAAGGGCGGAGGCTGGTACGCGGACGGGTACGCGGACAGCAAGAAGTCCGAGGACTCATCGAAGAGCTCCGGCTCCAGCGACGAAAGCACGAGCGAATCCTCCGCTCCCTCGGAATCCTCCAGCACGGACAAGAAAAAGGACAAGGGGAAGGACAAGGGCAGCAAGGGAACCTCGAAGAAGGCAAGCAAACAGAGCGCCGCTTAGGGCACGCCCTGCCCGCCCGGTCCCTCTCAGAGGGGCGCACCCCTCCCCAACCCAAGCCGCCTTGCTCGGCCACCGCCGTGTCCCGGCTCCGGAGCTTCCATGACCACAAGCGACACCACCGCCTCCCCGATCCAGACTCAGGTGCTCGACGGCCTGGCCCTGGCCAACGAAGTCCGGGGCCATCTCGCCGAATCCGTCGCCAAAATTACCCAGGCTGGCCATCGGCCGCCCTGCCTGGCCGTGGTCCTCGTCGGCGACGACCCCGCAAGCCGCTCCTATATCAAGGGCAAGCAACGCGCCTGTAGCCGGGTCGGAATGGAGTCGGTCGAACACATGCTCCCAGAGGCGACCTCCCAGGACGAAGTCCTGGCCCTCATCGACCGACTCAACGCCGACGACGGAATCGACGGCATTCTCGTCCAACTCCCCCTCCCCAAGCAGATTTCTCCGGCGGTCGTCGCCGAGGCCGTCGACCCAGCCAAGGATGCCGATGCCCTTCACCCCACGACCTCGGGGCGCTTGATGGCCGGAACCGCTGAACTCGTCTCGTGTACTCCGCTGGGAATCATGGCGGTGCTCGATCACTACGAGGTGCCCCTGGAGGGCGCCCATGCGGTGGTAATCGGCCGCAGCAACATCGTCGGCAAGCCGATTTCCCTGCTCCTCCAGCAGCGCAACGCGACGGTCACCATGTGCCACTCCCGAACCCGGGATCTGGCCGCCGTCTGCCGAGAAGCCGATATCCTCGTCGCTGCTGTGGGCCAGCCCCGGATGGTCCAGGCGGACTGGATCAAACCGGGCGCAGCGGTGATGGACGTCGGTGTCAGCGAGGTCGATGGAAAACTGGTCGGCGACGTGGATTTCGACGCCGCAATGGGGCGCGCGGGCATCATCACCCCGTCTCGCCGGGGCATCGGGCCCATGACGATCACCATGCTGCTCCGAAATACGCTTCTCGCCTACCGCAACCGCAAGAACGTATGAGCGAAACCCGGCGTACACCCCTCTATGCACGCCACGTCGAACTCGGCGCGCGCATGGTGGACTTTGCGGGCTTCGCGATGCCCGTGCAGTACGACTCCATCAAGAACGAGCATCGGGCTGTGCGCGAAACCGCCGGGCTCTTCGACGTCTCCCACATGGGACAAATCCACCTCTCGGGCAAGACTGCCCTGGAGAGCGCCCAACGGCTCCTGACCTGCCGCGTGGATACGTTGGAAGTCGGTCAGGTCCGCTATGGGCTGCTCTGCAACAGCGACGGAGGCTGCGTCGACGATGTCACGGTCTACCGGGAAGGCCCAAGCGAGTTCATGCTCTGCGTCAATGCCTCGAATATCGAAAAGGATCGAGATTGGATTCGCGACGGCCTCGTGCCGGGAAGCGAAATTCGGGATCGCAGCAGCGAAACCGGCCTCCTCGCCATCCAGGGGCCGAAGAGCGCCGAATTACTCGATCGCCTCTGCCATGCGGGCGAAGAACCCAACCCCAGCGCTCTCGGGCGCTTCCGTTTCTCCGCCTACACCACCCAGGCGGGACCCGTCCTGATTTCTCGGACGGGCTATACCGGCTCTGACGGGTTCGAGATCTACCTACCCGCCGAGGTCAGCCGAGCTCTCTTTGACCTCCTGCTCGAGACCGGGCAGGCAGACGGTCTCGTACCCGCCGGGCTTGGGGCCCGGGATACCCTACGCCTGGAGGCTGCCCTGCCCCTTTACGGCCACGAGCTCGATGACACCACCTCCCCCCTGGAGGCTGGGCTGGCACGTTTCGTCAAGCGCAAACAAGGCGGTTTCATCGGCCACGAAGCCATCGAGGCGCGCGAAAAACAGGGGCGCAGCCGGCAACTCGTAGGCTTCGAACTCCTCGAACGCGGTATCGCGCGTGCCGACTACCCCATCGTTTCGGGGGGCCGCCAGGTCGGCCGGGTCACTTCCGGCGCCCCCTCGCCCAGCCTCGGAACCTCGATCGGTCTCGGTTACGTTCCCCCCGAGAATGCGGCCCCGGGCACCGAGCTGGCCATTGAGATTCGCAAGAAAAACGTAAAAGCACGTATTGTCACTACACCCTTCAGCAAGAATTCCTGACAAGAGACCGACCCGGGCTCGCCATAGCCCCAACGATCCGTCCTGACTAATTCAGCACCCCACAAGGAGCAGCCCCTTGCCCGAGTTCAGCCTTCCCGACGAAAACCGCTATAGCCAGGACGACGAGTGGGTCCGGGAGTCCGGCGACGGCCTCTACCGGATCGGCATCACCGACTACGCCCAGCAACAACTCGGTGACGTGGTCTTCGTCGAACTACCCGAGCCGGGCTTAAAATTTCAGGCGGGCCAAGCTTTTGGAGTCATCGAATCGGTCAAGGCGGTATCCGATCTCTGCATGCCTGTCTCTGGCGAAATCGTCGAAGTGAATTCGGAACTCGAAGATGCGCCCGAAGTCGTCAACGAGGATTGCTACCACGGGGGCTGGTTGATCGGCATTCGTATCGATGATGCCGCTCAATTCAACGGCCTGATGGAGTCCAAGGCCTACGGCGAACATATCGCGTCGCGAAGCGACGACTGACCCTCGGGCGAGCATGCCCCTCGGCTGGCCATCGGTCAGTCGTTCGAAGTCTTGGACTGTTCGATGCGCCTTCGGGCCACTTCCGCCCACGGGCCGGAATCATCGAGCTTCAGGTAGCGCCGCCAATGGCGACGGCCTTGCTCGATTCGCCCCATCTTCTCGTAGAGAAGCGCCATATTGATGTGAAGGTCGGGGTAGAGAGGGTCAGCAGCGAAGGCCGACCGATAGTGGAGAAGAGCTCCCTCGTCGTCCCCTTCTTCCTCCAGCAGGTTGGCGAGATTGAAATTAGCTTCTACGTGACCGGCCTCGATCTCGAGACAGCGCACAAAAGAAACGCGTGCGGGGTCTCGGTTTCCCTGGTTGTAATAGACTGCACCCAGGTTGCAATGACAGTCCGCAAAATCCGGAACCAGGCGAATCCCTTCCTGGTAGCAATCGATGGCTTCAGCAAAAGTTTCGGCGTCGGAGTCCAAACGACAGCCACGAGCAAAGCAGTCCTCCGCCGTCTGAAGTTTCGATGTCACTTGACCGCCGCTGATTTCGGTCACCGGGACTTCAGTAGCAACCAGCGAACTGAATTCGAGGACCGCCTGCCCATCGGGTTCCATCAGAACCCCCTCGTGACGAACCACGACGCGCTCGGAGCCCTCGGCCCAGAGACGCAACGATCCCAATGGATCGTCCATCTCGGGCAAGCGTTCGCGAAGAACCTCCACGTTCCGGCGAATCCGACGCAGAGGAACGCCCTGTTCGAGCAGGGAAAGAATCCCGCGTAGACAAACCAGATCTCGAAACTCAAACTCGGCGCGAGACTCGACCTTGGCCAATGACTTGACCAGATCCGTGCGCTCCCAGTAACGCAAGCGGGCCGGCGATACTTTCAGGATTCGCGCCACGTCGCGAAGCGAGTATGTATCCACGAGCAGACACTACCCCGGAACAACCGCACGTGGAGACCCTCAACTATCCCAGTAGAAAAACAGCGTTCTCCCTTTCACGAACTCACGGAGGGGGAAGCGCTAGTGTTCATGGCGGCGGGGTTTCCGTGGCTGGTGCCCGGCCTCGACTTCAAATCGAGTGTGGAGCGTGTCGCCACGCTCTGGGCGGGTTCGATTCCCGTCCCCCGCCGCCAAAGGCCGTGTGGAGTTGCCTCAATGCTGCACGAGTTTCGCGACGGGGAATGGATCCAACTTGGCGGAGAAGTCCAAGCCCGATTGTGGTATACTCATTTTTGAGTGATGGAAGCGACTGGTGCCAACGAACAACTGATCCGGGTTGCTCAGGGCAGCCCCCCTCTTGGCCGACACCCCCGCAACGGACGGCCGCTGTACTCCTTCATCCGCTCTCACTCCTCGTATCCGATGCTCGATTTTCGCATTCGCTTTTCCTACGTAATTTTTCCTACGTGGTTTTTGCAGGCTGGAAGCTTCTTCGGCTTCTCGGTCGACCCCTCTCAGGAGTCTCCCGCCTGCCCGGTTTTTCCACTGCCCCAAAAGGCAAAAACGGAGGAACGCCATGACAGCCGAAATCAACATCCTCATTCACTGGAAGGGACTTGAGAACGATCCCGAAGTCCACGACCATCTTCAAACCCGCTGCCTTCATGTAGCTTCCGAGTTTCCTGAAACCGATCACTACGAACTCAGCATCGAACCCAGTGGCCGAGACGTCAAATGCCACGGCCACGTCAACGGAAAACAAACTCAGTTGGCCGCACATGCCGATGGGCTCCCCACCCCCCGCCAGGTCGCCGATTCCGTGATCGACAAGCTCGAGCGTGAACTCCGAAGAGAGCACGACAAGCGGATCTTCAGCCAGCGCCGAAAAGCCCAGCGGTACCCGAGCAAGCGGCAGGCCTAAAAGCTCGAAGCCAGACGCTTCAAAAATACGCGAATACGCACTCGAAAGGCGCCGGGGCCGCTAGGCGGGCTAGATCGGCGTCGACTCGAAAGCCTCGGCAAGCGCCAGACCGGTGAGTGAACCGGCATGGGTGGACAAGCTCGCCGGCGGCCCCTCGGCGACGATCCTTCCGCCGTTGGGTCCGCCGCCGGGCCCCAAATCGATTACCCAGTCCGCTCGCCGAATGACGTCGAGGTCGTGCTCCACCACCAGGACACTGCCGCCGGCCGCGATCAACTCATCGAAGCAACGCAGCAATACCCTGACATCCGCCGCGTGCAGCCCGGTGGTGGGCTCATCCAGCACATAGAGCATGCCCCGGCCCGGCTCCCCGAGGGCAAGGGCCAGGCGTACCCGCTGGTGCTCGCCCCCTGAAAGAGTCGAAAGCGGCTGCCCGAGGGTCAAGTAGCCAAGACCGACCCGGCTGAAGGGTTCCAGCTTGGATCTGATCTTTGACTCCTCAGCGAAGGCCTCGAGCGCCTCGTCGATCGTCAAGCCGAGAACATCCACAATCGAACGGCCGTCGAGTTTCACCCCGAGCACATCCCGCCGATAGCGAAGTCCCCCACAGGCATCACAGGGTGCATGCACATCATCGAGAAACTGCATATCGATGACGGTCTCCCCCGACCCCTCGCAGACATCACAACGACCTCCCGGCACATTGAAGGAGAACCAGCCGGGTCCGACCCCCAGCGCCCGGGCCTCCCGGGTGGCCGCAAAGCGTTGGCGAATCCCGTCGAAGGCCTTCGAAACCGTCGCTGGATTCGAGCGCGGGCTACGGACGGCTGGCGTCTGATCCACGACCACCACGCCCGCGAGATCCTCTCGCCCCTCGATGCGATCACAGTCGCCGGGGCCGTCCCTCCCCGGACGCCCCGAGACGAGGTTGCCCACGAGAACCGAGTCTACGAGACTCGATTTCCCGGCTCCCGAAACACCCGTCACCGCCACCAGGCCACCCAGAGGAATTTCCACGGTCAGGTTCTGGAGATTCCTCTCCCGGGCACCGACGATTCGGAGTCGACCCACCGGGGTGAAGGCGCGCGCAGCGATCTCCGGCAGATCCCGATCGAGTTCCCCGCGCAAGAGCCTGCCCGTGGGCGAATCCGCGCTCGCCCGAATCGAATCGAGGGAACCCTCGGCCATCAATCGCCCCCCCTGGCTTCCGGCTCCGGGCCCGAGATCGATCACGTGATCCGCCGCGTTCAGGACCGCCAACGCATGCTCCACGACCACGACGGTATTGCCCTGGTCACGAATCGCCCGGAGAACCGCCAGCAGTCGCTGCATGTCCTGGCTATGCAATCCGATAGACGGCTCATCCAGGACATAGAGCGAAGCGGTGAGCCCCCCTCCCAGCGCCGTCGCCAACTGGATTCGCTGGGCCTCGCCCCCGGACAGAGTGCGCATCTGTCGGTCTAGCCCCATGTAGCCAAGTCCGACGGCCTCGACGGTCGCCAAGCGTGTCCGTAGCAGTTCGAGCACCCTCTGAGAACGTTCAAGCTCGGCGGCGCCCAGTGGAATATCCCCGAGCCAGGCGGCGAGAGACTCGACATCGAGGCGAGCCAGATCTCCCAGATGCCGACCGTCCACCTCGACATTCCGGGCATCGGCGCAAAGTCGTGAGCCCCCGCACTCCTCACAGAGAACGAAGCGGCGGTAGCGGGCGATCAAGACCCGCGACTGCACCTTATAGCGTCGCCCATCCAGCCAATCGAAGAAGCCCTGGACCCCGTACCAATTCTCCTCGTCGCCGGCGAACACCCAGTCTCGGGCTGTCTCGGGCAGCCTCTCAAAGGGAATATCCGTGGGCACGCTCATGGCTTCACACGCCGCCATCAAATCCCGTTGCATCCCCTTACCCATGGGCGTGGCGAACGGGGCAATCGCTCCATCCGCCAAACTGCGCAGGGGGTCGGGGACGACGCGTTCCCAGTCAATCTCCGCCCGACGGCCAAACCCCTGGCATTCAGCGCAGGCCCCGAGCGGGCTATTGAAGCTCAGCCGCGCCGGGTCCACATCGGGAAAACCGCGCCCACACCCTTCGCAACTAAACCCTCGCTTAAACCGCGTTGCTTCCGCGCTAGGGGCACCGCGCAGGAGGACACAGACCTCCCCCCCTCCCCGAGCAAACGCGCTGGCCACCCCCTCGGAGAGACGCACCAGCGCGTCATCGGATCCGGCATCAGAAGGAGCAACCTCCCCGAGAACCAGACGATCGATCAGCAACAATCCGTCGGCGAGCCGGGCGGAGAGTGCCTCCTCGGGGACCTCAACCCAGTCGAAAACCTTTCCCTCGGCGTCGACAACCCGGGTAAACCCTTCCCGGGCGAGTCGGTCGCGCAGCTCCGGCAGAGGCTCCTGCTCGCCGGGCTCGAGAGAAATACCCAGCAAAATCGCCTGCCCTGAAAACCGGGCCGCGATCCTCTGGGCGATGGAGACCACGTCCCCACTTTCGACGAGCAGATCGCAATCCGGGCAACGCGTTCGACCCACCTGGACGTAGAGCAGCCGTAAGTGATCCAGAAGTTCCGTGGCCGTACCCACCGTACTCCGCGCGTTGCTCACCCTATTGTGTTGCTCGATGGCGATCGCCGGCGGCAGACTGGAGATGCGATCGACTTCGGGCCGAGGCAGACGCTCGAGGAATTGTCGCGCGTAGGTCGAAAGTGAAACGACGTAGCGGCGCTGCCCCTCGGCATAAAGCGTGTCGAATGCCAGGCTGGACTTCCCCGAACCCGAAACTCCGGTGACCACAGTCAACGAGCCCAGGGGAATCGAACAACTCACGCCCCTCAGGTTGTGGGAACGGGCGTTCTCGATACGAATCTCGGTCTGTTGCATGGGGGATCGCGAGGCGAAGGGTTTCGTTCGGGTGCCAACCCAGAACCGGAGCCTCCTGCGCTACTCCTCGCTGCTACGCGCGTGGCGATGGGCCATTTCGGCGTAGCGCCCAAGCCCTTGACGCTCGGCCGCCTCGGCCAAGGAGGACCAGCGCTGGGTACCCGGATCCTCGCCCAAGAGATCCGAGAGTTGCTTCAAAAGGAACGCGTCGCCCGACTCTACAGCCCTCTCGACCAGTTCGGTCAGGCGCTCTTTGGCGCCCGCCTTTTCGAGAAATTGGAGGGACTCGAAGGTTCGCCCCTCGGCCTCGTAGGCATCCGCCAGGGCCAGGCACTGAGCCTCTCCAAGATCCTGCTCGATCAGGTGCCGGCGCTTGATGGGGTCGGGAATCGTTGTCTTTGCCATAATGGGTGTTGCCTTTCTCCCTGCCGGAGGTGCCCACGCACCGCCCGGGGATTCATTTCAGTAACGGGGCACTCGGCCGTCCACGGTGAGGGACCAGGCTTCGATCCCGCCATCCAGATTCTCCACCTCTTCGAAGCCCAACTCGATGAGCTTCCGACACGCCTGGGCACTGCGGCCCCCATGATGGCAGTGGACCACCACAGGCCGCTGCCGCCAATCCGCGATCTCACCGACCCGGGCCTCGATCTCGCCCAGGGGAATCGGGACAGAGCCCTCGATGCTCGCCTGGGCGACTTCTTCCGGCTCCCTGACATCGAGCAGGAGCATCGCTGAATCCGGGTTCCCGAGCCTCTCTTCCGCCTCGGTCGCTCGAACCTGCACCAACGGCGCCGTCACCTCATCGGCCGGCCCAAAGCCGCAGAATCCCTGGTAATCGATCAACTCCGTCACGGTGGGATGATCTCCGCAGACCGGGCACTCGGGATCCTTCATCAACCGAAACTCGTTCCACTCCATGCGCAAGGCATCATAGGCCAGCAATCGCCCGGCCAGGGACTCTCCGATTCCCGTCAGAAGCTTCACCGTCTCCGTCGCCTGGATGATGGCCACCATGCCGGGCAGAACGCCCAGGACCCCACCCTCCTCGCAAGAGGGCACAGTCCCCGGCGGCGGTGGCTCCGGATAAAGGCAGCGGTAGCAAGGCCCCACCCGCGCATCGAAGACACTGGCCTGGCCTTCAAAGCGAAAAATCGAGCCGTACACGTTGGGCTTCCCCAGCAGAACGCAGGCATCGTTGGAGAGGTAGCGCGTGGGAAAATTATCGGTGCCGTCGACGACCACATCGTAGTCACCCAGGATTTCGAGCGCATTGCTCGAATCGAGTCGCAGTGGGTAGACATCGACCCGGACGTCGGGATTCAAGCCCCGAATGCGTTCGGCCGCCGCCTCAACTTTCGGCCGACCGACGTCCGAGGTCTGGTAGAGAACCTGACGTTGAAGATTCGACAAGTCCACGACGTCGTCATCCACGAGGCCGATCCGACCCACCCCGGCCGCCGCCAAGTAGAGCGCCAGGGGACAACCCAGGCCACCCGCCCCGATCAGGAGCACACTCGAGTCCAGCAACCGCGCCTGCCCCTCAACCCCTATTTCGGGCAAACTCAGATGCCGCCGATAGCGATCGAATTGCTCGGGGCGCAGGCGGGGGTCCGATGAGGCCATGGCTATACGCTATCCGACCGACCCGGGTTCGGCGAGGCGGATCCCCAGGGCGCAGACTCCCGTGCTCGGGCTTTCACCCCTCGCGGGTTCAGTCCTCGCGGGGAGGGAGTACCTTCACTTTGTAGGCCTTGCGCGGCTTGTCGACGAATTTCCAGGAGACCGTGACCCAATCCTTCTTTTTCAGGTCCTTCCACTTCTCCTTACCCTCGCCCGTGACCTCGGTGGTCTCGATGGGAACAAAGGAAACCTTGTCTCCCATGCGGTTGTCGACAATCATCTTCTTCTTGCTCACGCGGTCGATCCGGCCCGTGAATTCGCGCATCTGAGCGCTCGCCACGGTCGGTGCCAACAGAGCGATAATCGCCGCCAGTACCAGGGCTCGCCCTGGGCCACGAAGGGTAAAAATTCTCATCCTTGGAGACTCCTTGCTCGGGGTCCAGATCGGGGACCGTTTGTCATTTTCGAGCCTTGCTCTGGTGCCGGAGGCGGGACTCGAACCCGCACGGCCTTGCGACCGGGGGATTTTGAATCCCCTGCGTATACCTATTCCGCCACTCCGGCTGGGCAGTCAGCATACCCCACGCGCAGAGCTATTTCCGGCCAGGGAGAACAAAGAGCTTTGACACTCCGAGCCGAGCGGGGTAGCCTCCGCGATCGCGTGGGGCCGTAGCTCAGTTGGGAGAGTGCCTGAATGGCATTCAGGAGGTCGCGGGTTCGATTCCCGCCGGCTCCACCACGCGCCCCTCCACCACGCGCTCCTCTAGACGCGC
>JAPKBZ010000214.1 GCA_028823175.1 Myxococcota bacterium
GCGATGGCGATGGCGATGGCACAGCGGCGGGCCGCCTGATCAACGACCACAACTCGAGTGTCGCGCTCATGAGCGCTCTATCCCGGGAAACTGTGCTCATCCTGCGAGTGCGAGGTGAGGACAGCAGCGTGCGCCACAGCGACTACCGCACCCCCGAATAAATCGCGTTCCCCAGCCAAACGCGGCGACTTTTCGGAGTTGGATTTTTTTGGCCTTGGCGTCCGCAGAGCGGCTCGGGAATCCCTAATCGGCGCTCCGAATTGGATCAGGGCGTGATCACAATGGGACCGGTGCAACTGATATCGTTGTCGGGATTGAAATCGGAGAAATGTCCAGTCCGCGCGCAGTTGTCCACCTCGTCGCTCTGCCCCGTCCACATGTCGATATCGACGATATTGACCCAGATGCGAAGAACCGACAGAGATCCTCCGGCGGCAACATCGGGGCCGTTGTAATCACACGTCACCATTTGGCCAACCGCCGAACAACTCCAATCGTTGGTGCCATTCGGCTCCGTGTAATGGTCATAGGTCAGGCCCGCCGCCAGCATGTCTGTCACCGTCAGGGGCGCGATCGCGAGATCGGGGCCGGCGTTGCCAACGAGTATTTTATAGGACGCGATCGCGCCGTATTGGAAGGGCAGAATGGCACCCTTCGTAATACCCAGGTCAATCCTCGGCAAGGGCGCTTGCACGGTCAGGTCCACCGCATCCTGATCATCTTCCGTACCCACATGGTTAGCGACCACGGAATCAACATCCGTCTGGCTGCAGAAAATTACTTCTGCCTGATTCTGGATCGTCAAGCCAGCAGTACCGGCATCGACGACCGCTGAGATGGAGAGGCTAGTGGTCGCGGAGGCCGCAAGCTGCGGAATCAGCCATAGAGCCGCCACGGCGTCGTAGGCTCCGAGGGAATTCGTATGCGAGGAATAGGTCAGCCCGGCCGGGAGCAGATCTCGCACGAAGATGACCGTGGCCAACCCGGGGCCGGCATTGGTGACATCGACCGTATAGGTGATCAAGTCACCGGGTACGGGCAACGGATTGTCGACGGTTTTGACAAGACTGAGATCGACGATTGGAATATCCGCCGTAACCTCTCCCGCCAAGTCAAGAATAGTATTGGGGTCGGAATTTGGGTTCGTGGTAACGACTTGCAAAATATTCGTTCCCGCCACGAAATCAGACTGATTTTGGGTGGCGACATGGGTCCCGGGGAAAAACCAGCCACCTGCACCGGGTCCCCCGATCAGTTGGCCGTTCAGGTAGAGGGTCGCGCCGTCGCGCGCCAGGATATCGAGATCGAGTTGGGGGTTGCTGAATCCGGGCTCGAGGCAGAATTCGATTTCAAAATTCCATTGGTGGATGAGCGCGTTGCTGATGGGCCTGATCCAGGCAGAATTCGGCAACGTATCGAAGTGACCCGCAACCGTTGAGCCCTGGTAGTAGGAGGGATCGACGCCCACGAAACTTGACGGCACCAGGGCTCCACCCTGCCAGACGGAAGAATGCCCATACCAGTCGTCGTCGGGATCCCCGAACACGTAGAGGGTCGAGGTTCCTTCATCCCAGCCCGTATTCAACACGGCGGGTAGAGGCGGGCAGAGCGGGGTGGGGGCTGGGTAACAGCCCACTGCCAGGAAAGAGATGACCGCAATCCATACGCCTCGAAGGCAGGAACTCCGATTGCCCGTCGACGTCTCTTTTCTTCCCACGGACAACCTCCTCCATCGCCCAGGGCGAGAGAGAAGAGCATCTCACGAACGAACAAGAAAAGGAAGTAACAAGTCGCCTGGCGGGAATGAGCGGCCGCCCCAGCTAATTATTCCTCCCCCAACCCCGGAACGACTCCCTATAAGCCCGCCCTGGCGATTTTCCTGATGCGATTCAATAAATGATTGCCTGCCTCTTTCCTGCCGGTTCCTGTCAGAAATGGGCCCACACTCACTCACCTCGGAAAGGGGATTATTATGCGGAAGTTTGTTCTGGCAGCGGTCTTGCTTCACAGGCCTTGGCAGTTCAAGTGTATGAGTATGAACCTCAGTCCGTGCATTCTGACAACTACCCGGACGGCACAAACGGGTGCGACGACCTCGCCTACTGCACGGTCTTCACACCTTTTGGAGTGGTGACGGACGAAACGTCGCCCTGCGCGGATGGCTTGACGGTCGAAGACCCAGAAACGGGCCTGCTCTGGGAGCGGAAGACGACC
>JAPKBZ010000215.1 GCA_028823175.1 Myxococcota bacterium
ATCGCCGCCCGCGTATCCGATCCCAGGTCCGGTTCAAACTCGAACTAGTGAGGCGTGCCATTCGACCCTGCCGAGAACAGCCGTCGCGTTCTAGGCGCCGCAAGCTAAAGCCCGTGGCGGCACTGTTCCTGAAGCTCGATCAACGTGTCGAGAACTCGCTTCGCATCTGCGTTGCGAAGACGTGGCGACTGCTCGCTACACTTGCCCGCGGAGTCCGGGTTCTGACATTGGAGTTCGGTGTATTGCTGAACCACGCGGTACATCGCGAGCTTCGACAATCGCTTCCGATTGCGCACGAGCTCCGTTGTACCGTGCGCCAATGAATCCCCCGTAGCTCGATCGAATCGATTGATCCGATTTGCGCGATGGGCAACCTCTTCCAGCAAGTTTTGAACATTCCGGCCTGCACCCTCGGCCACCGCCACCGCCTCGAGAAGTGCCAAGTAACGATTCTGAAATGCGCGTGCCATTCGCTTCCTGTGAGGCGTAAGACGCCGATCTTTGGGCGACGCGTAGTCACTCGTACAGATCTCCATAAAGCTTTCGGTATCGATTGGAGTGGGATCCGCCATGTAGAGATGCGGCAGTTCGCGCAACAGATCACGCGTACTGAAGATTGCATCATGGCTCAACCCGTCAGCGCATGGCTGCGGGCCCCTACTCGACTGAGCGCGCTCGAAGTGCGAATGGGCCTTGCGAAAGCCATCAAGTAAATCCGGAAAAGTCTTGAGGGCAAGTTGCTGGAGCTCATCCGTGAGGCCGATGTTTCGCAACAAGAGGCGATCGCGCTCCAAAGTGAATTCCTGATCGAACTTCGTAAGCACCGGATCTTTACGGAAAGTACTGAGCGGTGAGCGCTCTCCATCGATCAGGTAGTCACGAATTTGCGCGAAGCACTGAACCAGGTGACGCGCCTTCTTCTTCTGTTCGGGGATCGAAGTCGACCAGCGAGGCTGATCGTCGAAGCGGTAGTTGCGGTGATAGAGACCAAATTGTCGAATCGATCCGTAATCGATGATCCCGCCGTTTGCGAGAATGTTGTCGCCATCCCATTCCAACCAACAGAATATGTATTCGCTTTCGAAGGTCGCAGTCACTTGAGCAAACAGGGTCGCCATGTTTTCGGCCAGATAGCGATAGCGTCTCTTTCGCTCGGCCTGGGTCCCGGTACGAATCGCGAATTCTTCGGGCCAGTCTCCGTTTGCAACCTGTCTTTCCATGAAGAGATCGACGACGGCCTCAAGCCGAGCGAGGTCTCCTTGGCGCAGGTACATGAACATGTGCGCGGGGCGAAGGAGGTTTTTTCCCGCGCGAACATTGATCGACTGACCACTTCGCGTTGCAATCACTGCCAGCACCCGCTCAGTTTCAATTCCGTTCGAGTGAAATATCTCACTCGTTAACGCCGCACCAATTCCTTCTTCCTCCGTTGATGTTCCGCAGCCATAGTCCGCCGTGGCACTTCCCGACTCAAAGAAGGTCTTTTGCTGTCCCGTCGCCGGACAAAGACAGGTGACGCCCGTTCCACAAGAGGAAACATCCCAAGTAACACCCTCGTTCTCAATCGAACCCACCCAGACACTGCGGCCGTCCCCGGAAGTGAAACCCTGTGTACCTGGGTGTTGCATCTGGAGATAACGAGTCGCCATGTAGGTATTGGGAAGGATCTCGTCCGATGCGTAGTTCTCTGGGTGGAGGCGATCGTATTCATTGATAATGACGAATGAAAAGGCCTGCTCGATGGCCTCGGAGAGCGCTGTCGTGAGTTGGTCTGGATGATCGGCTGGGATCACCCCGATTTCCCGGGCCAATGCGAAGTTGAAGTAGATGACTTCCCCTTCACTGCGCCGCCGAGCCGGGTACGCCACATAGCCACCGGGAACTCTGTCCTTAAATGGATGGCTCCCGTTCAGCTCCGTGAATCGGTACCCATGGCTTTTCGCCTTCTTTCCTCGCGGAGTTCCGTTCTCGCCACTCATACACTGTGTATCGACTAGTCGACATACACCCTGAAGCGACGGAGAAGGGCCAGGAAAGGCAGGCACCAGCCGCGGCCTCTAATTGAAGAAAACCTCAATGAGTCGGGGGACTAATCTAATAGATTGCGTGCTCTTGAATGCCGTAGACCGAGAACGCCCTTGCGTTATGCATTATCTCTGGAACGGAATTTTCGAATTGACGTCCAATAGCGCGCGGG